>NZ_CP117883.1:4800000-5104637 GCF_028736215.1 Mucilaginibacter sp. KACC 22773
ACCGGCAAAGTTAGGCAGGCTTAAAACCCATTCTAACAGTTCGGTAAAGCGGATGCGGTATATTTTCGATTCGCCAAAATCATCGCCAAACTTTTCGTAAAGCTCCATGGCAATATCTTCGTAATCGTTCCAGTGAATGGGTAAGGCAAATTTATTATCGCTCATCTTTTATAGGTTGTACGTAATACATTTTACGTGATACGTTTTTTATTTGGTTTAATAATTATCTGCATGGCTTCTTCACGTACAACGTAAAACGTGCCACGTAAAGCCTCACAAACTTTAAAGGTCATCAATGCCCCATAAATGCCGATTGATCCGGTATGGTAACTTCTATATCACCATCAATGATCACACACTGACAGCCCAGGCGCGATGTTATACGCGGGTTTACAGCCCTGTCGATAAAATCTTCTTCTTTATCTGATATTTCCTGGATGTTATCCATCCCTTTGTTTACGTAAACATGGCAGGTGCTGCATCCGCAAACGCCGCCGCAATTGTGCTGTAGTTCAATGCCGTTCTCCAGGCATACGTCCAAAACAGATTCTCCCTCGGCTATTGGCAGCTCAACCGTTTCGTGCCCCTTCTCCTCGAAGTTTATCTTTACTTTAAAAATGTTCATTTAGGCAAAAGTAACAAAATTACTTATCCTCATGCCCACCATTGTTGTTTTTGATAATACCCTGACTTAATAATGTATACATTGCCTGCAAATGCGGCTGCCCCTCAAGCATTTGAAGGTGGGCGGCCATGGTGGTTTGATCGTTACGTACCGCGGGGCCGGTTTGTACAGGTGCCGGGAGTTGCTGTTGTACCTTTTGGGCTGTTTCTAATATCAAGGGTCTCAGCAAATTAAAGTCCATTTCATGGCCTGCAAGCAGTTGTTGGGCCACACCGTATAAATAATTAGGAAAATTACAGGCAAATACTGCTGCCAGGTGCAATATTTTGCGTCCGGCCGAGTTAATGCTATAAATGCTATTGCTAACGGTGGCTGCAAGTTCCTTAATATCAGCATATATGCTATCATTTGCGGCTTCAATACACAAGGGCACAGTTAAAAAATTAACTTCGCGGATTTTGCTAAATGTTTGCAGGGGATAAAGCACACCTGCCTTATTAGTGTATTTTAATAAAACATCAAGGCTGGTTGAGCCTGATGTATGTACAATTAATTTTTGATGTACGGCCAATGCTTCGGCAATTTGGGCAATAGCATCATCCTTTATCGAAATAATAAAAATATCAGTTTCGGAACTGATCTCAGTAAGCTGGTTTATGGCTGCAGCCCCAACATGGTAAGCCAACAGGGCCGCATTGTGCATGTTAGGACTGTAAACCTGCACTATACGATGCCCGGCATTTTTAAATGCCGCAGCCATGTGGGTTGCTACGTTGCCCGATCCGATAAATGTTAAGCGCATATAAATTTTACATTTAATGTAAAAATCGGTTAACTACCGATTAAATATTTGTGTATTTTAGTAATCATCATCCTAATACCTCATGAAAATACTCAAAGCAAGCATAATAATTATAATATTCTTGGTCGGTGCGGCTACTTTAATACTATATGGTTTTTATAAATATAATAATAAAGAGAAAAAAATATTAACCGATGCCGACCGTAAAAACATTGCCGGCAGTTTTATCAAATTAAGCCAGGGCGTTACCCATTATGAATTAAAAGGTCCCGAAAATGGCGAAGTTATTGTGCTTGTACACGGCTTTAGCGTACCATATTATATATGGGACGGAACTTATGAATATCTTATTAATAAAGGCTATAAAGTATTACGATATGATACCTATGGCCGGGGCTATTCTGACAGGCCCGACGTTACTTATAATAAAGAACTATATACCAATCAACTGCTGGAACTGATAAGCCAGCTAAAGTTACAGGCCGGCAAAGTAAACCTTGCAGGCGTATCATTCGGCGGCAAAATTGTAACCGACTTTACCTGCCAGCATCCTGATATAGTGAACAAAGTTATACTTATTGACCCGGTATACGAACAGCAGAGGCCAAAAGCGCCTAAATATTTAGCCATGTATAACGAAGCTGTAAACTCCGACGAGCGGGCGGCCGGGCAGGTTACCGATTTTAAATATCCTAAACAGCACCCCGGGTGGAAAAAATTATACCTGCCGCAAATGCAGTACAAAGGTTTCCGGAATGCGCTGATTTCAACGCTTTATGATTATGAAAACCAAGGCCGCCAAAGTTACGTTTGCCTTAATGGCGCCAATAAACCGGTTTTACTTATATGGGGCAAAGACGATAAAACCGTACCTTTCGGCTACAGCGACACCATACGCAACATTTTGAAAGTGAGCTTTTTCCCGGTTACCGATGCCGCGCATTTGCCTTTTTTAGAAAAACCCGATTTGGTAAACCCAAAAATTGTTTCGTTTTTAAAACAGGGATAGTGATTGTTAATTGGTTTGGCGTTGCAAAGCCCGCGATAGAGTGAGTTTAACATTAAAAGACCGGCTTCAATATCGAAAACCGGTCTTTTAATATCATATGATTGAAGTATAACCGTTAAGGCACTAGGCTCCACAACTCGGCATCGTACTGGTTTTCGTACCATTGCTCCAGCTTGGTGCCGGGGGTGGTATTGCTATTGGGCACGTTTAACGCCAGTAAGCTGCGGCGGCTGATGATCTTGAAATAGCCGCTGCCCATATCCTGAACCCGCCATTCCTGCGCATTGCCGCCCACATCGTTCCATTCTATCAAAATATTACCGGCGCTTAACGAGTTGCCAGCATCATCCAAACACAAATTACTTGCAGCCGATTTGATTTTATAATAACCATTACCCAAACTGGTAAATACCCATTTTTGCGCTATGTTGCCGTTATCTGTCCACTCCTGTAATTGTGTACCTGGTGTAGTTGAACCGCCCGGCACATCCAGGCATTGCCCGGTAACTTTTGATTTAATGCGATAGGTGCCATTGGCTATGGGCATGCTATAGCTGGTACCAATAGCGGGCGCAGGAATTGGGATACCTTTTTCAATAGGGTACCCCAAAAAGGGCACGTCGCCATCCCAGGCAAATTGCTGGGTCATGATCCTTCTGTCCCAGCCCGAGCCATCAGCATTGGCGGCATGGTATACAATCCACCACTGGATATTATCGGGCGATTTTACAAACGACGCGTGCCCCGGACCAAATACATTACCAAATTTGGCAAATGCCGGGGTTGACTGCTTTGTCCACGATGCTTTTGACATTAAGTTGCCGTTGGTACAGGTAAGGCGGCCAAGGCAATAATCGTTAGTCCAGCTGCCGCTTGCCGAATAGATAACGCTTACCGTTGTGCCGCTTACCAGTGTTTCGGGGCCTTCGTTCACGGTTGGCGTGCCCACCTTTTCCCAGGCATAATCGGGCCGCGAGATCTCGACCCTTTGGCTGTTGATGGTATAAGGATTGCTCATGGTAGCTATATACAGGTATTGCGACACATTGGTGGTACCCTCCCAGCCCGACCATATAAAATAAGTTACCCCGTTATACACAAACGGAGAGCCGTCAATTGCCCAATTATCGGTAGTGGCAGCCAGTTTGGCTTTGTAGTTGTACCCACCGTTCAGGGGATCATTGGCATCGGCGCCCCCCTCAAGCACATGCATGCGGTGGTTGTTGTTATTACCATCATCGGCGGCAAAGTATACATACCAGCGCCCACCCAGGAAATGCAGCTCGGGTGCCCATAAATCGCTCGAATAGCTGGTACCCGCCGGTGGTGTAAAAATATACGTTTTGGTTTGCTGCAGAATGCTTTGCAGTGCCGATGATTTGGCTATCCAAAGCCGGCCGCCGTCCGATCCGCAGTAATAGTAATAGCTGCCAATGCGTATCACCCATGGATCATAATAGCTGCCATTATCAATAGAGGGCAGCGCATTGGTAAAAATGGCCGACAAACTGTTGGTTTTGGATTTCGACGATTGACTTGAATCGGCAGCCGCTGCTCTTTTTAAGTTGGCTTTTGTTTTTTGGCAACTGTTAAATAATAACATCGACGCGATGGCCGATAGGATCAGAAACTTGTTTTTCATATTATAGGTTATTGGTTAGCATTCATGCAATACAGCTTCGCATCATAACGTCAGGCACCCAAACCGTCGTTTTACCGGCACACCAAACCATCCCGCCCTCATTTTATAAAGAAGCGAAAACGACCGGTATCCGTATTGTAGAACAAATTCGGGTTAACTCAATAAGATGTTAAGCAATAGTTATTGTTTATAAATTGGTGTTTATAAGCGCGCTTGATGGTTTGCTTAATAAGCAAGCAAATAACTTTATTTACAGGGAAACTATTGAATATCAACGTATCAATAGTTAGTTAAATCGTATCAATTTTTGAGGGAATAGTGGATTGCCTTAAACCAACGGCCTTAGTGAACGCTAAATATTTACGTTTTTAAAGGATGCTTAATCGTTTTATTGATAACTTTCATCAATGAAACTTAAATTATTGCTTTGCTTATTGTTGATTACCAACCTCCGACTGTTTGGAAGCATCCTCAATACCGATACACTCAGGAGACATCAGGCTAAGCCGGTAAAAAAAGCGCCATTAATAGTTGAGCCTCCTGCTGTCGTTGTCCGGCGGTCTGTAAAGGGGTACAAAAAACAATTTGACGACTGTGTTTTCACCAATAAATATTCAGCGAAGCAAAGGTTAAAAATGTACCCTTACACAAATGCCGCCAGGATTCTGGCTGTATCGTTTGACGGGGGAGACCAGCCCAATGAACCATTGAAAACTGATACTCCAAAAGCCAAGCCTTTGTCGTATCAAGAACTTCAATGGCAAAAAGGATTAGTTATCAGCAACAACAAATTAGATTATTCTACCCTGATAGAAGTTAAAACGTTAAGTATTGCTGATATTTATAAGCTTACAAACATCATTTACAATACCGATTACAAAAAGGTTTTACCAAATGCCGTTAGCATCGGCCATAACTGTTTTGAGCCAAGAAACGGAATTATTTTTTTAAATAAAAAGGGTAGCGTAATTGATTACCTGGAGATATGCTTTGAATGCAAACAATATGAATCGAAATATAACAAATTAGATGTAGGCGAATACTGTACCCAGAAGTTTGACATGTTAAGGCAGTTCTTTAAAAGTGTTGGTGTAAAATATGGCACCAACCCTTCCGGTTCAAATGATCATTATGTGGGAGCTGGTAAATAATTTGATGGATACCTTATTACATTGCAACTGAAAGCAGGGCGACAAACTCAGTGGTGCCGAGCGAATCATAACGGGCGTTCAATAGCGTTTTTTTAAGTTTCCGCTTTTAACTAACTTGAGCCAATGAAACCTAAATTACTACTGTGCATTTTTGTATTGCTGAGTTTTAGTTGTTATGCAAACACTCCTCCTTTAAAAAAAGATACCAGCTATACTATTGCACAAGCAAGAAGAATGGCTAAAAAACGCATAACGATAACCAGGGAAACGATTAAAGGTTATCGGCCGGGCTTTGATAATTGCATTTTTACCAACCAGTATATTGTAGCTAATCGGCTAAAGAAATACCCGTACTCGGCGGCAATTAAAATCATGTTGGTATCATATTACGGTGGCGGACAACCAAATCAGGATATTAAAATCGATTCGCCTTTCACTGCTCCTATACCAACAGCTCACAAGCAGGACAAGCATTACTTAGGCTTAGTTATCAAGAATAAAAAATTGGATTACTCGACACTGATAGAAACAAAAGTTTTAAACCGTAAACAGGTTGAAGAACTTACCAATATCGTTTTCAACTATGACTTTTCCGGTATGAAAAACTACACAGTTACAGGTTTTGCAGCGTGTTTTGAGCCAAGAAATTCGATTTTATTTTTTGATAAAAACGGGAAAATATTTGACCATCTTGACATTTGTTTCCACTGTAACAATTATGAATCCACTTCAAAGAATTTAAGTATAGGGGCAAACTGCGCTCAAAAATTCGATATGCTTGCCCGGTTTTTTATTAAAGCAGGAGTAAGATATGGAGCGGATAACAAAGTACCATTAGATTAATCGCAACAAAACCTAATCGTCATGAAATTGAAGTTGATAGTGCTGCTGTCGATCCTTACTACCTTACACTGTTCCGCGGCTAACAACATGTTGGGCATCGATACCACCAAACATAGCGCAACCTCATTAAAAAAACCGGCGTATCCATTACCGCCAAAATCGCCCGAAGAAGCCAGGCGGATGTTTAAACCCTGGTATAGCGACTGCACATTCACAAACCGATATAGCGTACAAAAACGATTGCAAAAATATCCCTTTTCAAAAGCGGCCAAGATATTAGCTATTTCTTATCATTCATTAGAGGTACCATCGCCCAAAAAAAATGACAGTTTAGCACCTGGCTTCATGTCGCCAAAAAATATATTGCTGCGTGGTGGCTTTAAAATCAGGGCGGATACGCTTGACCTGTCAACTATATTGGAATGCAAAACCCTGAGCAAACCACAAATCAGCGAACTAACTAACATCATTTTCAATACAAACTTCAAGCACACCGGCAATAACATAACCGGAGGGGCATCGTGTTATGAACCACGCAACGCGTTTGTATTTATTAATAAAAAGGGTGAAATTTATGATTACCTTGAAATTTGCTTTGCCTGCCAACACTATTCCTCAAAGTCGGACAAATTAGATGTAGGTGCCGAGTGTACTCAAAAATATGAACTCCTAAGAAGATACTTTAAAAGCTTGAACATCAGATTTGGCATTAAAAAAGGCATGACGTGGAACGACGATCAATCCTTTAAACTGAAAGCCGCTCCGCCCAGTTCAATCCACCATCCAGTTCAGCGCGGCTAAACTCGATATGTACTACTCGTCTTCTTTTATTATTGGTAGTACGGTTTGACGCATGGAGCAGCAAGGGTCGCATAATCATTACACTGCCGGCGTTTACATTGCAGGTAGTTTCAGTTTCCAGCTCCCAGTTAATGGTTTCGGGGCGATACACGCCTTTTTGATGCGATGCGGGCATAACCTTTAGCGCACCGTTTTCGCCGTTGGTATCGTCGAGATGAATGCGGATGGTGAAGTTATTTTGCAGGATAGTTAAGGGCGGCTGTACGCCAAACTGGTTTTGTTTTACCGTCCAGGGGCCGTAGCCGGGAGTATCGGTCCTCTTATCAACCACAATGGTTAAATCCTGGTGCCAGGCTACAAACCAGTTGCTTAGTTCGGGTTTATCAAAGTAAATGGATTTAGTAACAAAGTATCCTTCACCGAATAGCTCCCGGATGAGTTCCTTTAGCTTTGGGTTAAAAATTAAAGGAACCACCTGCGGCAGTTCCTTTAAAAATTGCCTGATGGCAAACAAATCGTCAGTTTTACGATAGGCGGGGTTTGATTGGTCGGCCGCTTCAATCGCAGTTATAATGCTGTTAACCTCGGCCTGGGTGTAAATATCATTTACAATGGCAAATCCATCGTTTAAAATATTGTCCTGTTGTGTTATTACCACAGCCGGCCGGGTTTAAACCGTTTTTAATTCGCTTTTACGGCGCAATATCGACATAAAGAAACCAATCACCATAATGATAGTACCCGCCCAAAAGAAATTGATAAAAGGGAACTGAATGGCCTTCATTACCACGAATTTCTTCTTGCTTTCGGGCTGCTGATAAACAACAATCTCTACCGTTTTATGCTCGGGTATTACCTTGCTGAAACGCAGTTTTAAACCGGCATCATCAACCTTGCGGGCAAAATCAAATACGTTGCCATTCTTGATCATGTAAACCGGGGTAGCGCTGTATTTATTACCGTTGGATACAATTTCAAGGTGCGCGCCAATAGCTACATCACTATCGCTAAGCGGGATGTTTTGAACTTTAGCCTCCTTGTTTAAACCAGTTAATACAATATATCCATCGCGGTACCTGATGGTGTCGCCGGTTTTTACTTCGTGGCTCACAGGTGCATCGTAATTTTTATCGTCGTTATCGGCATCGTGGGCAGCCTCAGCACTTTCGGTACCTGCTTCGGTAGGCGTAATAGCGTTCGTTAGGGTAATGTGTGTATAGATATCGCTAAACAGGTAATGGCGCGTATCCGGCGAAGCCGACATGGTACCTTTACTTACCTGTACCTTAGGTTTCAATGTAAACTCCTCGGTAATTTTACCGCCGGCATCCATCTTTTTGTAGTTGATTTTAAACCAGTGGTTTGGAGATGATATCGAGTCGCCGATGTAGGTAACGGTATAATCGCCCAGTTTTGTTGGCTGGTTGCGGTAAACCGTTACGTTTTCGCGCGGGTTTTCTTCTTTAGCAAATTCGGCGTTATAAGCCTCGCCGGTGTTGTTTATAGATATTACTTTGCTGGTACCGGCCGAAATAAGCGCGCCTATCATCAGCAAACCAAAACCAATATGCGCCACTGCCGAGCCGGCCAGTTTAAACTTGCCTTTGAAAGCATCGGCCAAAACTTTGCCATTAACCAATACCGAATAAACCGAACCCCACATAGCCAGCACAAATACAAAATTGAGTTTGTACACACCCGATGTATAAGCAATCAGCGCTGTGAGCGCGGCGGCGATAAGCAGGTATGAACCTGTTATTACAAAGAATTTGGTAACATCTGTTTTTTTGTATTTTAAAAACTGGCTGAAGCCGGTTACTAAAACGATAACAAATACAAACGACGACTGGATAACGTTGTAATGCTTAATAATATCAGATGGCGGCGCCATTTTGGTATGGAAAATGGCATTCCAAACCGGCACCGAAGTAACCACCAGCAGATGGAAGCACGACAGGCCCATGAATACGGCGCCTACAAACATCCAAAATTCGCGGCTGTAAGTATCTTCATCCTTTTTGGTGATAGGCAGCTCTTTCCAGCGGGATACCAGTAACCATATAGTTATCCCCAGGAATATAAAAATACTGATTACCAATTGCCAAAACATCCCCAGGTCGGTAAAGGAGTGTACTGATGTATCGCCCAAAATACCGCTCCTGTTCAGAAATGATGAGTACCAGGTAAGCACATTGCTTAACAGCACCAAAAAAGTTGCTGTAAAATACGAATGGCCGGTGTTTTTAAAGACGATTAATACGTGCAGGCCTGCTACAAGTACAATCCAGGGGAAGATAGAAGCATTCTCAACCGGATCCCAGGCCCAGAAGCCGCCAAAGTTAAGCGATTCATACGCCCAGAAAGATCCCATAACCACACCGGTGCCCAATATCATACAGGCAAATAGGGCGTAAGGAATTGCAGGGGCTACCCACTCTTTATATTTTTTTTGCCAAAGCCCCGCTACAGCGTAAGCAAATGGCACTACCATTGATGCAAAGCCCAGGAACAAGGTTGGCGGGTGAATAATCATCCAGTAATTTTGAAGCGATGGCACCATGCCCTGCCCGTCTTTAATAAACTCCAGGTAATTGGGGTTGGAGAAGATGGGCGCTTCCATTGATTGCCTTAACAGCAAAAACGGCGAACTGCCTATCCGCTGACCAAAAACTTCGACACCTAAAACCATAGCTGCCAGTACCACCTGCGACATGGCCACCACCGTCATCACCGGGCGCTCCCATGATTTGGAGCGGAAGATAAGGAAGGTACCTAAAACAGCCTGCCAGAATAACCAAAGCAAGAAGCCTCCCTCCTGTCCGTTCCAAAAGGCCGAAAGGATATAGTAAATAGGCAACGAGCGCGAGGTATAAGCCCAGGCGTAATGATATTCGAAATAATGCTTATAAATGAGTGTAAACAGGCATACGCCTATACCGATGATAGAAGCTAAGTTTACCAGGAAGCCCGCGCGGCCCAATTTTTGCCAAAGACTGTTTTGCTTGCCGGCATCGTCGGTAGTGGCAAAATAATAACTGATAAATGATAAAAGCGCGGCACCGAACGAAAGGACGATAAAGAACTGGCCTATCTGGCCCGGTAAAAGGTGTTCACCTTTAAATTGAATATCCATTAAAATGGGTTTATATGCTGGCCGATTTGGCCTTAACTTCTTTAGTTTCTAACTTATCCTGCGTGTATTTGGACGGGCATTTCATCAGGATACTTGATGCATGGAACTCGCTGCCAACCATTTTACCGGTAAGCACTAACTGCTCGCTGCGCTCAAAATCTTCAGGCTTGGGGCCTTTCAATATTACCTTGCGCTCCGAGCCGTTATTGTCCTTCGCGTAAAAAGAAAAGTAGTTGGCATCCTTAGTGGCATCAAAATATAACTCTTTTGCTTTATTAAGGTGACCAACAATATGCAGCTCGCTGCTGGTTTTTTCGGCATCGCCAAAAGAACCATATGTGCTTGTGTTAGCGTATACACTTATGATAACCGCTATAGCTATAGCTATAACAACAAGACCAAAAATTGAACTTTTTTTCATCTGCGGTTTATAAAATAAAAATCGTTTTGCAAAAATACAAAACCTACAGCTAAAAATGTTTATTAAGGGTTGTTTGTGTTATTTAGAATCGTTCTTAAAAAGAATCAAGAGTTAAGAATCAGGAGCCAAAACTTGGGGACGGTTAACCTCCTCCTCCGATGACTGTGTCCTCACGGGCATCTTCCCGATAAGCCATCGGTTTGTCGCACACGGACGTATTGCATAAAGAATTGCGATCTGTGAGGACACAGATCGCGCGATATAGACAGAATAGCCGCTTAATCTTTTACCAACTTTTTATCTCTTATCACGTAATAACCAAACAAACCCTTGTTTACCGTGAGCACTCCATATGACACGCTATCTACTTCGGCATCTGTTGAGGCTAATATATTGCGTTCAAAGTCACGAAATTTTATGATAGCATAGGGGCTATTGCGCCGGTATTGGTGATGTTTTTCTATAATTATCTCCTTCAGCATCACATTCTTTTTATCGGCAAAGAAGCTATTGACCGATAGGACTATTGTAGTAAAGATGCCAATCAGCGGTATAACCGGGGCGAAGTAGTAACGGTAGTCTTTGTTAAAGATAAAGGACACCACCAGGCCAAATATCAACCCTCCGCCAAGCGGCAGCTGGTATCCAATAAAGGTATCGCGATATAAACTAAAGCTTTTAAAAAAAGCGTAAATACCAACTCCGTAAAGTAACAGTAACCACCAGCCTTTTATTCGGGAAACACGTTGTTGTCTCTTTCGCTCGGATATTCTTTGTTCACGTTTATTCACGGTACATTTTATTGCTTTACTTCGCTTTGAAGTTGCTTGTACAACGCCTCATGCAAAAAAAATCAACTGCTTTTTTTCGACGAATCCCTGATCTTCAAATCGGTTTTCAAAATAATCGATTGAGGTTTGGCGGCCGATGAGCCACCATTCAGTTTCGCTAACAAAACAGTAATCACGTTATTGGCAATATCCTCAACGGGTTGGGCTATGGCCGTAACCGGCGGTGTATGAAGTTTAAAAACATCGTGATCATCAAAAGACGCCACGGCAATATCGCCAGGCAATTTTAAACCAAATTCTCTCATTACCTTTAAGCCGCAGGTAGCTATGTGGTTATTACCAAAAAGTATGGCATCTACACTGGTGTGTTTTGTTAAAAAATCGCGCAGCGCCTGCATAATCAGTTCATCATCCTGGCTAAATACTACCTCCTCAACAATTCCATTAAGTTTACTATTTTTAATGGCCTCATGGTAACCTTTTACCCGGTCAACCATCTGTGTTTGGGGCGATAAAAAAGTAACAAAAGCAATATTTACAAATCCTTGTTCGGCCAAATGCCGGGTAGCATTATAAGCACTGAAAAGATTATCTATCTCCACATAGTCTGTTTTAACCTTGGGTAAATGCCGGTCAAACAAAACCACGGGCATGCCATCACTTTTAAGCGATTCAATATCTTGTTCAATTCCTTCCGGTGGGGCCATAATGTAACCATCCACATGCCTGTCGCGAAACATGCTAATGAGGTCGCGCGTTTTATTGGTATCATTATCGGTACTGCAATAAATAATTTTATATCCGTTTTTGTAGGCCCGGTCTTCAATTAAACGTGCTATACTGGCAAAAAAAGGGTTCGAAATATCTTCTACCATGAGCCCTATGGTATTTGATTTGCCGGTACGTAAACTTTTGGCCAGCGAGCTTGGCTTATACCCTACTTCGGCTACATATTTCATCACCTTTTCAATTACTTCGGCACTTATCCGTTTATCCTGTGCGTGGCCGTTTAAAATAAATGATATGGTAGTTTTAGATACGTTTAAAGCATTTGCGATATCAACAATCGATAGTTTTTTTCTCACCCGTTTATATTATTTATTATTTCAAATATAGGGCAATATAATTAATTGTATTTATAACACTAAAAATTTAACCGGTTGGCTTTGGAAATAAATCGATTAACTAACGATTATAATTTGATGAAATTTCAAACCAGGATAAATCTTGTCCGGGTATTTTTCCGTTTTGACTATTATCAATTTTGTTATTACGCTGATATTGTAATAATTGGCTTTAATAAGCCATTTATCTGATTTTATTATTATCAAAATTGGGGTTTAGTACGTTAAAATATAGAATATCATTTTCGGGTTTCTAACTCAACGTAGGGAACGAAATCCCCTTGATCTTCCTGAACAACTCCACTGCATACAAATCTGTCATCCCCGAAACAAAATCGAGTACGGTTTGAATTTTGGAGTAATCGTCCTGGTTTTTGGTTAAAAACTGCTTAGGGATAAGCTCTACCAGTTTTTTATGGTACTTGGATGTGTTTTGCAGGTACGCCGGGATAAATTCTTCCAGGATACCGCCCATAACTTTATAACCGGCAACTTCTATCTGCACAACCGACGAATAATTGTATATCTTTTTTACCGACAAGGTTTCGATGTTTTTCATGATAGTGCGATAGGGTTCATCTATCATATCTATCAGCGATGTATTAAAATCTCCGGCAAGGATAGTTTGTTGCTGATTGTAAAACAGTTTGGAGCATTGCTGTATCAGTGTGTTTATTGAGCGGGCACGCAGGTAACCAACCTTGGCGTCATCATCGTCAATATCATCCAGCCGCGCCTTCATTTTAGGATCATTGCACAGGGGCAGCAACAGGGCTTCAATTTCATCATAAGATAATATCTTGAGGCGATGAGCATCTTCAATGTCGATAATATTATAGCAGATATCGTCGGCTGCCTCTACCAGGTAAACCAGCGGATGGCGCTTGTAAATTGGCGGATTGTCCTGCACTTTGTTTAGTCCCAGTTCGTCGGCTATTTTCTTAAATCCCGCTTGTTCCGATTGGAAGAACCCGTATTTTTTAGTGTGGATATTCGCTTTATTTCCGCCTATAATGGAAGCACAGGGGTATTTGGCAATAGCCGCTATAGTTGCATAAGTAAGCGCAAAACTTCCGTTCCCCTTGCCCGAATAAGAATGGGTAAGTATGCGCAAAGCATTGGCATTACCTTCAAAATTAATCAAATCGGCCCATTGCTCAGCGGGTATACTTTTTTGATAGCCGGCGCCATCACCCTCAATAAAATAATGTGAAATAGCGGCTTCGCCCGAATGGCCGAATGCCGGGTTACCCAGGTCATGCGCAAGGCATGCCGCCGAAATGATGGTGTCGATATCACTCATCAGTGGCAGGCGGGTATCAATCCCGGGGTCTTCTTCCTTAAGCTTGTTATAAAAGATGCGGCCTAATGATTTGCCAACACTGGCTACCTCTAAACTGTGCGTAAGCCTGTTATGCACAAAAATACTCCCCGGCAAAGGGAATACCTGGGTTTTATTTTGCAGCCTCCTGAAGGGCGACGAAAATATTATACGATCATAATCCCGCTGAAACTCCGACCGGGCATCAACCTGGCTTGCAATATATTTATCCTCGTATCCCCAGCGCTTGGCCGATAGTAAAGTTTCCCAATTCATCATAAGCGGCGAATACAAATCTTGTTTAGTATTCACCGGCAATATTATCCTATAAATTCCATAAACAGAAAAGAGATAAACATTTTATGGTAATAAGTAAAGCTGCATACCTGCATAAAAAAAGCCTGTCAAAATGAAAGGCTTTTATTTTTAATTAAAATGGTTTTTAAAATTAATGCACCGGATGATGATCTTGTTGGTTTGCAGGAATTGGTTCCAGGAACCCCTGGTTGTTAACCGCCAGGTTGCTGGTAGTTGCAACAGGTAAATTTTTCTTTGCTTTTGGGCCGGCCACTGGTATTACAATTACTGCAATAAATGCTATTACTTCCAGTACGATATAAAATGATGTCATGATTTAATTTTTTTATGTATTATCAATTACAGCCTGTATACTATACACATGCCAAAAACCGCCTGCAATGCTTAAAAGCAGCTAAAACCATTTTAAACCGATTAATTTGATAGCGCCGATGCAATTGGGCATTTAAAAAACCTATCATTTTGAAAGGGTAGCAATATCAAAATGAAAAACAAAGTGAACTATAGCAGATAGCGCTTTACTTATAATAGGGACATGGCCAAAACATGTACCGAGCCAATACCATTTTAATGGTTCTTTTTTTTTACAGATTAAAATCCGCTGCCACAATACAGATCGGCGTTGCGTAAGTAAAGAATTATCGCCCTATAAATAAATCAATATAAAATACTAAATACCAGATAATTAAACAGAACACAACGCATCATATCCAGCCATAACTCACTTTTAAAACACATTTATGGCTGATTATATATTACCATAATCAGCCATAAATACATAAATTTAATCAGTTGTGGCTGATTAAATATTTTCATAATCAGCCACAACTATGTATATTTGTATGGTTGTGGCCGATTATCGTTAACTATAATCAGCCACAACCATATAAATCACTTGATAATAACTCTTTAGCTAAACGAGGCACAATCATATGAAGGAAATTATCGGCAGGGTAATAGAAAAACAGTTGTTGGAGCAAACCTTAAAATCTGACGAGGCTGAATTAATTGCCATGTACGGCCGCAGACGTGTGGGTAAAACATACCTCATCCGCAAAACATTTCAAAAGCAACTGATCTTCGAATTTTCGGGGGTGCATAACGCGCCATTAAAAGAGCAACTCACAAATTTCAGAAATACGATAGCTCCGCTTTTAAAATTATCCGCTCAGATCGCTATTCCGCTTAATTGGACAGAGGCATTTTTAGTGCTTAAAAACTATGCGGAACCGCTATTAAAAAAAAACAAATGTGTTATTTTCCTGGATGAATTCCCCTGGCTAAGCTCGGCCAAATCGGGTTTTTTGTCTGCGTTTGAATTTTTTTGGAATTCGTGGGCGGCAAAGCAAAATAACCTTATTGTAACCATCTGCGGTTCGGCGGCATCATGGATGATACAAAAAGTGGTAAATAACAAAGGTGGATTGCATAACAGGATCACTAAAAAAATTCGCCTGCTTCCTTTTACACTGGCCGAAACAAGTGATTACCTGAACAACAACAACGTAAATTTAGATCGGTACCAGATTACGCAGCTATATATGGCGTTGGGGGGCATCCCTCAATACCTCAAAGAAATTGCACCTGGCCAAAGCGCCGCCCAAAACATCGACCGTATTTGCTTTACCAAAGATGGCGTGTTGCAAGGTGAATTTAATAACCTATATCAATCGCTATTTTCAGAGGCCGATAAACATATAGCCATTGTAAAGGCCCTTGCCGCCAAGCCGGCAGGTTTAACGCGTAAGGAAATTATCGCCGCTTGTCGCCTATCAACAGGGGGTACTACTACTTTGCTGCTACAGGAACTGACCGAATCGGGCTTTATATCTGCCTACCTGCCCTTTGAAAAAAATACCCGGGACAGTATTTACAAGCTATCTGACGAGTACTCCCGGTTTTATCTTAAATTTATTGAAAATAGCCGCGCTACAGGTCCAGGCACCTGGATCAAATTATCGGCCTCGCCCTCATGGAGAAGCTGGAGCGGCACAGCCTTTGAAAGCGTATGCCTAAAACATACCCACGAAATTAAAGCCGCGCTGGGCATAGCCGGGGTTTATACAGAAGAATCGGCATGGAGACATGTCCCCGGCAAAAACCAGCCCGGGGCGCAAATAGATCTTCTATTTGATCGCCAGGATTTTTGCATCAGCATTTGTGAAATAAAATTTTCGACCACCGCTTTTACTATAGATAAAGCCTACGCGGCCGAGCTGGTGCAAAAATGCGAGGTGTTTAAAAGCAAAACAAAAACCTCAAAAACATTGTTTATTGTAATGGTAACAACCTTTGGCACCCAGGACAATAACTATAAAACAGGGCTTGTACAAAATGATGTTGTATTACAAGACCTGTTCAAATAGGTTAGGTATCTCTTCAATGTCGTTAACACACTTTTGCCGTTATCATAATCAATTGCTGCCCGAAACTACTTTAATTTCTGTTCTCCTGTTTAGCTGATGGTCAGCTTCTGAACATTTAACCTTATCGGCACATTGATTTACGGGGTTACTTTTGCTATAGCCTTTGGCTACCATGCGGGTTGGGACAATGCCTTTTTTTACCAGGTAAGTTACAGCAGCTTTGGCCCTGCGCTGCGATAGCGCAAGGTTGTATAAATACGATGCCCTTGAATCGCAATAGGATGCCAATGCTATTTTTAACGCCGGATATTGCTTTAAAATACCAGCCAGCCTATCCAGTTCTATGGCTGCATCTGGTCGTATGAATGATTTATCAAGATCATAATAAATAGGCCTAATATTGAAATCGGGACGGGATGCCCCCGAAAGAGGGTTGGATGAATCTGGGGATGCTGGTTTTCCGGTTGCAATAATTGTTTGCGGACTACCACTTATTGGTTTTACAAAAATGGAATCTTTTATGCGGGTAAAAGCATAAATATCATCGCTGCCCTGGCCGTTATCGCGATTGGACGACAGGTAGCCGCTTTGGCCATCGCGTGTTATCAGGTTAAAATCGTCACTGGTGGAGTTTATAGGATACTTAAGGTTTTTTGGGGTATCCCAGTTACTTTTTTGGCCATGGGCAACATAAATTTCGTACCCTCCCATACCAGGCATCCCTTTGGAAGCATAGTATAACACACCGTTTTCATCTACAAACGGAAAGCTTTCTTCCTCCTTGGAATTGATGGTTTTACCACAATTTACCGGTTTACCCCAGCTTCCGTCACTTTGTTTTTCGCAATACCAGATATCTGTTTTGCCCTGCCCGCCCTGCATATCCGAACTGAAATAGATCAGCCTGCCATCTTTTGATAATGCTGCGTTACCTACAGAATACTGCTGCACGTTATTATACGGAAAACTACCCGAAATAACCCACCCGCCATCTTTTTTTACGGCGGTAACCAATTGCAGCCGGCGGGTATAAAACCGGGTGTTATTTTTGCCGCTACGTTGGTCTATGGGTAAGTTTTTAGCAGCAACTTCGGTAGTCAGGGTAATATAGGCAGTATCTCCTTTGTTGTTTAACACCATAGGGCCTACATGGTAAGCATCTTTAAACTCGTTGCTGGTACCGGGATCTAAAAACAGTTGTTTTGTTTCTTTAGTATTTAAATCGTAGGTGTATAGTTTAAACCAGCCGTTGCCGGTGCGGTTATCTTTTTTGCCATCTTCGGTTTCGCGGTCAGATGTGAATATAATGGTTGTCTGGCCACCGTAGGCCGCCCCCCAATCAGATGACGGGGTGTTTACGCCGCCAACGTTATTAACCTTAAATTGCGATGGTTGCTTCATCCACACCATTGCCGAATCCACATCGGCCAGTTTTAGGGCTAACGCGCCTGCATCATCGGTAAAATACAGTTGGTACTGTTGCCTGGCCTGGTCAAACTTTTGGTTGCGAAACAATACTTCGGCATAAAAATAATGATCGAGTTTGGCGGCTTTGGGATCATTCAGGGCTTTGGCATACCAATCTTCGGCATCCTGGTATTGGTTAATGTAGCGGTAACAGGTGGCAATACGCTCAACCAATTTAATATCGGGCTTGTGGCCAACCAGTTTCAGGTAAAATTTAAGGCTTTTGAAATATTCATACTGATCGAAAAGTTTATCGGCCCGTTGTTGTACCGACAATTGTTCCTGCGCCAAAGTAATCTTTGCCAGCAAAGTCATCAATAAACCAATCAATATTAACTTTTTCATCTGCCTAAAAATATCTCGGACTAACCACTCTTGGGCTTTTGCCCGGAAAACTTATACTCAACGACAATTCATGCGACCCACTTTGCGAACTTGCCAGCCTGCTTGTAGTAAAATCATATGAATAGCCAATCCTGAAGTTTTCGCTTACATAAAATTGTACCATCGCCGCTACGGCGTCAGTTTTATCAAGTCCGCTTTGCAGGTTACTTTTTTTCCACAGCTTTATCCCGGTCCGGTATGATGCACCTACCCAAATGGTTTTGTTAAATACTATGTAATTGCTTACATCAAGGTTGGTGGGGCCTTTAAAGTCCTCTTTTATCAAAAACGATGGTTTAATATCCATGCCTTCATTTAACGGCACCATTGCTCCGCCGGTTAAGTAAACTGTACGGGCCTGCTTATACTGTTGCAAATGATCGATAGTGTTACCCAAACCCGAAAGCAAGTTAAACACTGATGCGCCAACATATACAGTTGGCGAGTAATAATAAACCCCGAAACGAAAATCGGGCGTAACATTGCTTTGCGTTCCGGCGGGTATGTTAGTATCCCCGTCATCAGTAGCGTTAAATTTAGTGCCATCCAGGCGATACTGTATGGCGCCAAAGCCGAGGCCAAAACTCAGCCGTTTGGTATCATCCTCATCAAGCCTTAGCCTGTAGGCATAGTTTACATATACCGATGATGTACTCTCGGGCCCAAGCTTGTCAAAAGTAGCTATCAACCCTAAGCCCATATTCTGGTTGGTGCTGTTGGTTAGGCCATCAACAGATACCGTGCCTGTTTTAGGCGCATCATTAATACCCACCCATTGGATACGGCTGCTTAAGTTAAGTGTCCAGTCCTGCTTATAGCCTGCATAGGCCGGGTTTACCGCCAGGCCATTGAACATATACTGGCTAAATTGTATGCTTTGCTGGGCCTGCAATTTTACGGTGAGTAAAACCAGGCCGGCTACCAGGATATATAGTTTAAAGCCCCGCATCATTTACTCAATTTTAAAAACACCCAGCCCTTAACCGGGGTAAATTCGCCTGTATGCTCCTTCCGGTTCAATACATAAAAATAGGTAGCCTCGGCAAGGCCGCTGCCGCTCCAATCGTTTTTGTAATTATCAGAACGGTAAACCTCGTTGCCCCATCGGTTAAACACCCTGAGCTGCGAACCGGGATAGCTCTCTAACCCAACAATTTTAAAAGCATCGTTTTTGCCGTCATTGTTGGGTGTTATTACATTGGGGATCTGCAAATCGGCCGGGATCACTTTCAACACCACCGTATCGGCACAACCATTAATGTTGGTAAATACAAAATGATATAAGCCAACTTTATCCAACCCGGTTATGGTAGTTGTATTGCTTGCGGGGGTAGTGATAGTCGCCGGCAGCGGATCTCCGGCAACCTGGGTAAATACACCGGTACCGGTTGCCGCCATAGTGGCCGGAGCATACTCAAATACGGTTTGATCGGCACCTGCATTTGGGCCCGGCGCAATGTTTACCGTGTTGGTTTTAACATTATTACAACCTGCACCGGATGGGGAAGCATCACATTCGTTATTTGGGTCGGCAGGTACAGCAGCATCCGGATTGGTGGCATCCGGGTCTGTTACATCCGCCGGCCTTAACACAGCGGCCTCAACCGTAAGGTTACCGTTTGTTGCCAGTGCTACATTCCCTGCAATGGTAAATGTGCGCACAGCCCCATTTGCTATATCGAGGTTAGCATGGTAGGCATTTGCCACAACAGCGCCGCCTGAGGTTGCCGAACTGCCGGTTGTAGCAGCACTTGTTACTACCACCCCGCTGATATCATTAGGAAAACTAAAGCTGAAACCGCCTCCCTTAACATCGTCGGGGCCGTTATTTTTTACCACCACTTTATATATAACCGGCTGGCCTGAACAAGCCGCCGCAGCCGTTATACTTTCAACAGAAAGATCGGCTTCCTGCATTACAAAGCTTAGCGAAGTAGTTACCGGTTTACTTTTTATATAACTCCAGGTATCGATAGATTTATTGTTGCCAAAATCGGCATCATTGGTGGATATGCTGGTAGTGGTACCCCATTTATGCCCGTTTATGGCGCTGCTTAATCCCGTAAGGTTCTTTACCGGGTTTGATGATGTGCCTACTATACTGATAGGCGTATCGTCCCAATACAAGGAATCGTCCGGGGCGTAGGTGCCATTTGTGCGCGTAAGTAAAAGGCCGTTTACATTGCGTTCCACATCAAAAAACGGAAAATGGACTTCGCCGGCAGTAGTGGCTATAGTTATATTTACCTGCAACGATAAGCTGCTGTTGCCGGCTACTTTGGTACCCAGGCCATCAAGTCCATCCCAATAAACCTGGTTACCTCCTGTGGTTGCCTGGCCGGTTAATTTACGGTCGATAGCGTCGGTGTACAAACCGTTTTGGTTTATATCAATCCCTATTACATAATTACCGTTGCCCGTTATATTAAAATTAAAATTGCCGCCCAGCGGATTGGTTCCTGCTTTACCAATAGTTCCTTCGGCGCCTGTGAAAGTAACGTTAGTTATTGCCGGTACTACCGGAGTATTTAAAAGCCAGGTTGTTGCCGCGCCCGGCGTATTGGCTACAGCCGGCATATCGGTAGCCGGAATATTAAAAAATATTTTTTGGGTTATATCGGTTTGAGTATCGGCCACGCGTGGGTCCTGAACGTTAACGCTGGCGCTAAGCCCGTCGATACTTTTGTACGATGCCTTTCCATCCGCGCCCCTAAAGCCCTTGTTATTTACAAAAAAGGTAAAGCCATTACCGGCCTGGCCATTGTTGTTTAATATGTATTGATATCCGTCTTTTGTCAGGATGTGGAATATGGCGTTAAAGCCCACATTAAACGTACCCAGTATTCCCGAAAATACCTGCGTATACACCCTGCCATTTATAAAGCCCGAATTTGAAGCATTGCGTACCGATACATCAAAGGCGGTAATATATTCGGCTTGCGGCTGTGTCCAGTTGGCATTGGCCGGAATGGTAGGCGGATTACCGTTTAATACCGTTCCGGGGTTTTCGGCCACAAAATCAATTTCCCAAACCCCATCCTGGCCTGCGCCTACTGTTTTAATAAACGGCGTAAATCCACCTGCATTAGGCAACGGGCCTGCAACTTCCTGGGCGCGGCTATGAATATTACCGGTATTGGCATTTGTACCGCTGGTATAATTGTTACCGTCGGGCGCCCGAAGGTTAATGGTACCGCCGGCAATCCCCTGGGCGCTTGAGCCTACGTAAATACTTTCGCCGGCTTTAACGTAAACCTTAACAGTACCTAACGTGGGGAACGGGAAGGATGTATTGGTAATTACGGTGCTCGAAAACAGATAAGCACGGTATCCGCCATTGGCGGTAAGTTCTTTACTGCCCTCGGCATATAAACCTGCAACCGGCAATAAAAACAAAATTACAGTACTAAAAAAGCCTTTTATGATTAGCTTAAGGTATGAATAAGGTTTGCCACAAAAAGTTACTGCTTTCTTAAGCATCGAGGTTTATTTACAAAGCTGTAAGTTATAAAAAGCAGGCGAAATAAGTGTGAAAAATTTACACCGGGCAATAAAACAATAACCCGGGCCATTAATGCCTCCATCAAATTTCCAGGTACTTACGGTAAACTGGGGATATTGCTTGGATATGCCCGGTTAGCTTTAAAACAGGCCCAACCAGTAAAGTAGTTGCCGGATTAGTATTTGCCAGGTGTACCACCCCGTACCAGGGTGTTTCACCCCGTACCAGGGTGTTTCAGGGCGTTTCACCCTGTCTCGCCCCGAAGCGGTACACACAGTTTATCAACACAAAGGGATAAATCCTTTTCAAAAATCATTTATTCCTGAAATGAACAACTGTTTCAATCTTTTTCGGGGAACTGCCAACAGCCCATGTAAAATAATTTTTCCTTAAGCCGCTTGTTTCGGACAATCTTTCGACAGGCGCCGTATCTAACCAAAATAAAACAGATGGATGCGTTTATGTAACATAAAATACGAAAAAAGCATCGGGAATAATATCATGATCTTCAAATGAGCGAATTTAGCATTTGTTAACAATTTATTAAACCTTACGCCACGCTTACTATCTAAATCAAAAAACAAATGCGGTTTCCTTGCCTTTTTACTAATACATGATCTTAAGTAAATTAAAAAACCGTATTTTTAAGGCGTCTTTTCAGATCATCATATTGGCAACAATAAACTATAATTAACTAAGGGTATGAATGCCATTCACAACAAGGATATAGGGACCAAACAAAAGGCACTTGCCATTAACCTTGATCCTAAAATATACGGTTCATTCGCCGAAATTGGCGCAGGACAGGATGTTGCAGCCAACTTTTTTAAGGCCGGCGCATCATCGGGCACTATAGCCAAAACCATGTCGGCTTATGATATGGTTTTCTCCGATGCCATTTATGGCGTACAACAATCAAGGCGCTACGTAAGCGAAGCCCGCTTAATATCAATGCTTGACCATGAATACGGGCTGCTGATTGAACGTTTGGCCGTACAACGTGGCGATTCCACAACGTTTTTCGCTTTCTCTGATACCGTTTCAGCTTTAAATTACAATAAAACCAACGACGGCCACGGCTGGATGGGGGTACGCTTTCAGCTACAGCCAAACGGCGCGTTTAATGATGTAGTTATTCACGTAAAACTGCTGGATAACGATACTAACCTGCAGCAGCAGGCTGTGGGCATTTTGGGGGTAAACCTGATGTATGCCTGCTTTTACTACAACGAAATTCCTCCGGTATTTTTGTTGTCGCTAATGGATAACCTATCAAGAGACAGGATTCAAATTGACATGATCCGCTTTGAAGGGCCCGATTTTACCAAGGTAGACAACAGACTGATGAGCCTGCACCTTGTAAAATATGGTTTTTCTGACGCTGCCGTATTTGGGCCCGATGGCAAAAACATGCAGCCTACCGAAGCGCTTTATAAAAAACACATTGTGGTGATCCGCGGCCGTTTCCGACCGATTATTAACGTGCATTTGGATATGCTGAATAATGGCGTTAAGCAATTTTTACAGGAACCCGATGTTGATAACACCAAAGTGGTAGTAGTTACCGAACTTACCCTGCAGGCTTTAAAAGAGCGAAACGCCGACCTGAATGCCGATATTGATGAAAAAGACTTTCTTGACCGGGTAGATATCCTGTGCTCGCTTGGGCAAACGGTTATGATTAGTAATTTTCATGAGTATTATAAACTGGTGGCTTACCTTTCAAAAATCACCAGGTTAAAAATAGGGATGGTGCTGGGCTTCCCTAATTTGGAGTACATCTTTTCGGAAGAACATTACAAAGATCTTCCCGGCGGTATTCTGGAATCATTCGCTACGCTATTTAGCCGTAAGGTAAAACTGTTCATATACCCTACCCTGCGCGATGGCGTAATCTGGAACTGCCTTAAATTTTACCCACCGCCACATCTTATCGATTTGTACCGCTACCTTATTGCCAACAACAAGATTGAAGATATCAGGCACTATAACGAAGGTAACCTGCATGTTGATACCGACAACGTGCTCCAGCTCATAAAACAAGGCTCTGCAGGATGGGAGGAATATGTACCTAACGAGGTAGCCGCCATGATAAAAAACCGGTGCTTATTTGGCTTCAATTGTGAAGTACCGCCGGTTAACGTTGTTGCAGAAACTAATGAAAGTGATACCCAGACGCAAACAGCTACTGTTTAACATTTGCCAAATAATTTTAAACCATAAAAAAAGCCGCCGCATAACAACATATACAGCGGCTTTTTTTCTTGTAACTAATCCCCTATTTCAGCAACGCCTTCAGCTTATTAAAAATTTCGTTGTTGTTAAAAATGCCCCTAAAATCAAGCGAGTGCGGGCCGTAGGCAAATAAGGGCACAGGTGTCCCGGTATGGTCGTTAGTACTAAAATCGCCCCAAACGTATCCTTTGCCGATATTGCCATCCAACAGCGTTAACCCACCTGTTTCATGATCGGCAGTAACAATAACCAGTGTTTCGCCATCTTCGTCGGCAAAGCGCAGGGCATCGCCAACCATCCGGTCAAAATCGCTGTTCTCGGTAATTACCTGTTTAAGATTATTGTTGTGGCCACCGTGATCAATCTGCGATCCTTCAATCATCATAAAAAATCCGTTTGGCGCATTTTTAAAAGTTTGGGTTACTTTTTTTAATGCCAGCGGCAAATAGTTTCCCCGGCCATCCATTTTGGGCCTGGTTACACTATCGTCCATTAATGCCAGGATCTTTGTTGCAGGTGTATTTATAAAATCATCAAAAGTGCGGATAATGGTATACCCGCGTTGTTTCATTTTATCGATGGGCGTTTGTCCATTTACCGGCTGGGTAAAATCTTTATAAGCCGACCCTAAAAATATATCAACCGGCGATGATACTATTTGACCGGCAATATCGGTGGCATTACTCCTTTCGGCATTATGAGCGTAAAAGGCTGCGGGTGTTGCATCGGTAAGTTCGCATACCACAATGTCGGCCGTTTTTTTTCCTGCTTCGGCGCTGTAATCGGCCAACGATTTTAATGGCTTACCTTCCGGATCAACCCCCACTGCCCTATCATTTGTTTTTTGTCCCGACGCAAAAGCTGTTGCGCCGGCAGCTGAATCAGTGATGTAGGCATCGGCCGAGTAAGTAACCGAAAAGCCCATGTTAAGCATCTGGAATATATTAAGCTGCCCCCTGTTGGCACTATAAGTGGCGTATAGTTGCGATAAGCCCATGCCATCGCCTATACATAAAATGATATTTTTAACCTTTTTTACCTCACCATCTGATTTATAAGTTGGGTGATAAATAACGTAAGGTTCTGGAGCAATGTATTCAGATTTCTCTTTCCTGTTTAAAAAATTGCCGAGCCCTTCTATGTCATCGGTTCCTATAACATCAACGCCCAAGCGCAACATAGCCAGCCAGCTGCTTTTGGTATCGGGAGTTTCGTAAAAACGTACTTTTTTGCCGGCATGATGAACGCTGTCGATGCCACCTTTTATTCTTTTAATTTCATCGGCATTAAATACGCCTTTGCCATTCCAATGCACATATTTGCTTAACGGAAAGCTCACCAATCCAATTTTTTTCCATTGAGCGGGCGTAAACCCATCTAAATGATCAACATCAAAAGATATCCAATCCGGGTAGTTTGGCATTACAGCTGCCGGAGGTACCGCCCCCGTCATTACGATAGATAACCTGCCGGGATGCCCATCATAGGCAAAATATTTTTCTAACGGTTTAAGTTCGCTGATTACCAAGGGTAATATGGCTTTATAATCTTCTTTTATTTCGATAAGCAGCCGCAGGTGTCTTTGCGGATCGCGGTTAAGTTTCTCGATTAGCGGATCGATATAGAAGATTTTCAACGAGCGTTTGGCGCTGATCTCCTTTTTATCATGCGCCACCATCAGTTGGCCGTTTACCGCATACACATCGGCCTCAATTGACCCAAAACCTTTTTCATAGGCCCGATAAAATGGAATGTTGTTTTTGTAATCATTGTGGGAGTGTGCATCGGCAACGGTATACTCTTTAATTTGTGCGCTCACGCACAAGTTTATACTCAGCAGCAAAGCGGTAAGCAAGATAATTGTAGTACTGTTTTTCATTTTTTAGTTCAATGTAAAAAACCGGGCGTTGCCCGGTTTTAAAGATATAAATTTATTTACCAGCCTGCATTTTGTTTTAGCTGTCCCTGGCTTATCTGGATATCTTTTGGCGGTATAGGCCATACATTATCCCTTGCCGGGTCAAAATTACGCGCTTTCCACACTACAGATCCATTAGCTCCATGCAATGGTTTGGCGTAAGTAGCCTGTGCATCGCCCCAACGCACCAGGTCAAAGTTGCGGTCGCTCCACTCACCTGCCAGTTCTACACGGCGTTCGTGTTTTAAATCAGCCATGGTAGCACCCGATTTTGGTGCCAGCCCAGCCCTTACACGTACCAGGTTTAAAGCTGCATCTCCGTTTTTACCCTGCATAATTTGAGCCTCGGCTTTAATGAGCAAAATTTCGGCATAGCGTAATAACGGAACGTTTAAATCTGTCGACGGCTCATCGCCATTAGGGCTTACGTGAATGCCGCCGGCATAGCTAAACGGCTCCATGTATTTATTAAACTGGTAACCGGTTAAGCTGTTGCTTTTGCCACCAATTGGGTAAGTATACGTTTGGCCAAAATACTGGAAAGTATCACCGTTTTTAAGAATAGTTGTTGCCAGCCTTTTATCGCCGGTTTCAAATTCGTCAACCAATTCTTTTGTGGGCTGATAGTAGCCAAAACCATTGTATAAACCCCAGCCTTTATTCTCCAGCATAGCACCAGGCAAAATGCTTTGCCCGTTTAAATTGCTGGCTACCGACCAAATGTACTCGGAACTATAGTTATTGGCTATTTTAAATACATCGGCATAATTTGCTAACAAAGCATGTTTGCCACTTAGAATAACTGAATCGGCATATTTTTCGGCATTGGCATAATCCTTAGCGTGCAGGTAGGTTTTGGCCAGGTATGCCCATGCGGCTGTTTTGTGCGCCCTACCCTTATCAGCGGCAGCAAGCTGATCAAAATAAGGTAACAGCGATGCCGCTTTCTTTAAATCGGCTTCTATGTAAGCGTAATTATCTTTAACTGAAGCTAATTGTACAGGAAACGCGATTGGATTAGACCGGTTTTGAAGGGGAGCTCCCTGTTTATCGGTACCATATAAATCGGCAATTTCCAGGTGCATAACCGCGTGTACAAAGTAGGCCTGCCCCAATATAAAGTTTTTGGTAGCCTGATCCATAGTGATGCCGGGCACATTAGCTATAACATCATTTGCCCTTTTCATTACCACAAAATGTAACGACCATGGCGCATAAATACTGCTTTCGTTACCGGTACAAACAAAGTTTTTGATATTTTCCCTATCGGCAGATGTACGGCCAACTACCATATCATCACTGGCGTTTATAAACCAAAAGAAGCCGCGGCCGTACAAATCCTCGCTGTTGCTTTGTTTTTCGTAAAGACCATTAGCTGCCGCCTGGGCATCACTTGCATTTTTCCAAAAGTTGGTGCTTGTTGGCGTACCTGTAGGCTTAATATTATCTAACGTGCTTTTTTTACAGCTTTGCGCAAGTATAATTACCATTACACCTAACAAGCCTTTAACTATATTTTTAAATTTCATCTTAATTGTCTCCTTAATTCTCTAATACCTTGTTGTTATAAGCCTACGTTAATACCTATTAAAATGATCCTCGATTGTGGGTACAAACCTAAATCGACCCCGTTTTGGTTGATACCAACTTCCGGGTCAAGGCCCGAGTATTTGGTAAATGTGGCCAGGTTTTGCGCGTTGGCAAAAACCCTTGCACTACGTACCCCTATTTTGGTCATCAATGTTTTTGGCAGGGTGTAACCAAGTGTTACATTTTTGATGCGCATGTAAGAGCCATTTTCGACATAAAAATCAGATACGTTACCAAAGTTGCCATTGGCATCACTTGCCGAAAGCCTTGGTATGCTGGTGTTGGTATGTGTAGGGCTCCAGGCATTTTTGGCATCGGCCAGCAGGTTATAGTTTTGGATTGACGCGTTTAAACCTGTGTATTTAACGGCGTTGAAAATTTTATTGCCGGCAATACCCTGTAAAAACACGCTCAGGTCAAAGTTGCCATAGTTAAAGTTGGCTGTAAAGCCGTAGTTGAATTTAGGAAACGGCGTGCCTAAATAGGTTTTATCGGCATCGCTAAGCTTACCATCGCCATTTAAATCAAGAAATTTAATATCGCCCGGTTTTGCATTTGGCTGGATAAGTGCGCCCGACGAACCTTTATAGTTGTTTACCTCATCCTGGGTTTGGAATAAACCCGCGGTTTTGTAACCGAAGAAAGAGTACAGCGAGTATCCCTGCTGCAATTGAACCGGAACCAGGTTATCCCTCACCGTTGGACTTGATAAAATTGTTTGCTGGCCTGGTAAAATATCCTGGATCTTATTCTTTATATATGATCCATTGGCAGCAAAGTTATAATGCAACTGGCCAATACTGTTCTGGTACTTAACCGATAACTCGATACCTTTATTCTGAATTTCGCCGCCGTTTACAAATGGCGGGTTAGATACACCAAAAACGGCCGCTACCGGTGGTTGAAATAAAAATTGAGTGTTTTTTTTCACAAATACATCGCCGGTAACATTTAGCTGGCCGTTTAACAAACCTAAATCGAAACCGATATCTGTTTGGGTTGCTTTTTCCCATTTGAGGTCAAGGTTGGCCAGGCCATCAATTGCTGATCCTGTTATTGCTGCGGCAGGGCTGCCCAAATAGCCCGCAGTTTTGGTTAAGGATACCGACGTAGGAAAGTAAGGCAAACCAGCAAGATTACCTGACTGGCCATAACTTGCCCGCAATTTTGCAAATGACACTAAACCATCGGCCGGAAAAAATGATTCCTTACTAATCAACCATCCTGCAGATATTCCAGGGTACGTTTCTGTACGGTTTTTACTGCTCAACTTCGAAGTAGCATCACGCCTTATGATGCCGTTCACAAAGTATTTTCCTTTATAATCGTACCCTACCCTACCTAAATAAGAGATGAGGGCCGTTTCGTTTTTATTGCCCTGCAAAGGAACACCTGTTGGATTCAATGTCCCATTTATAATGTACCGGTATGCCGGATCTTCGCTCAAATAATTATCAGTATTTACACTAAAAAAATCCTGCGTATCATCCTGGTAAGTATAACCTGCCAAAGCAGTTACGTGATGATCACGACCAAATGTCCTGTCAAAGTTTAAGGTTTGCTCGGCAAGTATCGTCCTTGAATTATTTTGTTCCTGGAAAAGGAAGTTATCAAAAAACTTTTTTCCCGGCTCCAGTATCCTGGTGCTGAAATTTTTGATAGTCTCCATGTTTTTGGTAACTGCCAGGTTCGAGCGGAATTTTAACCCTTTAATTATGCTTACTTCTATATACGGGTTTATGGTAAAGCTGGTAACCGCATCGCTGTTATCCAGGCGTTTTAAGTAAGCAACCGGATTTATAACATCACCATATGAACCTGCATAAGCAGCAGGCACACCACCAAAGCTGCCATCGGCATTATAAATTGAGGCGTTGGGCGGATAAAATATGGCTGATAATATAGCACCTGTATAAGCGCTTGTTGTATTGGCCCCCTGGCCGTTATTGTAGGAGAACGACATGCTTTCGCCCATTTTTAGCCAGTCTTTTATCTGGTGATCAGAATTCACCCTGAAATTGTAGCGAAGCGAATTAGTGTTTAAAAGAATTGCATCGTTTTTACGATACCCTCCAGACACAAAGAATGTTGATTTTTCGTTACCTCCACTGATATTAAGGCTATAATCCTGTACATGGCCGGTCCTGAACAATGCATCAGTCCAGTTTGTGCGGGTAATGCGCGAATCGGGGTTTACAGTGGCATCAAAAGCCGGCAGACGCGTTTTACCAGCATTGTCATATGCCGTATTTATAGCGTCGGCATACTCGGCAGCATTTAAAGCCTGCAATATTTTAAGTGCATTTTGTTCGCCTCCTTTTACCGAAATATCCAGATTGGTTTTGCCTTGTTTACCGCGTTTGGTAGTTATTAAAATTACACCGCCCGCTGCCTGGGCACCATAAATAGCGGCATATGAATCTTTCAAAACATCGATAGATTCGATATCATTAGGATCAATTGGTCCACCGTTATAAATGGTACCATCAACTACGGTCAAAGGACCTTCGCTATTTACTGAACTTCGTCCACGTAACCTGATGCTAGGCCCGGATGTTGGGTCGCCACCTTCATTTAAAACGGTAACACCGGCTATTTGCCCCTGCAGCATTTCGGTAACCGAACCTACCGAACGATCCTTAACATTTGATACTTTTAATGAGCCTATAGCACCGGTTACATCCGATTTTTTTTGCGTACCATAACCTACCACCACTACCGCCGACAACCCGGTTATATCTGCACTTAAAATAACATCAAGCGGTGAATGATCGGCAACTACCTCCTGGGTTTTGTAGCCGATAAAAGAAAAAACCAGTACCTCGCCCTGCTCAACCGATATTTTAAAAGCACCGTTAACATCTGTTGAGGTGCCGGCCTGCGATGTTTTGCTGCGGATGGCAACACCTGCAAGAGGACCGTCTTTGTCGCTCACGGTACCGGTTATCACTACTTTTGCCGGCACTTTTACCACTTTTTTACGCGAAATAATAATAGTATTATATTTCTCGCGGTACTCCAGCTGGGTATTAATGGTTAAAGCATTCAATACATCCTTTAAAGGTTTGCCAATAAAAGTGCTCGCTTTTACTTTAACTGCCGCCACATCATCTAATTTGTAATTGAAGGCCACGTTGTTCATGGCCTTTTTTAATTTTTCGAGCGATGCATCCATCGTCTCATCGGCAAACTTTACAGTTACCGGCTGGTCAATCAATGATGCTTTACGCTCGGCCAGGGATTGGCCCGGCATCAACGTTGCGAAAATTGTTAAGAGCAATAAAATTGCGGTCATTAACTTTCTTGAAATCTGGGATAAAGATTTTTCCATACATTTGTTTTTAAAAGTGATTAGTAACCGCCGATCTGGGTTTAGTTTTGGCAGTTACACTTAATAAGCCAGTGCTTGTTAGTAGCAGGCATTGGTTTTCTTTTATATCTATTATTTAATAGTTACTACATCTTCGTTAAGCCGGTATTTACGGCCATCAATAAACTGCAAAATATCAAGCACCTGGTTAATGGTTAACTTATTTGAAAACCTGACCGAATAATGCTGCCTGCTCAATCTTTTACCCGCGTATTTAAAATTGACGTTGTACCTGTTTTGCAGGTAAACAGCCACCTCCTTAAATTCAACGTTATCTAAAATCAGGTCGTCATGCATCCAGCTTAGCGCGTGGTCGCCAATAATGGTTTGTCTTGAAAAATTTTGGTTTTGTTTGTTGTAGGTTACCTGCTGCTGCGGTGTGTACATCCCTAAGGTATGCTGTCTGTCATGCACTTCAACCTTACCGCTGTTTACAAACACTTGTATGGTTGGCAGCTCGCGGTAAAACTTAACATTAAATGAGGTACCCAACACCTGTGTGGTAACACCCGCCGTGTGAACCAGGAAAGGTTTTGTGGCATCGTGCTTTACATCAAAAAAGGCTTCGCCGTTTAGCAAAGTTACCTCCCTTACAGCAGCGCCGAATTTAACCGGGCACCTGATGGCGCTGCCCGCGTTTAGTTGCACAAGGGTATTATCGGGCAGCAATACTTTTTTCATTTGACCTTTAGGCGCGGTGATCACCTGGTAGGCAATTACCTCAGCTGGTTTAGGGCCTGTAAACATGCGGTAACCCAAAATGCCCGCAAAAAGGGCTATTAGAATAACCGCGGCTACTTTTAACCAGGCAGTGTTTAAACGGCTTATGCGGGGCTGGTTAACGGTTTGCGCTTGTATTTTATCCCAAAGGGCCTGCTTTAAACGCCCCACAGGTTGCGGCGTATCCTGCCGGCGGTTTAAATCCTGCATCAGCATTTGCAAATACGCTAACTCTTCATCGGTGCATTTGCCTTCGTTAAATTTATCAAGTAGTTTTTTTATTTCCTTTTCTTTCACTTATAAGCCTTTATACTTACCAAGTGACTGCAGGAGGGGCTATGTACTATAACAACCGTAAAAAAATTATCAGCAGCAAAAATTCGCTGAGCTTATCGGGCGGGATGACGTTATAATAATGATGAACTGCTTTTTTTAACCGGCCCAGGGCACTGCTAATCTGGTTACGCACGGTTTGGTGCGATATGCCTAATTCTGCAGCTATTTGCTGCCCGTTCATATCCTGCTCGCGGCTGCACAGGTAAACCTGGCGCATTTTTTCGGGCATATCGGCAATTTCGCGGTTTATTAAAAAGCTTAGTTCGGCAAATGATAATTTTTGGGCGGTACTGTCCTCGGCCATATCCGGCAACTCCATAAAATCATTTAATGATTGTGGTTGTTTACTTTGCTTTTTGAACCACTTGTAGGCCATGTAATTTACCGATACAATCAGGTAAGCCTCCAGCGGGCCGTTTACCTGTATGGTGTAGCGGTTTTTCCATACCGATAGGAAGAGTTCCTGCACCATATCCATCGCCTCGTCTTCATTCTGCGTTTTTTTAAGAGCAAAGGCTATCAGTTTATCGGCGTAACGCTCATAAATTTCCTGAAATGCACTATCATTCCCGCTTTGCAGTTCCAATAAAAGTTGAGCATCCGAATACTGTTTCACAAGCCTTTTTTATAGGGGTAAAGTAACGCCAATGATATTAATTTAAATTTAAGGATATATTAAAGCTTTGGAAAGCGATCCAAATATATTTTTTTTAATTCAAAATCTCTGTTTAGCTTACACTTATGAACGATTTAAAACTTGAGGCGGCAAAAGCAGCCGTAAAATTCATTAAACCCCACCAAACCATAGGTTTAGGAGCGGGCAGTACCATTGCCCACCTGGTTACCCTGGCTGCCGCTGATGATGAACTTACAGCGTCGGTTACCTTCACATCGTCATCTTTTAAAACTACAGCTACGCTTGCCCAAAACGGTTTAAGGGTAATGTCGCCTGCATTGTTAAATCAGCTTGATATTTATTTTGACGGATGCGACCAGTTTGATAAACAACTGAATGCCCTTAAAAGCGGTGGGGGCATCCATACCACCGAAAAGATCCTGGCATCAATGGCCGATGAATTTATGCTGATTGGCGATGCTGGAAAATATGCAGATAAGCTGGATACCACCTACCCCCTGGTTATTGAAGTTTTGCCCGCCGCGTTGCAAATCGTATTAAAACGCCTGGCGGCAGATTTTCCGGGTGCCAAAATTAATCAGCGTATTAGCAGCCAGAAGGATGGCGCGGTGGTATCAGATAACGGTAACATGCTGGTTGATGTATTTTTCGCGGAGCTTTTACCGCTGGATGAGTTAAACATCAAGGTAAAAATGACACCGGGTATCGTTGAGCATTCTTTGTTTTATAGGATGGCCACTAAAGCCATTATTGCCGGTGAGGATGGGATTAGGGTGATTGAAGCTGTTTAAGAATCAATCATTTTATATAAGAACAGCAGACAAGTTGTCCTAATGTCTGCTTAAAAATTTATTATTGTTTTTTAATACAATAAACGGTGTGTGAATATCCCAACTTGGGTTTACAGTTGCATCATTAATAAAACCCATCGAAAAATTGCCTAAAATAATATCCGGGCTGCCGTCGCCATTATAATCGTTAACATCCATACAAATCCAGCGCCCCTGGTTGTATATAGGGAGGTTGTGGGGTATAAAATGCATGGGGCTGTCCTGTTCAAAATAGGTAAAGCCTTCGCCGGGATTCCTCTTCAGATCCGAAAAAAAGGCAATCAGCGCTATGTCCAGCTTGCCATCACCGTTAAAATCGGCGGCTATGGCTTTGGTGGCTCCGTTTACGGGATAAAAATAGGCTTGCTTAAATTTAAAATTGCCCTGGTTAAGGTATATATAAACGCCGTGGAAGGGCTTCAATATTTTTGAATAGTCGCTATTATCGCCGCTGGTGTATAAAACATCCGGTAGCCCGTCGTTATTAAAATCAACCAGCTGAAAACTGCTTGAGCCATACATCGGCGGAAACCTCAAAATGTTCCTGCTTGTAAAACCTCCTTTATGGTCATTCAAAAACAACCAGACACCTTCATCGGCCTGGGCAAATAAACAAGCTACATCGGGCCAGCCATCGTGGTTAAAATCGCCAATAACGGCGTGCTCGGCACCGGGCATGTTGCTGATGATGTGTTTTTCAAACTGGTTTCCGGCCAATTGCTTATACCAGTACAAGCCCCCCAAATTATGGCCAAATCCGCATACCACCCAATCCTGCAAACCGTCTTTATTAATATCGGCCGGTACGGATTGTATTGGCCTTGGCAATTTATCGGCAATCTGAATTTCTTTTTGATAGTTTATGGATTTTAAATCCACCTGTTTTACAAAACCGTTGGTTATATCAACGGCATCCATCGAACCGATGAAAGTAAAAACGCTTTGCTCGCCGCCTTTATCATCTTTACCAAATTGCACATCAACCGCGGGCGAATGGTATTTAACGGTTGACAACAGCTTTAGCTGGTTTGACCACTGGAAAATACTGCTATTCATCCTGTCGCTGGAATAAATACGCTGCCCCGCAGTATCAAATGCCACCATGGTAGTTGTTGCCAAAGGCACATCATGGGCAGGCTTTATTAAACTGAAATTGGCCCAATCTTTTAACGGGGTAACAGGAACCCTTGCGGGCATCAATTTCTTTGGTGATGCTTTGGTATAGTAATCAACAATTTTTAACCAATCGTCATAGGATACCGCCGATTTTGCCGACAGGTCGTTTACATACTGGTCATCGGCATACACTTTTATGCCCAAACGGGGGGCCATTGCGGGCAATACATGTTTTGCCCAGGTTTCCTGGTCAAGCAGCTGAGGTTCGGGATATTGATGGCAGCTTTTGCAATAGGTAACCGACATACTTTTCCCATCTGTTGCAACCACATGCGGTTGGGGGCTGTTACAATTAGAAGAGACGAAGCAAACTACTGCTGTAAATAAAAATAAGGTTGATGTTAAAATGTAATGTTTGCCAAACCTCATAACCGGCTGCTAAAGTTTGTTGATGAATATAAGCCCCCTCTAAATCTCCCCCGGTAGGGGAGACTTTAACTTCGAGACCGGCAAAACATTTGCCGCCCCGACATTTAAAGTGCTTAAGTTATTTTTAAAGATCTTAGTATATTTTTACATACAAAAAGAGGCAGCTAATGCCACCTCTTTCTGTTTTATCAAAAATAAACAATATTAATAACCAGGGTTTTGTTTCAGGGCAGATGATGATCCGGTTGATTCCAGGTCGATTTGTGCCTGCGGAATTGGATAAACCTCATTTTTACCCACTGTAAAATGCGCGCCGGTAACATCGGTTATGTTTTTGCCATCATAGCCAAAATAGGTAGCCAACGACTGCTGGGCTGTACCCCAGCGAACGATATCAAAAAAGCGATGGCCTTCCATACCTAACTCCAGCTTCCGTTCAAAATAAATAGCTTTTAAAGCCACTGCTTTGCCCGAAAAATAACCGGCAGGATACTGGCTTACTACATACTTTGCAGCCGGTGTGGTAGTATAACCACCCATTGGATTGGCAGCATCTTTATAAGTATACACGATACTTGCCGGTTTAGCCGCCCTTGCACGTACTAGGTTTACGTATGATAAACCCAAATCGCCGGTGCCTAATTGTGCTTTTGCTTCGGCTGCCATTAACAATACATCGGCAAAGCGGATAATATTAACCTGGTTTGCATTACCCGGTGCCCAGGTATGGCTATCGCCTAAAGTACCCTTCGTAGCCTGGTAATAAACATTCTTTTTAGGCGAGTACGGACCAGCCGAACTTTGTTCGCGAATCCAGTTTTGACCAGGGTGATTACCCCAGTCAAGATACGGAATACCACGGCGGCCAACTGTCCAGTCTAAACGTGGGTCAAGGTTGCCGGCATCAAGTGTAAAAGCAGCAGTTGATGCAATGCCCTGGTCGTTAACTACAGCGTGGCTGTTGTAGTCATCTAAATAAGGTAAGCCGGTAGCATCGGTACGGAAAGAGTTAGCCAGATCTTCAGTAGGCTGAAAAAATCCGCAGCATCCAAAAGGGCTGTTGTACGGGTAGTTCAGCATATCGCCGTTATTAGCTTCACTGATAGTCCCTGTACCGTCATTTGCTGCCTGCTGAATTGCGAAAACGGTTTCCTTATTGTTTTTGGTTGCCGCGTTAAAGTTATCCTCGTAATTATCTGTTAAACCATAAGCAACACCTGCCGAGTTTGTTCCGCCGGTAATAACTTCGGTAAATGTTTTATCGGCATTAGTATAGTCTTTTTGGTACAGATAGGTTTTAGCCAGGTAAGCACCTGCCGCCCATTTGTTCACCCTGCCAACCTGTGTTTGCGTTGCCGGTAAGTTTGCGTAGGCAAATGCAAAATCGGCAACTATTTTTGGCCATATATCTGTGGTATTGGGCTGCACAAAATTGGTTGTGGTTTCATCGATATAGGGCACATTGCCAAACATCTTTTTCAAGTCGAAATAATAATGACCGCGTAAAAACCTGGCCTGCCCAATAATATTTGCTTTATCGGCAGCAGATATGCTTGTAACCGCTGCTACCGCTTTTAACACGTTGTTTGCCCTTGTTACACCTTCATAATCGGCGATCCATTTTGTATTTAAAAAACCGTTACTGGCATCAACCGTAAATGTTGCTATAGAGTTGATAGCAGGCTGATCGATACCGGAACTGCCTTTGTGAGCATCGCCACCGGCCACGCTGCCATATATCCAGTTATCGGGTGATGCTTCCCAGGGATTACCGCCACCAAAAGCAACGTTGCCGCCTTTTTGGCCATCGAGCGCCGAATATGCGCCAATCAAAAGGCCATCTACACCTGCCGCCGTTGTTATTTGCGCCGTACTTAACGCACCCAATGCAGGCTGGTCAAGAGACGACTTTTTGCATGAACTTTGAACTATACCAGCTATAACTAAAGTACAAACTGATAAACGTATGATATTTTTCATAAAATCTTTAATTAAAATTTAACTTGTACACCTAATAAATAAGTACGGCTTGGCGAGTAGTTACCCCTATCAACACCAAAGTTGGTGCTGCTATTGGTGTTACTGGTGGTACCGCCACCCACAATCTCGGGATCAACGCCGGAGTACTTGGTTATGGTAATTAAATTAGCTCCTGATAAGTAAATACGTGCGCTGCTTAAACCAATTGCTTTGATCAGGTTAGGTGCAAACTTGTAACCTATCTGCAGGTTTCTTAAACGCAGATATGAGCCGTTTTCTACATAATAAGAGTTGGGTACAGTATTGGTACTAAATGAGCCATCAATTTCCTGGATAGGTGCTTTGGCATTCATATGGGTAGGCGTCCATGAATCATACAAAGCTGTTTTGCTTTTTGCACCCGCAAAATTGGCGTAAAAATCTGTCCACCATCTTACATCATTCCAAATCTTGTTGCCGTACGAGCCATACCAGAACATATTCAGATCGAAGTTTTTATAGGTAAAATCGAGATTTAAACCGCCGGTAAATTTAGGGTTAGGGTTTCCAAGCAATGTACGGTCACTGGCATCTACTTTACCATCGCCGTTTACATCGGCATATTTAAAGCGGCCAACAGCGGCATCGGTTTGATAAGTACCCCCTGCTTTTGTATTGGCTGCATCAATTTCGGCCTGCGAATTCCAGAAACCATCAGTTTTGTAACCAAAGAAACCGCCCACAGGGCCGCCTACCTGGTTGCGTATAATGGAGCTGCCATTAAAACGGCCCGAGTTTTGGTCGAAATAAGGCTGCCCTACAGTAACGGCCTTAATAACGTTATGATAAGTAGTAAACGTTAATGAAGCATTCATTTTCAGATCATGACCCAGTGTTTGATGCGTGCCAATGGCAATATCCAAACCCGTATTATTCATAGCTCCAACGTTGCTGTATGGCGCTGTTGCAGAGCCCGCAGTACCTGGCAGGTTTGGATTGAATAGCAAGCCGGTGATGATCTTTTTGTAATAATCGGCGGATATGTCCCACTTCTGGTTAAAAAACGAACCATCAAAACCAATATTTAAGTTTTTATCAAGCTCCCATTTAGCATCGGGGTTACCTATCCTGGTTTGGGTAAAACCGGCAACTGTACTGGTTGATGTACCGGCAATATCATAATATGAATTGGTTTTAATTGCGCCAAATGTGGTAAATGCGTTGGATGGGTCCACATTGATCTGGTTACCCATTACACCGTATCCACCGCGGATCTTCAAATCGCTTATCCATGCTGCTTTTTTCAGGAAACTTTCCTGCGATATGCGCCAGCCTGCACTTACTGCCGGGAACCATCCATATTGGTAAGTTAAAAACCTTGATGAACCATCACGACGGAGCGTTGCATTTAACAGGAACTCATCATTAAAAGTATAATCTAAACGCGCAATCAGCGATTGTAGCTTATCTCTTTGGATGGTGCTATAAGCAGTTGGCGTACCGGTACCTGTTGTTATAGTGGTATAATTTTTATCAAAAGTAAAGTAACCGGTATTGGTAGCACCCAGGGTTTCGTACCGGTTTTTATAGTTCTCTGTACCTACCAGTAATTTAATATCGTGTTTACGAATGGTTTGGTGATAGGTTAAAGTATTTGTCCAGGTGTAATTGTACCCGTTAAATGAGTTCTCTGAGTATGAGTTGGTTGTGTTGTTTTCAGAGTTCTCGTATTCAGGGAAAGTAAACGAGTGGTTATAATCAGAATAATACTCGCCGCCAAACTGGGTGCGTAAGGTAAAGTATTTCAGGAAATCAACCTCGGCAAAGGCATTACCAAACAGCCGGTTATAAGCTCCATAATTATTGCCGGTACGTTGTTGTACAGCCACCGGGTTACGGGCGTTACCTAAGTTTGCTGTATTTGAGCCGGCATAGTTACCTGCAATATCATATACAGGAATAATAGGCTGCTCGCGGAAAGCCATACCAATACCAGAACCCTCGTCATTTTCATTGATCAGCGGATTTTCTGTTACCGAGTATGATAAGTTTTCGCCTACCCTGATGTGTTTAGATACATTAAAGCTGGTATTTGCCCTTACGGTATAACGCTTATCATAAGTATCTATCAGGGTGCCCTTCTGGTTGTAATAGTTCATGGAGAACAAGTAAGTGGCCAGGTCTGAACTGCCGCTTAAAGCCAGGTTATGGCTTTGTATAGGGGCCGATTTAAATATTTCATGATACCAGTCGGTGCCTGCTTTGTTGGCCTTTGTAATACGGTAAAAGCCAGATGGATCGCCGGAGGTATAAAACGGGTTAACGTAATACTTTGATGGATCGACAGCCGGATCGCCGTCATGTACGCCATAAGGGCCTGTACTACCCGCGCTAATATAATCGGGCAATACATTGCCGTTGGGGCCATACAGGTTGCTGCTTAAATCAACCGGTATTCCTTTTAAAGCAGCGGTATTTTGAATGGCCAGCGTTCTGAGGCTGGTCATTTCCTGCGGATTTAACAAGTTAAACACATTGCCGCCTTTAGGTACCTGGGTGCCGTAATAAGCATCATAAGATACGCTTACCTTACCGGTACCTTTTTTAGTGGTGATAACAATTACACCATTGGCAGCGCGCGCACCGTATATTGATGCCGAACTTGCATCTTTTAATACCTGCATGCTGGCCACATCATTGGGGTTAATGTCGCTTACGTTTGTAGTGGGTACACCATCAACAACATACAGCGGCTGGTTGTTGCCAAACGTATTGGCGCCACGAATTTTTACTGAAGGGTTTTCGCCCGGCTGCCCCGATGCAATAACGGTTACACCCGCTGCCTGGCCCTGCAACTGGTTTTCTACTGATGATGTTGGCTGCCTGTTGGCGGCGGCTACATCAACTACGGCTACCGCACCTACCAGGTCTTTTTTTCGCTGGCTGCCGTAACCTGTTACTACCACCTCGTTTAAGGTATTGTTACCGGCAATCAGGGTAATGTTCAAATTAACATCAGCACCAACGGTTATTTCTTTAGTAACATAGCCTATATAGGATATGACCAGCGTGTTACCCGGACTTAACGAGAGGGTAAAATCGCCGTTAACGTCGGTAATGGCACCGGTTGCGGCGCCTTTTACCCGTACCGAGGCGCCAATGATAGGTAATTTGTCATCGCTGGCGATAACCTTTCCCTTGTACTTTGTTTGGGCAGTAACTACCACCGAAGAAACCAGGCAGCATAACAGCACACCCAGGAATCTCCCTTTTAGGAGTAAACTTTTAAACATGAATTTGAGATTTAATTGATATATATTTGGTTATTTATTGATTGCAAACAGAACGTGTAATCACCTATTAATCAGCTGTTAAATAATGCGTTCCGGATCTCACCCCGGAACGCAAATCCAATATCATTTCTCAAGTGATATTGATCAACTAATTCTCAAATGACACGTTTACTAAATCATTTAAGCTCTTCAGATACCGATATTATCAACCTTGTTGATTTACAGTTTTAGCTGCGCAAAACCGTAAAATCAGTTCGTCAATACACGTGTATCGCTAATTCCTTATCCCGATCACCAGGAGCACAAAAGGCGCCTGTTAAAAATGTTTACTTATGTAAAGAGGCCACACGATTTGCGCGCCCCAGGTAAATGCCCCGGTTTATTATAATTGTTCACAAATAATAAAATAATAGAATTATAGATTTTAATAAATCGACAAAACATACCTATTGTAAGACCAAACAGGTAAATAATGCGACAAAAATATTTTCGCTTTTTGACGCGCTGGAATAGCAGAACTTGCGGGGATATTATATATTAGCAAGAGTTTAAAAGACTGCCATAAAACCGATTTAAAACCAGTTTCACGTATAAAATCTGGACAATTTTAAAAACAACAGCTTTTGCGTGGATATTTCGCAATGAATTAGTATGTACCAGCCAGGCAATCACATGTTTAAACATCAACAATCGATTGTCCCCTGTTTGTTACTATTTGTATTGTAAAAATAATACTGCATTTATGTATATAATTTCATTAAACCTTTTATAAATGTACTTTAGCCATGCATGATAAAAACAATATAATAGGTTTGAATTTGTACAATAAAAAATTCAGGATTTGGGCGCATGTATGCGTTTGGCTTGTTCTGATGGCTTTACCATACATCATGCATTCAATCAACGTATTGCCTTCCCGCACGTTTACAGGCAAAGAAATGAGCGGGTTTATTAAGCTTGATTATGTGGGTTATATTTATTGGATAGCCGCTTTTTATTTCAACAGCTTAATTCTTATCCCTCATTTGTTCATGAAGGGTAAATACCCTTACTATGTGCTGGCTGTACTTTCAATTTATGCCATTTACCTGTTTGTATACCATCATATTTATAACTGGCTGGAGATAGACCTGCCTTATGGGCTGCTGCGCACCAGCTGGCTGCGGCTGCCCGCGTTTTTACTCACCATGGCGGCAAGCCTGGCCTACACTACCATAAACGGCTTGCTTGACTATCAGGAAAAGCTGCGCGAAAAGGATAAAGAGAAATTAAAAACCGAGTTGTCTTTCTTACGGTCGCAAATAAGCCCCCACTTTATATTTAATGTACTTAACAACATCGTATCGCTGGTAAGGTTAAATAGCACCGAGCTGGAGCCTACGGTAATGAAACTTTCGGGATTAATGAAATACATGCTTTACCATACCGATGAAGAGAAAGTGAACATTAAGGTTGAAGAAGAATACCTTAACCATTATATTGATTTGCAAAAGCAGCGGTTTGGCAAAAAAGTTAAGGTAGAGACTTCATTTACCATCCTGAATAAAAACCAGCTGATTGAACCGATGCTGTTAATCCCGTTTGTTGAAAATGCCTTTAAGCATGGGGTTGGTTCCATTGATGACCCGCGTATTATCATTGAGTTAGTTACCGATGAACGATTTTTAAATTTTACGGTTATCAACAAATATAATGCTTTAAATACCGCGCCGAAAGACGAATCGTCGGGCATAGGCATAGCCAACGTGAGCCGCAGAATAAACCTGTTGTATGAAAACAAACATCAGTTAAGCATCAAAAGCGAAAACAATTGCTTTGAAGTTAACCTGATACTAAAATTAGATGCATGATAAATTGTATTGCAATTGATGATGAGCCGCTTGCCTTAAGTTTACTTGCCGATAACATAAGCAAAATTCCGTTTTTAAACCTGCAAGCAGCTTGCGACGATGGATTTTCGGCCAATAAAGCCATGCAGGAAAACGACATCGATTTAATATTTGTAGATATCCAGATGCCCGGGATGACGGGGCTTCAGTTTATAAACAGCCTAATTAAAAAACCGTTGGTTATCATTGTATCGGCCTACAAGCAATATGCTTTAGATGGTTTTGCGTTAAATGTGGTTGATTACCTTACCAAACCGGTACCCATGGATAGGTTTATGCAGGCCTGTAACAAAGCAAAAGAGCTTGCCGAACTTAAGGCGTTAAAATACGCTCTGAACCCGCCTGCCTTAAACTACACTTATATAAATGCAGGGTACACCGTTGTTAAAATTACTTTTGACGAAGTGCTATACCTGGAAGGTTTACGCGATTATGTTAAAATATACTTTACAGGCCATAAAAAGCCGGCCATTGTGCGGCTCAGCTTCAAAAATGTAGAACAAAAATGGCCATCGCATTTTATGCGCATTCACAAATCTTTTTTTATTAATGCGCAAAAAATTGAAGCTATCAATAAAACGGCGGTTATTATTAACGAAAAAGAGATTCCTATAGGCGAAGCTTACCGGGCAGCGGTAACGGCGTTGATACAATCAAATAGTTAATAACAATTCGGCCGATATCTTTTCAAAAACCTTGTTTCATAAAAAAGGGCCGAAAAACTCTCGCAGTTTTTTGATCGGCCCTACATCTACCTATGAAAAACAATCCTTTGAGAAGGATATTAATTTATACTCAATTACAGTACCAAAAGTTACATGTTGATTAAAATAAATAAAACAGCACTTTAATTTTATTTACGCAACAGCTTGTGGAAATACTTCTACTATTATTGTGTAATAAGGGCGCGATTGGGTATTTTATATATCGCAATTACCTATGCAAAAATTAAGAAACAGCGAAACCCAAAAAAGCGTATATCTTTGCGCACAAATTTTATAATTATATTTTCATGGCAAAGGCATCTGAAATTAAAGTAGGAAACATTTTACGCTACAACGGCGAATTGGTAACGGTTACCGAAGTACTGCATCGTACACCGGGTAAAGGCGGAGCTTTCTACTTAGATAAATTTCGTAACATAAAAACCGGAAAAATTGTAGAGGCCCGTTTAGCAACCGACGAACAGGTTGAAATTTGCCGTGTAGAAACCAATGATTACCAATACCTTTACGAGGAAGGCGATTATATGGTGATCATGGACAATACCACTTACGATCAGCTAAGCATCCCCAAATCGTTATTTGGCCCATCGGCAAGGTTTTTAAAGGAGGGGATGAATGTTATCGTTTCTATCGAGAGCGAAGAACCTATTATGGCCCAGGCGCCCAACTTTGTTGAGCTGGAGATTACCTACTCTGAACCGGCCGTTAAAGGCGATACATCATCGGGTGCATTAAAGGCCGCAACTACCGAAAATGGTGTGGAAATAAAAGTACCATTGTTCATCAACCAGGGCGATAAAGTAAAAGTTGATACCCGCACCGGCGAATATATCGAGCGTGTAAAATAATAAAACGGCTTGTACAGGTGTTCGCTTTTGGGCGAGCCTGTTCGGGTGTTCGGGGAGCGAAAAAATCAACTACAAATCTCTTCCCCGAACACTTTTGTTTTTTCATTCTCCTATGCGGGAATGATGGTAAAAACATCAAATTACTGCACAAAAACAGGTAAAAAGATCAATTTTTTACTTAGTATTTTGCAAAAAATCATACAAAAAAACTACGGGCGTTTCCCCAACCGGTAGAAGTTGGGGCCAGGCCTTGCATTCATACGCGCACAAGGCATTAGGCGCGTCCGACACTCAGGCCCTCTCCCGCGGCCGGTATCCATTGCAGTCCTTAACGCGAAAACGGTTATAACACAACATCGTGGTAAATTATAGGAGCAGCTAAAAATCGATTTAGCTACCGGCAACATTCAGGCACCGGCTATTCTTATTCTATTACTTTAAAAAAACCGCATGATTTTGTGAAGATAACAGATTATCGCGACTTTTGGACAGATACGAATTTGATGAAACCGATAAACTTTTAAACTAATTACCCGAACACCCTCCATAAACGCGGCTTTGGGATTACAACCGGCTTTGTACACCCGCCAGCCCCTCTACGAGAGCCCCTTCGGGGACGGGAAGGAAACGTCACCGGGGACAAAAAAATTAAATTAAATCTTAAATAAAAATGAGTGATATTTTAGAATCAAAATTAGTTTTTCAACTCCTGGTGGGGTTTGTCATTTTTATCTCATTCTTTTTAATCGCCAAAATATATTTAATTGTTAAAACATCCGATTGGTCAATTTTTAATATCGTCCTGGTTTCTCTTCCATTTTTGGCACTTGTATTTATCTTTATTTTCACTTTTACGGAACGCCAAAGGCTGGCGCTTGGAGTATTTGTTGGAGGGTTGATAATTATCGCAGGGGGATTGTTAATTGCAAGGAGGATCATCAAAAGATAGCATCGGCCATGCATTCCGTCCCCTCGCATCTCTCGGTAGAGGACCCTGAGGTTCCCGCCCCCCTCGCATCAACACGGCTTTGGGATTACGACCAGCTTTGTACACCCGCGGGGGCCTCTACCGAAAGACCTCGCGGGGACGGGAATATCATCGATTATAATTCTTTATTGGAACTTTTTTACTTGATCAACATATCGATCAATGCCTTTTTAAGATTTGGAAATAGTTTTTCAAATAATTCGCGTTTATGTTCAGGGACATCACTTATATCGGTAGCAATCAAATAAACCACGGCTTCCGGTACTTCAAAAAAATCACAGAGCTTTTTTAAGGTTGAAGGATTGGGACGTTTTATTCCACTCTCAATCTGTGACAGCGAAGTTTGTGTCAAATCGCATTGCTTAGCTAGCTCCGTTTGATTTAGATTTTTCTCCAATCGCAGTTCTTTGATTGCTTTTCCTATATTCATAATTATTTCCAATGGTCTGAGATATCTCTGATGATTTCGATAACCATCACGATAATCTGGATGTAGTTTATTTTATCCTCCTCGCTAATTTCAACAAGGGATTGATGCTTTATTGTTTCTTCTAGCCTTTCTTTTGCTCGGCGTATTTTATTTAAATTGCTTTCACTGAGATTCGATTCTGTAGATACAAGAACCTCTTCTAAGTCCTTGATAATTACTGCTATATTTTCTATATTCATGATTTACACGTGTTGACCAATAAAAAAAGTTACTTAATGGGTTACTGTTTTTTTGGTTAACATCGTTTTCTTCGTCCAACCGTCTGCATAGAAAGTGCATAATAGTCCGAAGTAATTCCCGGAAATCTACCAAGTTGCCAGCACCCTCTAAAATCCCATGTAAATAGATGATGAATAAAGTGCTTTTATGGATTTTATGTTCCAGCCATACAAAGTATTCAGCAAGTGCTTTTTTAAATGCATTGTATAAATAGAGGGTATTATTCGCTCGGTAAAAATCAATGGAAAGTTGAATCTTTTGAATCAGCTTTTGTTCCTTTTCGCCCAAACTACTAACTGATTTTTCGGTACGACGAACAACAAATTTTTCAAATCCGGCTATCTGCGCTACAGCCGCATCATGAAATCCATATATTGGATCCTCATATAGAATAACTTTAAATAAATCATCAAGGCGATCAGAAACCTTTCTATTATACAATAACTTAGATCGTAAACCCTGCCCTTCAATCAAAAATTCAGGCTCCCATATGCTGTTACGCGCTTCAGAATGTTGAGTATATGAAGCAAAGGTTTGGGTTATGTAATCTTGAAAATCGTTCTGTATAGACCGAAACTCCAATAGCCTTTCTTCTTGAAATGCGACTTCATATTTACCTCCGCCAAGTTTTTTTAGCGTTTTTTCCAGCCTGTTTTTTTTTCTCGCTCTCATTATTACACAAAGTTAATAATAATTGCATAAAATCATCAAAATATTTTTTTTTAATTAATAACTATGAATTCAATTTTATTATGACTTCTTTGCCCTACCCCCAAAATATTTCCCCAACAACTACGTTTATTAACATCACCATTAAACCCATGAGACTATCCCTAACCTTACTGTTCCTGCTTACATTAACACGTTGTTTTGGCCAGACGCTGAGCGCTGTGGACAAGAAGCTGGCCGATGTCTACGAAAATGTGCCGGAGCGGTACACCGATGATCAAAAGGAAGCCAGGATGGAACTTTTTGAAAGGCTGTTGATGAAATATACCCGGCAGCTGCCCAAAACTATCGGTTACCCGTTTAAAAATTTGAGCGAAACGAGCGCGGTATATATTTCGACCTCGGACGATGGCAACTTGCGCATTTACTCGTACGACAGGAACAGGAGGCGGTCGATGCCCTGGTTTAATAATGTGTACCAGTACAGGGTTAACGGCAAGGTACTGGCCAGGCATGTGAAGCCTCCGTATGATTTGGTGCCCGATTATACCATTTACAAAATTAACACCCTGGCTGCAGGCGGCAAAACCTACTACATAGCCCAACGCATAGCATTTGGCGGCCTGCTCACCGAGTACAGCCTCCGGTTTATGACAATAGAGAACGGCAGGGTTAACGATAACATCAAACTGGTACAAACAGGCAAAACGCTTGAAAACGTGTTGATATGCGGTAAGGTCGACGAGTTGAACGGCGAGCAGAAATTCAGCATAGATTATGATAAAGCCTCGGGCACCATTTCGATGCCGGTAGTATCGGATGATGGAAAGGTTGGCAGCAAGCGGGTTGTTTATAAATTTAATGGGAAGTGGTTTGTGAGGGTGTAGCAGACAATGAAAGCAAATCACAACGCGACCACTCCAAACCTGGCCAACTATTTACATTCGTAATACTTTACTTGCTCCCAGTACCCAAACCATCTATAAGATTGTTACCTGGAGTTAATCTTAAGTTTAATTAAGAGGGGTTTCTTTACGCTTTGTAAAAAACGCCTATGAAAAAATTTATAGTATTATCGCTGTTGTGCCTTAGCTGGTTAAGCAATTATGCCCAGGTGCCCCTGGCTGCCGGTATTAAAAGAGCATCAACCGACTACGTGGAGGTTAAAAACTACTACTTGCTTTCCCTTTTTGAGCAGGATAACCAGGTAAGTTTATTACTTAAAAACGATGCCCAACTGGCGCAGCTGGCGCAACAAAAACTGAGCAGGCTTAATACATCTCTTACCGATTGCGGCGATGCATCGTGCTTAACCGCTGCTGTGAAACTTACAGACGATGAGATTCGGTTAGTAACTGAGCGCCTTACCGCGCTTTATAAACCAGGCAACGCTTTGGACAAGTTGGTAAAAACAAAGCTGATTCCATCCGGCGCGTATAGCTTATATAAAAAACTGCCCAATGTCGAGCTCCTGCAGAAGGCCTGGGAGCAGGATGCCGGCAGTGTTAATTATACCATTGCGGTATACGCCGAAGGGAAAAAACCTAATTATCCGCAAATAGATTCTATCAGTTACAATGTTCATGCAAAGGCTTATCGTACTTTAATGTACGATGTTACTGCTACCTTAATTGGCGACGTTAAAAACACGCGTTTGTTTTTTGAGCCATCGATGCAGGCTGCATTGCTTTATCTGCAGATAAATGAGCGGCAGAATCCTGCCAACTACGAGCCTATGGAATTTGGGGCGAATAAGGCTGCAGTCAACAGGATAAAAAGCATTAAATGGGCCGGTTATCCGTACTCAAACATCCTGGTGCCCGGCGCCGGGCCCGACAATTTGACATCGCCTTTAAGCGGCGAAGGCATGCTGCGGTGCAGGTTGGCTGTTCAGCAATATAAATTGGGTAAAGCTCCGTTCATCATCGTATCCGGCGGCAAAGTACATCCATACAAAACAAAATATAACGAAGCCGAAGAGATGAAGGTTTACCTGGTGAAAACCCTGCATATCCCCGAAAATGCCATCATCATTGAACCACACGCCCGCCATACTACTACCAATATGCGTAACAGCGCCCGGCTTATTTATAAATACGGCATTCCGGCCAATAAGCCCGGTATTGTGGTAACAGATAAATCGCAAACCGATTTTATTATGACGATGGATGCCCGCTGCCAAAAGGAACTGAACTATGTGCCTTACAAACTGGCCAAACGGAACTCGGAAACCGAGGTTGAATACTACCCGGTTGAAGATGCCAAACAAATTGATCCCGACGAGCCACTTGACCCACGATAAACATTCAACATATGCAAAAAATTACTTTAACCATAGTCGCTGTAATATTAGGTATCGGAAGCCTGACAACCGGCAATATTGATCATCAGCTCCAACGCTCAATCACTATCGATTCTTTGGGCGCTTGTCAGGGGATATCGTACCAAAACGGCCGCATATTTTTATACGGGGACCGCGAAGCAGGCATAATCCGTGAGTTTAAAATGGAGGGCGATAGCCTGGTTTATCAGCATAAAGAAGTAAAGCTTACCAAAAACGGGCAGGATGTGATTAACCACCCTACCGGGATAGCCTATAACGGCATTGGCCCAACTTTTATAGGTAACTCCATCCGCCTTAACGCCGAGGGTACCAAATGGAAAGCTGTTATTTATTGTGTTGATTGGAAAGCACTGTTGAGCACCGGTACGCTTGATGCCAGCCTGCTCAATACCATTGATGATGACGCCTGTATACAAGGCACCCGCCCCGAGTATGTTAAATATAATAATAAGTGGTATGTGGCCACCGTCGATTATGGCGACCATGGAAACGAGGTAAGATTATATGATCCGCAGAAGCTGGCAAAAGCAGCAAACACAAAAGAGGCGGGTGTGCTTTACAAAAAATTTACGTGCACGCCCTGGGTGCAAAACCTGCACTGGATAGCCGATAAAGGCGTGCTGGTGCTTATCCAAAATAAAATTGAGGGACGGCAATGGCGTTTTACCTACGTTGACCTCAAAAAATCGATAGAAGCTGGTAAGCAGGTAGTAATTAGCCAGGTTGATGATATTAACCGGGCCGATGAGCTGGAAGGATTTTCATTTATTGGCAACGATGAAAGGGGAATTGCGGTAACATCATCACGAAAAAGCAATGTAAATTTCACTAAAACAACCTGGTAAAAACCGGCGAAATGTACCAGCTTACAGGCGCCGGCGTACACCCGGTTGCCTTTTTTATTAATACAAACTTAACGTTTAAGTAGCCCGGTGTTAAGATAGCTGGTTTAATTTTGTTGCCATTACTACAATATTAATAATCTATAATTAATATTATATTATCACAAGGCAATGATTATTATGATAATATTAAAATCTGCCATGTATTTTAATTTAAATGCCTATGTAACATTAATTTAAACTTAACATCGATAGCCGGCGATAAAACATAGAAACCGGTGAATGCGCTAACATTCACACGGCTCCCGGAATAATTGTCAAAAAACTAAAAAAGCGGTCGAAAGCTTTACTGTCATTTCCTAACAATCAACTTTTAAAAATATGAATAAAAAGATTATCCGTGATCTTTTTGGAAGGTTTTTGCTAAAACCTTTTACCTGCCTCATGATCATGGCAACCGCGTTTAACTCAAACGCTGCAACCCTTATTAAAATTGCGGTTAACCAGGCAACTCAAGTATCCGGTACCGTAACCGACGAAACCAACCAACCCCTGCCTGGTGTATCAATAATGATCAAAAACACCAATAAAGGTACATCAACAGATGTGAGCGGAAAATATAGCATTGCTGCAGAGCCGGGAGCCGTGCTGGTTTTTAAATTTATTGGTTACCTGCCAAAGGAAATAACCGTTGGCGACCAGGCCAATATAAATGTTAAACTGGTGCCACAGGCCAACATGCTTAACGAGGTTGTAGCCATTGGTTACCAAACCATCCGTAAAAGCGATGTTACCGGTTCGGTTGCCAGCGTAAAATCAAGCGATTTAAATCTTTCTTCTCCTTCATTGGGGCAGGCGCTTGTTGGCAAGGTATCGGGTGTACAGGTATCGCAAACAGGCGGTGCGCCATATACCAGCCCCAAAATCAGGGTTAGGGGCATCGGCTCCTTCAATGCCAGTTCTGATCCTTTGTACGTTATCGACGGTTACCCATCAAATGACATCTACATTAATCCGGAAGATGTGGAAAGTATCGACGTATTAAAAGATGCTGCATCGGCCGCTATTTACGGTTCGCGCGCATCCGGCGGCGTGGTATTAATCACTACCAAAAAAGGTAAACAGGGCAAAGGCCGTTTTGAATACGATGTGCAAACCGGTATTGACCAGCTGGCCCACAAAGTAAAACTATTGAATGCCGATCAGGCTGCACTTCTGGTAATAGATGGTCGCAACAACGCCTATCATGACCTTTGGGTAAACACCGGCCATACCTGGAATGATGCCATGTATTCTGACCCGAATGCAACCCGTGTAGCCAATGTTGGTAACACCGGGAGCGTAAGTATCCCCGATGGCTTGTATAATTTCGCAACGCAAACGCCCATTAAGCAAACCGTAAATACCGATTGGCAGGACGAGCTGTACCGTAACACATTTATGCAAAAGCATACCTTGTCGTTTTCGGGGGCGTCAAGTGATATCCGTTACTATGTGAGTGGCTCTTACCAAAACCAGCCGGGTATTATTCAAAGTACCGGCCAGCAGCGCTATAACTTCCGCGCAAATATTGATGGCGATGTAAGCAAACGCATCCACATTGCGGCCAATGTAGCTTACACCCAAAACACCAACCAGGAAACACAGGAAGGTCGTTTTGACCACAGCCCAATTCTTGGCGCGCTTATTTATATGCCTTACCTGCCTGCTTATAATGCCGATGGTTCATTAGCAACCAATGCCGAAGCTGCCGGTTCAACCCAATATGGTTACCAGGGTATTGAAAACCCGGTGGCACTTGCCGAGCGTATTAAAATTAACAGGAAAGGCTACCGTGGCCATTATAACGCGGCCGCTACGTACCATATATTGAATGGCCTTGATTTTAAAACAAACATGGGTACCGAAACCTATACCGAGAAGTATGATTATTATTATCCAACAACGTTAAGCAGTGGTGCTTTCCCTCCGGGATCACAACAATCAATTTTGGCCGCTAATGCGCAGGCTTCAAACCTGGTAACTGTTGACAGGCTTGCCGAGTTTACCTTAAATTACAACAAGCAAATTGGCAAGCACCATTTTGACGCCCTGGCCGGTTACACCGCGCAAATTACCTCTGCCGATTATATCAGCGTAAAAGCAAACGGCTTCCAAAATGATGCAATTCCCGAAATATCAAACAAGGGTGCACTGGCGGCTAACTTTTCTTTAAACAACGCCTATAAAAGTGAATATACGCTGTTATCATACCTTGGCCGTGCTAACTATAACTACGCAGGTAAATACTTTTTAACCGCATCGTTCCGTGCCGATGGTTCATCACGTTTTGGGCCGGCAAATAAGTATGGCTACTTCCCATCGGTTGCTGCCGGCTGGAATTTGTCCGACGAGGACTTTTACCATAACTTCCTTGGCGATCAATCAACTGTTAAAATCCGCGCAAGCTGGGGCAAAAGCGGTAACTTCAATATCCCTAACTACGCCATACAACAAACTTTGGCAACACCTACAGGCACTGTGCTTGATGGTAACAGCGCTGTAACAGCAACCTATCCGGGTGGGATAAAAGATAATACCTTAAGCTGGGAAACTACCTCGCAGTATAACTTTGGTACCGATATCTCCCTGTTCAAAGGCCGCCTTTCAATTATTGCCAACTATTACCTGAGTTATTCATACAACCTGTTGTATAACCAGCCAATTTCGGCAATTTCGGGCAGTACTACTATCCTGACCAACCTGCGCGACTCGAAAATCCGTAACGGCGGTTTTGATTTCCAGGTAGACGGAAAGATCATTAACAATAAGGATTTCACCTTTGGTGCAAGCGGTAATATTTCATTAAACCGCAATAAAGTTGTTAAGCTGCCATCAAACAACACCCTGATTATTAACGGTGCGGAGCGATCATACCTTACCAGCATCACTACACAAGGGCAGCCAATTGGGATGTTTTATGGCTTTAAAGTTGGTGGTATAATTACTGCCGATAATTTAGGTAAAACCGCACCGTCTGCCTCACAAACCAACCCTGCTAAAATAGGCGACCTCTGGTTTGTTGATACCAATCACGATGGTATTGTAAACGATGCCGATAAAGGCATTATCGGTTCGCCATATGCCAAATTTACTTACGGCTTTGCATTGAACAGTACTTATAAACATTTTGATTTAAGCGCTGCCTTCAACGGATCATACGGCAACCAGATTCTGGACGGACAGGACTATTACCTGTATAATGGTGAAGGCTCGGGCAATCAATACGCCAACGTAGCCAACAGGTACAGGAATGCAGAAAACCCGGGCGATGGCTCGTTTTACCGCGCTTCACGTGCCGGTACGCAAAGTAACAGTACCCGTTTATCAACCTTTTACCTGCAAAGCGGCTCGTACCTGCGTTGTACCAACTTAACATTAGGTTACACCCTGCCGGGCTTTTTGCAAAACACTTTGGGCCTTACCAAGGCACGTGTTTTTGCAAGCGTAGTTAACGCGTTTACTATAACCAAATATAAAGGCTATAACCCCGATGTAGATTATAACTACTCTGGTGCCGCATCAAACAACACGCAACCAGCCAACCTTGCACCTGGTATCGATTATGGTACCTATCCGCTGGTTAGGTCATACAACTTAGGTGTAAACGTTACTTTTTGATAATTTTTTTAAGAGATATAAAAATGAATAAGAAATTTTTAGCCATCGCCTGCCTTGCTGCGGTTATGGCCATAAGCCCGTCTTGTAAAAAAGACTTTTTAAATGAAAGCGACCCCAACGCCGTAACCGTTGACGCAAGCTACAAAACACCCAACGACGTGTTGCTGGCTGTAAACGGCATTTATCAATCAATGCGCAGCGGTAACAATGTTGGCGAGGGCAGCGATTTGTGGACAGATCAGCGTTCGGATGATACCGGCACTAACGATAACCAGTCAAACGCGGGCGAGCCTTTCCAGTTCAACAACTTTTCTATATTGCCAAGCAATACTTATTTAAAAGCCCACTGGGTATCATTGTATACCACTGTTAGCCGCGCCAATGTGGTGTTATCGCACATTGACCAGGTTAGCTTTCCAGATAATAACTTAAAGTTGAAGTATGCTGCCGAGGCCAAATTCTTGCGTGCATTTACTTATTTTGAACTGGTGCGCCTTTGGGGTGATGTACCTTTGGTAACCAAACAACTATCATCTGCCGCCGATGTGGCCGCCTCAACTTTCAGGGTAAAGCAGGATGCGGTTTACCAGCAAATAATAGCCGATTTAACAGACGTTGTTAACAGCCCGCTTCCAAACCTGCAAGCGCCAACCGGCAGGGTATCAAAAGCGGCCGCTAATTTCCTGTTGGGCCAGGCATACCTTACCATGGCTACAACTTTAGATCAGGCTAACCGAACCACTAATTTAAACAACGCCAAAGCTGCCTTAATGGCTGCTTACAACATGCGTAATTTTGGCGATTTAAACAGCATACCTTATACCGATGTTTTTGACGTAAGCAAGAAAACAAGCTGCCCGGAGCTGATTTTCCAGATTGTGAACATCCAGGGTGATCTTAACTACAGTTCAGCAATAGCTGCCAATTTCCAGGCAAAAGGCGAAACCATCAACTCGCAAAAACCATCATCTGGCGCGGGATATAACGTTACCCACGATTTGATCAATGAGTACGAAACTAACGATCCGCGAATGACCTTTTCTGTTAAATACGCTAACGACCCTATTGTTAAAGATTGGTTTGTTACCAAATTCAGGGATGTTAGTAACGCTGCCGGTGTTAATGGCTATGGCGGTAACGACTGGATTTTGATGCGCTATGCCGATGTAATCCTGTCGCTTGCCGAGGTTAATAATTACCTGGGCGATGCAGCAACTGCTACAGGTTTCTTAGACCAGGTGCGTACCCGTGCAGGCATGCCAACCTATGCTGTATCAATGACCAATAGCGATTATGCTTCAAGATACCCAACACTTAAGCTGGCTATTTTACATGAGCGCCGTGTTGAGCTGGCCTTTGAGCACCACCGCTGGTTTGATTTGCTGCGTACATTTACTACCGATGAGTTGGTAGCTTACTTTAAAGCCAAAAAACAAACCGACTTCGGTTTGGCCCAGGTAGCCAACTTTAGTACAAAAGACCGTTATTATCCTATTCCGTTTGATGAGTACAAACTTAACCCCGTTAAGATGTACCAAAATCCGGGTTATTAATAAAAATGAAAAGGAGGGGTAGGTAAGCCTCTCCTTTTTTGTTTTTCTGTTCTTCTTAATTTAATACCATGGCTCTTTAGCGTGTAGCAAAATGGAAATGAATAAGACGACAGGCGGATAGATTTTTATAATCACAAGTCCGCCATCGTACATTTCCGGCACACAATACTTTCGCTAAATACAGAATAACTTTCGTACACAAATTTTCATTTCTTAATCTATATCAAGTGCAGCTAAACCCAAAAAGCTGCACATTTGTATCACAAAACAAATACATCACTTAAAAATTGAAAACATGAGCACTATCACCACAAAAGACGGAACCGAAATTTATTACAAAGACTGGGGTACAGGAAAACCACTGGTATTCCATCATGGCTGGCCATTATCTGGCGATGACTGGGATGCGCAGATGATGTTTTTCCTTAAAAAAGGCTACCGCGTGATTGCCCACGACCGCCGCGGTCACGGCAGATCTACCCAGGTTGCCGGCGGACACGATATGGACACCTATGCAGCCGATGTGGCCGCACTTACCGAGGCCCTTGATTTAAAAGATGCCGTACACATAGGCCATTCAACAGGTGGCGGCGAAGCTATCCATTATGCAGCCAACCTGGGCAAAGGCCGTGTGTCCAAAGTAGTACTCATCAGCGCGGTTACGCCACTGATGGTTCAAACTGACAGCAACCCCGACGGTGTTCCGATGGCAATATTTGATGAGATACGCCAGGGCACAGCTTTTAACCGCGCCCAATACTTTAAAGATTTTACCGTACCATTTTATGGCTATAACCGCGAAGGCGCCAATATAAAACCGGGCATACAAGACAACTGGTGGCGCCAGGGCATGATGGGCGGCGTAAAAGCACAGCACGACGGCATCAAAGCTTTCTCAGAAACAGATTTTACCGAAGACCTTAAAAGCGTAGACATCCCTGTTTTGGTGTTGCATGGCGAAGACGACCAGATTGTCCCCTTCCCTATTTCGGGTGCAAAGGCAGCTAAACTATTAAAAAACGGCACGTTGATTTCATATCCGGGTTTCCCTCACGGTATGCCGGCCACAGAAGCCGACACCATTAATAAAGACCTTTTGGCTTTTATTGAAGCTTAAGCACATTTTTGCCAAGCAAAAAAGCTGTCGCCGGTAAGCGACAGCTTTTTTATGCCTTCCCTTGAGCCAGGGTTTGTGCAGCAAAAATGAGCCGGCACAAGGCATGTACTAAAGGCAGTGGTTTAGGTTAAATACTGCCTTAAAAAGGCTAAAGAGCAATTACGGCAGAATACGGGCCACTTCAAAATGCATTCCGTCTGGTCTGGTAAAATGTCCTCCCCAATAAAAACCGTTGTCATTGGCTATGGTTACCAACTCCCTCACGCATCCTTTTTGGCCTACCAATGCAGGTTGCGAACCGAAGGCGTTCCATTTTGCATTGATATCAAACGCCGACCCAAATGCATGGTTACTTAAAGTTTTGGTGCTACCCCTAACGAACCTTGGGTTATATGATCCGTCCCAAATAAGGATCAGGTGGAGCAAACCTGCCCGATCCCAATCTGCCCAGAGTTTAATGAGTTGTTTGGCCCCCAGTTGATGAAACTGAATATGCGAACCGCCGCTAATGTTTTTTAATTGCGGCACCGGCACCATAATAATATTATCCTTTGCCCAGTTATCCGTTACCCTGATATGTTCTTTGTCGCCCGGTTGCGGATCGGCCACAAATTTAAACTCACCAAAAACAGCCTGGCGCTCGGCATTGCTTACTAATGGCTTAAAATCGGGTTTTGGCGGCCAGTTGGCGCCTTCCTTGCCTGTCCTATCGTCCTGTACGCCATTAAAGCCCATTTGCATGGCTGCGCCGTAGGTTTTATTACCAACCACGCCATCAGGCTGCAGGCCTGCCATTTTTTGAAACGCGATGGTAGCAGCTAAGGTTAAAGGGCCGAAATCCCCGTCAGAAGGTTCGTCTAATAAATCCTGGCCAATTAAAAAATCCTGCCAGTTTTCTACAGCCTGGCCTTTGCTGTTCAGTTTGATAAGAGGTAATGCGGGCATGTTAATCTGGTTTAAGGTTATGACGATACGTATTAAATGTTTTAATAAATATCAATAATATTTTTACCGGTTATGCCCGTTAAAATACGGTATTTACGTAGGTAGTTTTACGTAGTTTAAGACGGACTACCTGATAAAGAATTAACTTCGTTGCGGGCCTACGCCATTTTTAACCAGGATCAAAGAATCTCGCATCTACCCTTAGTCAACCTTAGTCAAGGTAATAATTCCTGATCCGATAGGGGTAGGAGAATTTTTCCATATGCCGTGTAATTTGGTGGTTTTATCCCAAACGGCAACGGCAGTTTCGGTTATCCCGATATTGGAGGCAATTCCATAAACACATGTAAAGGTACAGGTAAGGGTGTCGCCTTTTAATGTCCAGGTACCGGGGGCTAAATGCTGCTGTGCCTCGCCCTTGGTATCGGCAATCATGGTGCCGTCAGGCTTAATAATCAAGCTGAAATATTGCTCGCCAAGGTCGGGATGTGTATCAGTGGTATAAGTGCCAATCCACAGTCCCTTGATAGACGACGAACCTGACGTTACATCGGCAAGGACATCTTTTTTACAACTTATTTGAAATAAGATGATCGACAGCGAGAAAACGGTTAAGGCAACCGCGCTCATTAAAATTTTTTTCATGATACTTTTTATGATAATTCAGGCAGTAGTTTTAAGCTTATGCTAAAGCTAACAGAAATCAGGAAAAAAAGCAAATCCCCGGCGGCTATGCCTGCAGTTTATAACTACTTTTTGCCGCTGCCTATCGGGAGGACAAAACTCCCGGATGTTTAATTGCATCCGGGAGTTTTTTGTATACCCGGCAGTTCGCGTAAAGGATTGGCGTGGATACCGGCCAATGTGAATAAGGCCTGTGCAGTATGAACAAAAAGCCTGGCGCCGCCTCTATCGGCGGCGTACGCCATGGTTTAAGTCAAAAGTCAAAAGTCAAAAGTCAAAAAAATGCCTGTTAACGCGGGGGTAGAGGATTTGGTAGCGATGGGCATTCTTCCTTACCTGTACTATTTAACGAGCGCCGGTACCTGGTTTACTGTCGATTCCCTGGTTATTAGCCTGGTTTTTAAAACTACACGCTCAAAACCGGCCTGGGTGTTTGCTTGCAGGCGGTTAAGCATTATTTGGGTTACCTGCTCCCCTATTTGTTTTACAGGCTGGGCAACAGCCGAAATGGAGGGGCTGAATAATTCGAAATTGGTGTTATCATCAAAAACAATAATGCCTATATCTTCGGCAACCCGCAGCCCAAGCTGCCTGATGGCTTCTATGCCACTCAGGGCAAGGTAGTTGGTGGAAAAAAAAACCGCATCGATAGTTTTTTGGCCCGCTAAAAACTTCCTGATAACCTCGACACATTTTGGCTTTTCCAGGTCGTAGGGAATTTGTTTAATCTTTTTAGCCAGTCCCGCATCATCTATCGCCTTTAAATAGCCGTTGGTGCGCTCTTCCATCTGGTTTTGCCTCGATAACAGGGTAACCATGGCAATATTTTTAAACTGCCGGGCCACCAGGTGTTCTACAGCCTGCAAAGCACCGTCGAAATTATCAATCAGCACCTTATCGCAGTTAAGGCCGGGCAGGTCGCGGTCAAATACAACAACGGGAAAACCATCGGTTATCAGTTCCTGGATATAATTTTCTATCCCGGGCGGCGGCGCAATAATATAGCCATCTACGTTATGGTTACGAAAAGCCTGCAACAGGTCGATAGCCTGTACGGTATCGTTTTCGGTACTGCCATAAATAACCCTGTAACCCGATGAGAGGGCCGACCGCTCAACAACGCGGGCGATTGAAGAGAAAAATGGGTCCGAAATATCTTCAACAAGCATCCCAATTGTTTTGCTTTTGCCGGTACTAAGCCCCACGGCAATCCGGCTTGGCTGGTAGCCTACCTTTTCAACATACTTTAATATTTTATTTTCCAGCTTAATACTAATGCCATGCTGCCGGGCTTTACCGTTCAAAACAAATGAAATGGTTGATTTTGACACCTGCAATTGTTCGGCAATATCTTTTATAACTAATTTTTTCATCAGGTTTAATAGCAGGTTACAATGGTTAACCGGTTTAAAAGTTAAACTACCTGATGCAATGACAACCAACCACGGTTTTAATACTCAATAAATAATGCTTAAAGTCTGAAGTCCTAAGCCAGAAGCCCTAAGTTAAAAAAAGGGCAAACCCTGCTTCAGACTTAGAACTTGAGACTCAGAACTTCAGACACTCATTCACCCACCACTCACCACTCATCCACTCACCACTCACTTCTCACCACTCACGGCACAATAGACCACTGCTGGTTAAGGCTGCTGTTGCTACCCCAAAACTGCATAATGGAGCCATTGGCGGTACCGCCGCCGGTATCAAGGCATTTGCCGTTGGTACGGTTTACAACTTTGTAGTATGACCCAACTGGTACAATTACCCATTGCTGGTTTGGCGATGTACCGCTTGACCATTGGGTAACATTGGAGCCATCGGCAGTATTGGCATTGCTATCCAAACATTTACTGCTGGATACGCAGGTAAGCTTGTAATATCCGCCGCTATAGGATAGCACCCATTTTTGATTACCGGAAGTGCTGCTGGCCCACTGCCCTACATTTGCAGCATTGGTGGTGGCGCCCAGGTTATCCAGGTATTTGCCGCTTGCCCGGTTCAGGAGGTGATAGGTACCATTGGCGATGGGCTGTGTGGTTGTTGTAAAAGTAAGGGTGCCAAACCCCAGCTGATCGTAGCCGCCGCTTGTGCTGCCATAATCGCCGCCCCCGCCTTCGGGCCTCATGTTGGTGGCATACTGGGCACTATAGGTGGCCGTAACCCCGGCTACATTGGCAAAATGGTTATAAATCAACTCCCACGACGGCCGGATATTGCCCCTCCCCGACTCGGAAATTACCGTTTGCGAATTTGCCGCGCAGGTAGTGCCACTGCCCCAGTTGTAGGTTGTAAACGGCACGGTATTGCCCAGGTTATAGCTGGCTGTATATTCGCTTACCGCCAGTGTCTTGTTGCTTTCGTAACCAAACAGGTCATCGCCCTGGTTAAAGGCCATTTGGCAAAACGGGCCAAGCAGGGCAATATCAAGGCACTGGTGGCCCTGGTCGCGGCCACTTTCCTGGCCCTGGCCAAGGCCGCCTGTGTATAAGAAAGGTACTGCATGATCAATAGCACCATTGCCTGCACCGGTTTTAAAATAAGTAACGGCCTCATTGTACTTGGCGGCATCATCGCACAGGATGCCGATAGACAAGATGGAGGCCATGCTGCAAAGGTCCCAGTTTGCCCAGTAATTGGTAATGCAGGCACCGTTATGGTTCACCAGGAAATCGTGGTTCATGGGGTAAAATACAGTGAGCATCATGGTTTGAAACCTGGCAAAGTCGGCCGCCGCCCACCCGCTGTACGAGCGCATAATTTCGGCGGCGTTGGCAAACTCATAGCCATAAATACCGGCGGCAAGCCACCTATCGGCACTGCCCGATATGGCCTTGAGCGTGGATGACCAGGCATTCATAATAGCCACGGCATTATTGCCACAGGCCACATCGCCGTTAATTTTCCAACGCAGGGCGTTTTGATACGCTGCCGCCACATCATTGTATAGTTTAGAATAATTTTCGGGCGAGCCGGAACCCCTGTATACGGTATCTACCGGCCCTTTCATCACATAAGTTGATGAGGAGTGGGAGTTTGCGGTAAGCTTGTTCCAGCCCGAAAGCCAGGGTTCGGTACCCGCCGATACCATGGTTTGCATGCGGATAAAATCGGCCTCGGTGTGCAGCAGGCCCGGATGAACAAAAGGGCTGATGGCAGCTACCTTTAATTTTGACGATTTCCCGGTTTTAACACTGTCTGCAATAGTTGCGGCAGGGTTTGCTGATTTCCTGCAGCTCCAGAAAGGAAGCAGGCAAAAAAAACAAAACAGTAATAGCAATTTTGATTTCATAATAAATGGTTAAGTATTATTGGTTTAATTAATTGCATGTAAGCACCAGCTGCCATAGCACAGCTTAACTGTGTTGTTGCACAATTAAATACTTCCTGCAAACAGGGCAGGCTTCGGTTTATAATGGCAGATGGTTAGTAACTGATTACAAATCTCTGTTATATAAACTTCTGCGGAAGGGGGATGATTAACCAAAAAGAGGTTACAGATTAATCAATAGTTAAGTTTAAAGGGGGATAAAATGAAAATCGCAGCGCTGCGGATAAATGAGTTCCGGGTACATGTATGGTATCCTGCTGAAACGAAAAAGCAAAAGAATAAGCGTTCCCCTCGCCTTCACCGTCCCCTCAGGGTCTCTCGGTAGAGGACCCTGAGGTACCCGATCATCTTACATCAACGTGGCTTCAGGATTATGACCGGCTTTGTACAACCGCTGGGGCCTTTTTCAAAGAGACCCCGCGGGGACAGGAACTTGCAGTTATCGCACCTAACGGCAGCGTTTAAACTGCTACACGACAGGATTGTACCCGTTTATCATACACCAGGTTATTGCGCAGCTGCTGCATAGCCCGGTGTATGTGGTTTACTACCGATTGGTAATTTATACCGGTTACTTCGGCTATCTGTTCGTAGGTCCAGCCGTCAAAATATTTTAAAAACACCATTTCTTTTTGCCTTTTGGGCAAAGCATTCAGGGCAAGGGCGAGCAGCCTGTTAAATTCAAGGTCATTTTCGCTGTTCACCCAAATTTCTTCCTGGGAAAAAGCAAGATCAATTTCGCGCTGATCGTCGGTTATTGGTAAATGGTTCTTTTGGCGCTTAAAATAATTGAGCGCAAGGGACCGCGCCGCCTTAAAAAAGTACACCTTCACATTATGTATGGGGCCAAGCCTTTCTTTACGTTCCCACATTTTTATAAACAGTTCCTGCAGCAGGTCTTCTGATACAATTTCGTCGCGGGTAATTTTCAGCAGGTAATGATAAAGCAGCGGGTACAACTCATGGTGAATAGCCCCGAATTCACTGACATCACCCTGCCGGGTTTTTTCCCAACGTATTGCTAACTGGTCATTCTTGTTCATAAAAATGCTTGGTTATAATTGATATTAGTTCCTGCAACTCCCGGAAAACGGCCACATAAAATCAGGCTGAAAAAAAAATAGGCCCGGGCATTTTTCGATTGTCGGATAATTGGTTTACAGTAGCTAATATGAGTGGATTTTGGGCGATAGAAAGGCTATAAAATAACCAATCGACATACGTAAACCAGCCAAAAAAGCCTAAAAAACCGGTTTAGAAGCATTTTTTTGATATCAGGGGTACAATTCAGCCTTAACTTAGCGCACAAGGCAATCAGCGGCCTTGTTATGATAATTGGCAAAGCATCAAACTATTGGGGAAGGGCATGGAGAGGCGCAGACTATGGGGCAGCGGATGGCATATGAAATCAGGAGCAGCTCAAGGCTTCCCTTTTGGTGCAGGCGGATCTTTTTTTTGTTTAAGCAAGGGTAAAATTGACTCCCAGTGCCGCTTAATCCGGAGCTGGCTAACCTCGGGTTTCCTGATATGGAAAGCCGGTTCAAATTCGTCAGGTTTCTTTTTCTCCATCTTAAAATATTTTTAGGCCCCTAAATAGCTTACCCGGAAACCGGGTTTAACCTTTATTATTCTATGGTGTTTGTTTTTAATATCGGCCTGTACAAAACTTACGCTAATATCCTGATATTCTGTTTAATAAATAGCATCATCCATTAAATTAATTAACCGGTTTTATATAATCACAGTAAACCTGCATCACCTGTCATTAAAAAAAAATTGCGGGGGCAGGGCCCCCGCAACTCAGTTACCAACCCGGATTTTGGGTTAGTTGGGGGTTTAACGTAATTTGTTGGGATGGAAGGGGGTATAAATAATTTTTTTCGGCAAATAACCTGGCCGTTTGATCGATGATCAGGTTGCCATTGGCGTCTTTGGCGTTTGTGGGTACTGGTTTTACAGCATCAGGGCCTAATTGTGCCTGGGTGCCTGTGTATTTATACGATACCGGCCATGGGCTTACAAAACCGGCAGCATTGTCATAAGCGGTACCGCCTATGTTGGTTACCAGGTCCGTTGTGCCGCTGTGCCAGCGCTTAATATCGTCAAACCTAAAATCTTCGTCATAAAGTTCTATCGTACGCTCTCTTCTTATTTCGGTACGCATATCCAGGTTATTGGCATTTACCAGGGCGTTGCTAAGCCCCGGCATGCCGTTGGTGGAGTTGCAGCGCAGGCGGACAAGGTTTACAGATTTGTTGAGGTCAGCATCAGAAATCATTCCGTTTCGCTCATATACCGCTTCGGCATAGTTAAGCAATACTTCGGCGTAGCGGATTACCGGGTAATCTTCCGATTCCTGACCATCTACCAATTGTCTTTCTGATATCCATTTTTGATTGCCATAGCCGTAAGGTTTTGCCGGCCCCAGCGAATTTGCCCTGTCGGCCGCATCACTGGTCCAGTTAACGCGGCCATTTATGCTGTACCAGTAATACTGGTAAGTAATTTTAATGGTGTATTTTAAACGGTTATCGCGGTTCTGGAATTCTGATAAATAGGTTTGAAAGCCGCCAAATTGCGGCGATTTTTCAACCGGCAGGCCATCGTTACACAAAAACATATTTACAAATTTTTGCCCCACACCGGTTGCCGTACTGCTACGGCTCACAAATACGTTAATCGGCTTCAGCACGTCATCGTACCTGGTCGAAAGTATGTATTCATGGTTAGCGGTTTTGGTTATACCGGCCGGGTTTGATTTGATGTTTTCAAGTATAAATAAATATTTCAGGCAGGAGTCGCCCAGTATGGTGCTGTTGCCGCCAAGCGCGTTTGAAGCTGCAGTGCCAAACAATGCATACTGGTTACTGGCCATAACGGCGGTGCTTGCTGCTATAGATTTATCAAGCAAGGCATTATACCGTGCCGCATCGCCCGACCTGAATTTTTGCCACGTACCTTCATAAAGTGCAACGCGACTTAAAAATGCCTGGGCTGCCATCTGGGTTACACGGCCAAAATTTGCCGAGTTGGCCGGTAGCGAAACCGGTAGGTCTGGTATGGCGGCCTGCAGGTCGGCTATAATCAAATCGGCTATCTGATCGCGGGTGGCCCTGGCGCCGAACAACTCCGGCGAGGTAAGGTCAAGCGGTTTGGTAATCAGTGGCACACCACCATATTGCTGCAAAAGATCAAAATAGATATAGGCGCGGAAGAATTTTGCTTCAGCCACATATTGGGCTATTTCGGCTGGCCTTGGGTATGATGCGGCCTTATCCAGCAGGTAATTGGTAGCCCTTATCCGGCCATAGTCTACGTTCCAGTTTCCGGCATTTCCAAAATTTGCTTCGGTAACCGGTACAATGTTGGTTCCCGAGCCGTACACGCCACCGCCGCCAAACAGGTCCGATCGTCCGTCGGAATGTGGATTGTCAGACAAGCCATTAATGGTGGTAAAGTTTTTAAGATAACCGTAATACTGGTTGGCAAAAGTTTTATAATCTGTTGGTGATTTAAAGTAGGCCGCATCTGATAATTGGTCAAGCGGCTTTAAGTTGAGCGTTTTATTACATGACATTATAGTAAAGCCAAAGGCAACCCCTATAACCGACATGAACTTGATATATTTCGTCTTCATTTGATATCGTTTTTTAAATTAAAAAGTCACGTTTACGCCAAGGGTGATGTAACGGTAAAAGGGGTACCTTTCGTTACCGGCCACTGTCCGGGTAACTTCAGGGTCCCAGCCGTCATGTATATAGGTTTTTTCCCACAGGTCGCTGCCCGAAAAATAAATCCGGAGCCCTTTTATGGCATGTGTGTGTGCAAGCAGGCTTTTAGGTATGGTGTAGCCAAGCACCACGTTTTTAAGCCGTACATAAGCGCCGTTTTGCACACGCCAGGTTGATGGCTGATAATTATAGTTGTTGATACCATTGTTTTGTGCCGAATGCAGGTTTGGATAATAAGCGTCCGGATTTTCGGGAGACCATACATTGCCCAAATATGACGTTGTTTGACCCTGGAAAATAGACAGGAAAGGCACGCTGAAATTTGCTGTTGACCCGGTACGCAATACAGCCCGTTTGCCAACTCCCTGGAAAATGGAGTAAAAATCAAAACCATTCCACTGCAAGCCAAGGTTAAGCCCGTAACTGTACCTCGGGTTATCCGATCCCAGGTAAACAAGGTCGCCCTTATCGGCTGTAGTGCCGCCTATACTCAATTTACCGTCACCGTTAACATCCACAAACTTATTATCGCCGGGGCGCAGGCCGCTCATCTGGCCGGCCGGATTGGCAAGCGCCGATGGTATGGGAAGGCCAACGTTATTAGTGCTTCCGGCAGGCGCGTATTGGGCGTTATAAGCATCAACTTCGGCCTGGGTTTGAAGCTTGCCTCCATATTTTAAGCCAAAATACGACCCCAGGGGATACCCTTCTACAGTGTAATTATAACCCGGGCCAATAACATTTGCCCCGCCATAATGGACCAGTTTATTTTGGTTATCGGTAATTGTACCGCTAACCGAGTAGGTTAATTTACCAATGTTTGACCGCCAGGTAAGGCTGCTCTCATAACCCCAGGTATGTAAGGTTCCTATGTTTTGTGCCGGTGCGCCGGCTCCAAGTACACCCGGGTATAGCTGGCCAAGCAGCATATTATTGTTTTCATTTCTGTAGATGTCAAAAGAGCCCGAAAGGTGGTCGTTTAAAATGCCGAAATCCAATGCCAGGTTCTTTTTAACAACAGTTTCCCAGGTCCTGTTAAGGGAAACCAGGTTTCCTGTAGTGGTTACAGAGGTAGCCAGGTTATTGCCAAGTAATGCGCCGCCACTGTTTACATTAAGCGACTGTAAGTAATCATACAAACCAATGCCGCTCTGGCTGCCGGTGGTTCCGTAACTTGCCCGCAATTTAAGGGTAGAGAAGAGGTTAAGGTTTTTAACAAACGACTCTTCGGATATAAGCCATGAACCCAGTACCGAACCAAATATCTTCCACCTTTTATCGGCAATAAATTTTGATGAACCGTCATAACGGCCCTGTACCTCCAGGTTATATTTGCTGTTGTAGGTATATGTTGCACGACCAAAATACGATCCCAGGGCATAATGATTCTGGGTTTCGCCATTGGTTACAAAGCCGGCAGTACCGCTGGTAACACCGGTACCTAACGACGGGATATCATCGCTGCCCAGGTTGTAAGTACGCGTGGTAAAATAATTATACTCATCGCGCTCATAGGAGCTTCCGAGCATTACCCCTACCGCGTGAACCTTGTTAAACACGTTATCGTACGATACCCTGCCTGCAAGGTTATAATAAGGCTCGGTGATATTGCTGCGGTTATAAAATGTACTGTTGCCGCCGCTGCCGCCTGCTATAGGGTTGGTTTGTATCAACAGGTTACCGGCATAGTTGTAAAACTGTACCTGCTTTTGCTGTATCCTGCTGTCCTGGTACCATACATGATAGCCGGTTACCGCGGTAAATGTAAGGTGTTTTGCAAAATTGTAAGTAAAAGTTGAATTTAACAGGGCCCTGCTGTTCGACTCTTTGTTATCGCCACCATATTTAAGCAATGCCGGGGCGCTGTAAACGGTTCCCCAGGCGTAGGGCTGCCCTTTTGAGGTAAACGCGGGCAAGCCAGGCTGGCCGTAATTACTTAGTGCACTGTAGCCCCCGTAGCTGTATAGTGTAGGCTGCTGTATATTATTCCTTTCAAGGGATATGTTGGTTTCCAGGTTTACCCTGTCGCTAAACTTATAGCTATGGTTTAAACGCAGGTTATAACGCTGGTTTCCGTTTAATCCCCATTTTAACTGGCTTCCATCGTTAAGGTAGCCCAAAGATACGCGGTAGCCGCCACGATCGCCCGATCCCGAAAAGCTTAGGTCCTGCTGGGTTGATGTAGCATTTCCCCATAACATTTTTTGCATGTTGGTATCAAAAAAGGTAAAGTCCTTAACATCGCCAAACGATGGCAGCGGCGTGCCGTTATATAAAACACCATTGGCTGATCCGGCATAACCTGGCAATTTGGTAATATCGATATAAAGAGAATCAGGTGGATGGGTGGCCAGGTCGGCCAGTTGGTACCAAAGATAGTTGGTAGGGGCCACGCCATAGTTATCGTTGGTTAAGGCCTCTTTTAAACTTTGGCCCCATTGCCGGTTATTGATCAAAATAGGCTGAAGGCCAAGCCGCTTTTGCGATATAGTAGAAAGGTACTGTACATCCATTTTACCTGACTTGGCTTTTTTGGTGGTGATAAGCACTACGCCAAAAGCCGCGCGTGCACCGTAAATAGATGCGGCGGCATCTTTCAGGAAAGATATATTATCAATATCATTCGGGTTGATGGAGTTCAGTTCGGCATTGTTAACCAGCGCTACACCATCCAGCACAATAAGAGGATCCTGCGTGTTGGTTGATGTGGCCCCGCGGATCTGGAAGTTCCAGTTTTCGCGGCCCGGCTGGGCAGACGTGCGGGTAACCACAACACCCGGAACCTGGCCCTGCAATGATTCAAGCGGGTTGTTTATAGGCCCCCTGTCCTGGAAAACCTTTGAGGATACGGTTGCAACGGCTCCGGAAACGGTAGCACGTTTTTGCTGGCCGTACCCTACCACAACCACCTCTTCCAGGCCTTTGTTTGATGGCTCCAGTTTGATCACCATTGGCTTATCAAAATCGGCTGCCAGGGTAACTGATGTATAGCCAATGCTCTTGAACTGCAGCGATGCATTAGCGGGCACTACAATTTTAAAAGTTCCGTTCAAATCGGCAGCTACCCCGTTTGATGTACCTACGGCCAGTACGGTAGCGCCTATGACGGCTTCGCCGGTGCCGGCGTCGATAATTTTACCGGTAACGGCCTTGTTTTGGGCCGATGCTGTCGCCCAGCAGGCAATTAACACGAGTACAGCAAACAGCCGTAGTACATGGTGTTTTGTTTGGTAAAAAACATTCATAAAGTGTTGGTTTTATTGTTCATAATTTTGATTTAATGCTGGCTTTAGGCCATTTAATCCATTGGTTTATTTTTATTGCCCGGCTATTAATTAGTATAGTAAAGACATTGAAATACCGGTTGGATACTCATTTTGCCGCCATTTTTTTTGATTATAGCATAAATTTTATCGCAATGCCGGGGAGTGTTAAGGATGGGGTGACCACGAGTAAAAAAGCTAACAGTATCATTTAGATCCGGGCACATCACGTGGGCAAAGGAAAATTGGGGAAGTTCGGAAACGGGGATTGACGACATAAAAGGGCTGTCATCGTGAGCTTGTTGAACATAGCAGGCAGAGGCCTCACCCGCGGGTCTTCAACAGGCTACCCATCACATGTTCAATTCCCCTGTCATCCTGAGGCACGAAGGATCTATCAGCTATGCATGACCGATGGAAAAGTTCGCGAATAGATGCTTCGTACCTCAGCATGACAGTCTTTTATTTTTGAATATCATTCCCACCTTCAGAATCCGCAAAATTTCCCAACTCAGGGTGACAGGCCGCGCACTTCGAAAACACAACATGTAATGGGTAGCGGAACCATAGCGGGCAAAGGCCTCTCCGCGCGGGTCTTCTACAGGCTCAGACCGACATGCGCACAATTAAAATCCGGCGCGTCGGCGGTAGATTACCACTGACAGACTAATTGTTAATAACTTTCTATAAAACAATCGTTTGCGCCATTTTTGGTTAAGGGGTGCAACAACTGCGGCATCATTTATTTTAGCTAAAATTTAAAAAAATAACCATATGAAAAAATTCTTCAGCCTCACTGCTGTTGCAGCAGTATTTTGTTTATCGCTTGCAACATCGTTGCATGCCAGTACCGTTGTGCCTAAAGCGCATAAACCGCACAAAGCGAAAGTTGCTTTTAAAAAACCCTACGCAACTTTTCCGACAGGCTATACCTGGACTATCGGTTATGATTCCAGCAATCCCTGGGTTTCACTCAACTGGTCGCTGGTTGACAACCCATTTCTTGGGCCTGTACCGTTTACATTTAAAGGCAACACACAAAGTGTCGACCCTCATACAAGTTCATATATTTTATGGATTGGCAGCGCGTATACATTGCTACCTAATCAAACCTACACGATGAATATCGGCGGGGTAAATTATTATTTTCATTTGCCCAGCAGCGGATCTGGCCAGTGCATTATTACCGGCCATAGTTAATACCAGGGAATTGTTTTAAAGCAATTCTTTAGAAGTAATTGTCCGGTAAAATGGCGCATATAACGTGGCGGAGACGACTCACCCCAACGAGGCTTCGCCCGTCGCCCCTCTCTCCGACTGCGTCGCATAGAGGGGCAAAAAAATAGACCATCAACCCTCTTTGCGGCTTCAGCCGGAGAGAGGGTGGCCCAGCGCAGCGTCGGCCGGGTGAGTCTTAGTCAGCGTTCAAAGCCAATGTTTGGATAAAACCGAAACACGTCATGCTGAGTTAATACACGCCATAATAAAAAAGCGAGGCTACCTTTATTGGCGGCCCCGCTTTTTATTGGATATTACTGTTTTACATCCTAACTTTTACCATGCGCTATTTTGGGTAAGCACACCGTTTGAGGAGGTTATAAACGTTTGCGGTATTGGGAAATGGCTAAACTTGGTGTAGTTAAAGTTTGTTCTTCCATAAACGTTCTTCAGCAGGTTTTCGGTGTAACCCGTTCCGCTGCTTCCGTTTGCGGCGGCTACTTTATTGTAACGTACCAAATCATACCACCTGTTAAATTCCAACGCCAGCTCAATACGCCGTTCGTGCCAGATTGCTAAACGCAAGGCTGTTTTATCGGTTGTTATAATTTGAGGCAGTATCCCGGCGCCACCGTTTTCGCCGGCAAGCACCGATGCGGCAAAGGTTTTATTACCGCGGGCCCGGTACCTTATCATCTCCAAATATTTCAGCGCATCGGCAGTGTTGCCCAATTCGTTGTTTGCTTCTGCAGCTATTAAAATAATATCGGCATAGCGCAGGTACATCGGATTAACACTTTGAAAATTAAAGTTGCCGGCATTCCAATAGGCAAAAGGCCATATTACTTTTTTATTAGCGTAATCGGTATTTGACGGAAAAACCACAGGCTGGTTGTTATTGTAGCCGGGGATAATATCCGTCCGGGTAAAAAAGGTGGCAGCAAAACGCGGATCGCCGCTTTCGTAATTGCTGGCCAGGTTTGGCGATGGATATATAGCACCATTTGCACCCAACGAAGGCAAACCCTGGTATTGCAGGTAAGGTGCATACTGACGGCCCGCAGGCAACGACGCGTTATAAATCAGGCCGCCCGGCATCATGTTTTCAGATGAGTACAAGTGGTCGGGGCTGAATAAATTCCGGTAATCGTTATACAGGCTGTATTCGCCACCGTTTATAACCATCTCAGCATAAGCTTTGGCATTGGCGTAGTCCTGATCATACAGGTATACTTTGGCCAATAAACCTTGCGCCGTACCTTTGGTAACACGGCCCAGGTTGGCAGTTCCCCATTGTGAGCGGGTAGGTAAATGAGCTATGGCATATTTTAAATCGGATATCACCAGTTTAATAATATCGGCATGCGAGCTTTTTGGGATGTTGTACTCCGCAGGGGTTACCGGGTCATGATCACGTAAAGGGGCATCGCCAAAAACATTGGTTAAATCAAAATTGTAATACGCGCGGAAATATTTAGCCTGCGCCTCATACAACTCGGCCGAATAGCGGGCGGCAAATGTAGGCGTACGGTCAATAACCACATTGCAATAGTGAATATTTTCATACGCCCTGCCCCAATACCTTTCAATCATATAGTTATCGGCTAAAAAACTATAATTTTGGAATACGCTAAAATCGGCGTTGGTGCCTACTATAAAATCATCACCGCACATCTCTTTGGTTGAATACTGGTGCTGGCCTATCCTGAATTCGCGCCAGGCAATTGAGCCGTACAGCCGGTTAACAGCCAACCCAAGCGTAGTTGTATCTGAAGAGAAGGTAGCACTGGAAAGCACTCCTAAAGGCTGCTTATCAAGAAAGCTTTTTTTGCACGACCATAAAGCCAGCAGGTTGAGCAGCATTAATATCTTTACTATATTTTTCATAATTCAAATTCTGAAAGCTTTTAAAAATTTAAGTTTATACCCAGCCTTGCAGTTCCCGAAACAGGATACGTGCGGAAGTCGTCGCCGATGGTTGATACTCCGTAAGCGTTGGATACCTCGGGCGAAAACCCTTTGTATTTTGTGATATAAAAAGGATTGGTTGCATTAACGTATATTCGCAGGCTTGAAATGCCCAGCTTGCTTACTACCGCTTTGCCAAACGTATACCCTAATTCCATGTACCGTGCTTTAATGTAAGTACCATCGAAAATGTTGAAATCAGACGATTGTGTTGTTGAAGTATTTACGGCATAGCGGGGAATGCTGGTATTGGTATGGGTTGGGGTCCAGGAGTCAAGCCACTCTACGTTAAGGTTAGAAAGGCCCGAGCTTACAAACTGGTTACGCGAATCGTTATAAATCTTCCCGCCAAAGCTACCCATCATATCTATGGCGATATCAAACCCTTTGTAGGCAGCTGTTATTGAAATACCGCCAACAAATTTTGCATAGGGCGAGCCGATATCTGTTTTGTCGTTGCCATCAATAAAGCCATCGCCATTGATATCTTTAAACAGCAGGTCGCCCGGTTTAAGGCCCGACCAGTATTGTTTACCGGCGACACCACTTTTGGTAGCCGCATCGGCATTTAACTGATCAATTTGCGCCTGGCTTTGAACTATCCCTGCCGATTTATATCCGTAAAAATCGCCAATTGGAAAACCCTGTTTAGATATGTGGGTAGATGGCACCATAAAATCTGAAGCGTAGGATGTTAACCCTTTAAAATCAAGAATTTTATTTTTGTTGGCGCTTCCGGTAACTGTTACACCATATTTAAACTGGCCAACCCTGTCGTTCCAGCTTGCCTGGAACTCAAAGCCGCTGTTGCGTACTGTTCCGGCGTTTGAGTAAGCAGCGCTTGTTCCTGTAGATCCGCCGGGGATGGGTAACACCAGGAGCAGGTTTTTGGTATCGCGCCTGTAGTAATCGGCTTCAATCCGCAGGTGGTCGTTAAGCGTGGTAAACTCCAAACCAAGATCGGATTGTTGTGAAACTTCCCAGGTAATATCGCGGTTGGCGGCCGCAATTATGGTTGCCATTGGATAAAATACCCCGTTAAAAACGCCATCGTAAGTTGTTTCCTGGTTAAGTGTGCTATAGGTTTGATAGTTGGCAATTTTATTGCTTCCTGTTTGTCCCCAGCTGCCGCGGAGTTTAAGATTACTGATCCAGGTTACATTTTCCATGAATTTTTCCTGGGATACCCGCCAGCCCAATGCTACCGAAGGGAAATATCCCCACCTGTTGCCATCAGCAAATTTTGAAGAACCATCACTCCTGAATGAAGCCGTTAGCAGGTAACGGTCCATGTAGCTATAATTTGCCCTGAAAAGATAGGACAGGATTGATTCGCTTGACGGCAATGCGCCTAATGAATTGATGCTGGTGGTTGGATACACCTGGATGTAGCGGTAATTGGGGTCGGTTGTGGTTAGCGGTCCGCTTGCGGTTACATCAACCCCGCCGTAATTGGTATTTTGCGCTGTGTAGCCACCCAACAAATTAATATGGTGTTTGCCAATTTGCTTGTTGTAAGTAAGGGTATTTTCCCATAACCACGATGACACGGTTGTATACCCGTTTTCGATAGTGGTTTGGTTTGCTTGATTTGCCCCCAAATTGTAAGATGGAGTATACTTGTTTATCTTGTTTTGTGTATAATCTACCCCGTAACTGCTGCGAAATACCAGGCCATCAAGCAAATTGTAGTTCAGGTAACCGTTGCCTACAAATTGCAGGGGATGTACTTTGTTATCTTTATGATAATACAACTCGGCAAAGGGGTTTACAATATCAATATCCTGGCCTTTTGAAAAAGACCCATCGGGGTTATAAACCGGTAACAATGGCGAGATGCGGGAAATAGAGTTTATTCCGCGGCCGGTGTTTGAAACACCATCGCCATTATAGTTGCTGCTGGCCAGTGAAAGGTTGTGCCCTATAGACAACCTGGTGCTCAATTTATACCCGTTATCGGCCCGCAGGGTAAGGCGGTTATAATCGGTGTATTTTAAAACACCTTCTTCTTTGTGGTAGCTGGCGCTGATATTATAATTTACATTTTCGTTGCCCCCGCCTACCGAAAGGCCATAATCGCTCACCATTCCTTTTTGGGTTACCTCTTTAATCCAATCGGTACCGGCACCAATGGTATCCAGGTTATTATAAACCGGGGATGCGCCGGCATTGGTTTTAAACAGGTTTACCAGCTGCGCGTATTCTTTACCGTTGGCAACATCGTATTTACGTGTCAGAAACTGGAAGCCGTGAGAGGTAGTAAAGTTAATGACCGGTTTACCTGTTTTGCCTTTTTTGGTAGTAACCAGGATAACACCGTTTGCGCCGCGTGAGCCATAGATGGCCGTAGATGAAGCATCCTTTAATATTTCCATTGATTCTATATCTCCCGGCGCCAGGAAAGTAATATTGGCCACCATCATACCATCAACAACATAAAGCGGGCTTGCGTCGCCATTAGTACCTAAGCCCCTGATAAATACAGATGGGGCAGTGCCCGGGCCGCCCTGGTTTAGTATTTGTACGCCCGGCGCCTTGCCTTGTAAAGCTTCGGCAGCATTGCTACCGCCAATTTTGGTAATATCGGCGGCCTTAATGCTGGTTACCGAACCTGTAAGGTCTGATTTACGCTGAACGCCGTACCCTACCACAACCACTTCATCAAGGGTTTTACCGGCCGACGCCATTTTAACTAACATAGGGCCGCTAAAATCAGCCGCCATATTAACGGCGGCATAACCCATGCTCTGGAACCTTAAAATTGCCTTTTGGGGCACGCTGATAGTAAACTTGCCATCGGCATCGGTAGCAACACCGTTTGCTGTGCCCGTAACCATTACCGATACGCCAACCAGTGGGGTTCCGTTCCCGGCGTCGACAACTTTACCAGAAACCAGCTTGTCCTGGGCGCTGGCAAGCGCGGTAAAAAAACACAAAAAAATGATGGTTAGCAGCCATCGGATACGGAAAGTAAAATCTCTCATAATTTTGGATTTAAAAGTTTAAATAATTGGATTTCGGTCCGGCCAAATTGGGTGCTGACAGGATTTCGAGTGCTAATCTCGATTGAAAACCGCTCTTTTGGAGGCGGCTAAACGGCCAAACAACGGTGGTAGATTTGCATATTTAAGCCCAAAAAGGGTCATAAAACGCCAATTAAAGCAATTAGCCGGATTACCGCCGTTTTACGGGCTGTACAAAAAAACATTTCAAATAAAAACCCGGCCAGGACGCGACTCCTAAACCGGGTTAGATTCATCTACAGGCGCTTTATACATCGGCCAGCCTGCACCCCTACCTGGTATTTTCGGGCGCCATTCCGGCGCCCAGGTTGTAACTTTTAACAAAGGTTTTCCGGTATTTACGGATAAAATCTGACGGGTTCATTTCAAAAAGCTTGCAAAATTGTTCCCTGAAATACCTTACATCCTGGAAACCGATTTTGTAGGCCACCTCTTTAATCTGCAAATCGCTTTGGATCATCAGTTCGGCAGCTTTCCTGAGCTTAATATGCCTGATAAATTCGGAAATATTTAAACCAGATATCGCCTTTACCTTCCGGAACAAATTAGACCTGCTCATCCCCATTTCCCTGGTGAACACGGATACCGAAAAGTTTTCATCATCCAAATGTTTTTCGATCAAAGAAATACACTTTGTTAAAAAATAGCTGTATTCCTCCGGAATTTTTAAGTTGTTACTCTTCAGCGTCACTTCGTTCAGGAAAAACTGCTTAAGTGTATTCCTGCCTTTTAAAATACTTTTAATACGGGCTACCAGCAGGTCGTTTTCAAAGGGTTTGGTGATATAATCATCAGCACCGCATTCAACACCCTTTAACTTTATTTCGGGCGAAGAGCTGCCGGTTAAAAGGATTACCGGGATATGGCTAAACGAGGGGGAATCTTTTAATTTTGAACAAAACTCAATCCCGCTGAATTCCTTGATTACCACATCGCAAACAATGATGTCAGGATCTGCCTGCATCACAATCTCAAGTCCCTCAACAGTATCTTTTGCTTCATAAACGTTGTAGGAATCTTTAAGCAGCTTGCGAAGGTACTGGCGGATATCGCCGTCATCATCAATAATCAGTACCGATGGTTTGTCCTTTACAATGCTTTCCATCAATTCGCTTACATGATCGGGTTTTTCCGGCTCTTTTAGCAGTCCGGGTTCATGATCTATGATGGCTTCGTTCAGGATCTCAAACGCCGATGAATGAAAAACCGGTTTAGTCACCTCGAGGGGTTTTGTTATCGCATCTGCCCCTGGCAACTCAATTTTGAAAACTGTTCCATCCCCCGGCGTGCTGGTGTATGATAAATGGCCGTTATGAATATCAACATATTTTTTGGCAAGGAATAAACCGATACCAAATCCGCTTTGGTTGGCCCTATCGGTTGCTTCTTCGCGGTAAAACTTTTCAAAAAGGCGTTCGCCCGCTTCTGCAGAAATTCCGTGCCCGCTGTCATGCACTTCTATTTCAACCTTATCATTTACCTCCCGGATATACATGGCTACTTTGCCATGATCGGGCGTGAATTTCAGGGCGTTGGAAAGTAAGTTAAATAACACAATCTCAATTTTTTCCCTGTCGATGCAGGCCAGTATCTCCTGGTCTATATGCAATTGATAATCAAGATGCTTTGCCTTAGCCTGGTTGTTAAAGCAGGAGAATACCTCGCGGGCAATGTCCGACAGGCTTACCCATTCTTTTTTCAATTCGGTTAGTTCATTATCTGTCGACCGGAAAAGCAGCAACCTGTCCACAAGGCCCAGCAGCCTCCTGGCATTCCGGTATACCGAACTCAGGTCTATCAAGTCGATGTTTTTGCCGTTATTTTGTAGTAATTCCTTTATCGGGTTGGCAATAAGTGTGAGCGGGGTGCGGAATTCGTGCGAAATATTGGTGAAAAAAGCTATCTTCTTTTCATTAAGCTCCTTTTCCTTTTCTACCTTCAGGTTGGCCAGTTTAACTTCATAGTGCAGCTGATTTTCCTTTTTGTGGTAATAAATGTACCCGTAAACCGATGCGGATATCATACCCATATAAAGCAAATAAGCCCACCAGCTCCTGAACCATGGCGGCAGTACGGTAATGGATACTATTTTTTCTTTTGTATTCCATACCCCATAGCCGTTGGTGGCTTTAATATGCAGGGTGTAATTGCCTTCGCTTAATCTTGAATAATTTAAAACCCGCGCGTTATTAACGTAGTTCCAACTTTTATCCCAGCCTTGCAGGTAATAGGCATACTGTATTTTTTCGGGGAGCGAATACTCCAGGGCCACATACTCCATAGAAAGTACGGCTTTATCATACGGTAACTGTATTTTATCGATATCGTAAATATTAACCGCGTTTTTTATATAGGCATTATTGGCGTTAACGTTTTCATTTTCAATATTAACCTGCGTTATCAGCAAATCCGGAAAGTTGTAAAAACGCCTGATGCTATCCGGGTGAAAAATATTAAACCCTTTTATCCCGCCAAAAAGCAACTCGCCCGACGCCAATTTTCCGGATGCATTAAAATAAAACTGGCTGGATTGCAGCCCGTCTGACCCATAGTAATTTTCGAATTTTTTTGTCGCGAGCTTTAATTTTGATAAGCCGTTGAAGGTGCTCATCCATATATTTCCCTTTGCATCGTTTTCGATGTTTAATATCGTGTTGTTGGGCAGCCCGTTGTTTTCATTATAAAAGGCTATTTTCCCGGTAGCCAGTTCATATGTCATTAAACCTTTCCCGTGGGTACCAATAAATAAGGTGCCATGGGCAACAAGCAAACTGCGTACTGCAATATTTGACTGTATTACCGCTGACTGCCCTGTTTGTTTATTAACCCGCACCAGGTTTTTAAAACTGCCCAGCCACAAATTGCCCTCACCGTCATCGGTCATCGACAGCACGTCGTCTTTAACATCAAAACCTGCCGAAACAAATTCTCCCGCGGCCCTATCAAAATAAAAAAGCCTTTCGCGCTCAACCCCTGCTTTTTCGCCCCTTAAAAGCGTAGCCCAAATTTTGTCGCCGGCATCCTGGTAAATTTTCCAAACGGATTTTCTGCTGTTCGCACTTTTTTGAAACGGCACGTTTTTAAACAAATGAGCGCCCGGATCATAAATATCAACCCCGCCCCCAAATGTGGCTACCCATACCTGGTTTTGTTTATCTTTAATAATTGATGAAACCCGGTTACTGCTTAACGACCGCGGATTATTATCATCGTGCTGGAAGGTAGTGAATGTATTTTTGCCCCTGTTCCATACACTAATACCCGAACCATCTGTGCCAATCCAGATGTTATGGCCTGCATCCTCACCAAACGAAAATGTAAAATTAGATACCAGGCTGTTTTTATTATAAGGCTGATGAACAACGGTTATGAACTGGTTTTTCTTCGGGTCGATAACACTAATCCCTCCCCTTAACGTGCCAATCCATTTACGGCTTTGGTTATCCTCGTAAAGGGAATAAACCGAGTTACTTGAAAGCGTGCCGGCATCCTGCTGCTGGATAAGGGTGCACTGGCCCCCGCCAAAGATATTTACAGTGCCCACACCCAAACCATCGGTTGCCAGCCATAGGGTTTTAGTTTTATCAAAGTAAAAATCAAATACTTTGATATTATCAAGCGCCTTATTATCAAAGGCCTGGTGCTTAAGCTGGCTGGTTATGGTATTAAATGAAAACATGCCGCCGTTTGTGCTTATCCAAAGGTTACCATCGGGCCCTTGCTTCATGCGGTTAGCCAGCGGAAGCGGGCCACTAACCGGCTCCACTATATTTTTGCCGGGTAAAAACCTGCATAAACCAATATTATCAACAACGAGCCAAATACTACGGTCGTTAAGGATTGCAAGCGCGGTTACAGTGTATTTCCATTGCTGTTTTTTTTCGGCATTTAACAAGGGTACCTCAACAGCAAACGCCGCATTTTTATAATAGATCATTAAACCGGCATCTGTTGCCCCGATCATCATATTGCCCGACAAATCCTTTTTCAACACGTTAATCACTTTATCAACCGGTACCGGGGCCAAGGCGCCCGCTGAGCCGGATTGGTAAGTTATCCGCGAAAAACGAAGCGTTTTACTATCCAGGATACCGATTCCCAGGCGGGTGCCAACCCAAATCTGGTCCAGCTGGTCCTGCTCCAGGGCTGTGATGGTATTTTCGGGCAAACTTGCCGGGTCATTTATTTTATTCCTGAATTTTTTAAAGGTATAGCCGTCAAACCTGTTAAGACCGTCGAGGGTACCAAACCACATAAACCCAAATTTATCTTTAAAAATGGTGGTTACGGTATTGTTTGACAGGCCCTGCTCAATCCCCAGGTACGACATGGGAAGCGGGGACGAATCTGCATTATACTTTAACAGTAAAAACGCGGTTATAAAAAGCAATTTCTTCATAAAATGCTGCGGGCTATAGTGCTATTTTTAGCGACAGAATTTACCTGTTTAAGGCGATTTATCAATTGGTGTACTAATTTAGCAATTATTAAATTTTTTATCTCTAATAAATGATTGTTTTTTTAACACTTATTTACCTGCCCGCTATCTGCTTAAAGTAAAAATGGGGCGCAAACCTGCACCCCATCCGGGTTAATACCTTATTTTCATGTAACGCCGCATAAATCGACAGTAGTCATTATCAAAATCAGTTGATAATAATTTTTACGGCATACTGGTTATTTAGTTGCAAGATATAATTACCTGAAGGTATGTTTGTATTCAATTGTACCGGCAATAGGTTCCCGGATTTTGTTGCAGATTTTCGGTATACCACTTTACCATAAAAATCGGTGATGGTAAGCTGCACATCACCATCCGGAATAATTGGCGTTGTACGTACGGTGAAATGTCCGTTTACTACCGGATTTGGATACGTCACAAAACCGGGATTCTCCAAAGCCGGCTTTTGGAATTCCATAGCATTATTCCCGGCCAAACTCAGGGCAAATGATGTCGGCTGGTAACTGCCCGGCTCGGTTCCGTATATCAGGCTGCCTTTATAGTAAACGCAAACGTGGTTATTGGCGCTCATTGCGCCTGTTTGGTACGAGTAATCATTAGCCTGGTTAAGCGCCGACCAATCTGCCTTTGCTATCCGGTACTGGATATTTCCCGAACTGGTGAGCGGGTACAACTGCCCTGCCGTCGAGTCTATCTTCAGCTCCAATTCCGAATCGGCGGTGCTATAGGACGGGCTGAGGCCATAAAACTGTCCGCTGATCTTTGTGGCGCCCAGTTTAGCATAATCTATAAAATAGTTAAGGCCGGCGTTAGAATCTTTTGTGAAAAAATAGCGGACCTTTATATCCTTGTAGCTTAAGGCCGTATTGCCGGTATTATCAATCCTCAGGTAAGTACTTATGGTGCTGCTGCCTGCTGCTATGCTTTGTGTAAAAGCGGTAACGGCTGTTGAAGGCTGAATAAGCGAAGGTTCGGTACCCCAAATTAAAACATTATTTCGGTACAGGGTAAACTTGCTATTCTCGGCATAAGCTGTGCCCGGCTGATATGAATAATCATTACTTTCATCAAATAACGACCAATCTGAATTGGCCACCCGCGTTTGGATTTCCCCGGTATTGGTTTGCGGTGCAAGCATAGCCGTACCGTTATCGAACGAATATTCAATATACCCAAAAGCGTTATTCCTTGGCTGGGAAAGCGAAACGTACCTGCCCTTAATTTTGCTATTGCCCATTTGCGCGTAATCCACGTAGAAATTTATTCCCGCGTAATTTTCGGCGGTTATCCAGTAGCGGGCGGTCAGCTCGCTGTAAGCTACCCCAATGCTATCTGTGCTGGCTATCATCAAATAAGGCTTGATAGTGTTATTTGTTAGTTGCCCATTGTCGCCATCTTTATACAATACTTTTAATTGAACAGGCAATACCCTAAACTGCTGACTTACCGCGGCCGAATCATACTGAAAATTGCCCTGCTGCATGGCGGTAATAGTAACAGTACCAGGCCCCACAAGGTGTACAAGCCCATTGTTAACAGCAGCCACCCCAGGATTTGAGCTGATAAAAGTAACCGGAAGCGAAGAGGTGGATGATGCTGTTATGGTAAAATCAGCATCGCCAAGGCGCTTAACGCTGATTGGATTAAAAGTGATTTGCTGTGTTTTTTTACTAACGATTAACGTTTGAGAAACCGGTATAGCCGGACGGAAAAGATCAAAACCAGCCTGGGAAGCCGTTATGCTGACAGTATCGGCCTTGATGATATGTAACTTTCCGTTAACAACCGAAACTACCGAAGTATCAGAACTGGTATACAAAACCGGCAGGCCGGAAGAAGCCGTGGCGGCAGGGTCAAAATCCGCATCGCCAACAAATTTGGCCGGCATGGCAGCAAAGGTAATAGCCTGGTCTTTTCCGGTTAAACCGGCTATTTCGGCTGTACTTAAAGCGCGGCCGTAAATCCTGAAATCGTCAATAGCACCTTTAAACATCGGGTCGTTAAACTGCGATTTGCCCAGATAGTTCTGGGTAGTATTGCCCAGGTCGGCGGGTTTGATGGTGATTGTGGTACTTGTTGCCACAAGCGCGCCGTTAATGAACATACTAAGCGTGTTGCCGGATTGCGTAATGGCAAGGTGTGTCCAGGTATTTAACGGGAAAGTATAGTTATACCTCAGGTTCAATTCGGCCGGCGTGCCGTTTTTTATACCGTACCCTACAATTGATTTACCACCGGTAACACCTGTTTGCACGGTTAAAAACATATAATTAGTGGTGCTTGAGCCAAAGTCAAATACCCGCATCCAGTTTGAAAGGGCATCCATTTTTACCCATGCCGCTATAGTAAAGTTGTTCAGGGTACTTACAAACCCTGCAGGCAGCGTAGCGTAGGCGGTTGACGTGCCATTTAAATAAAGCGACTGATCAATATAACCGGCCTGTCTTACTGCCGCAGTTGCCATACTGCCATGCACAGCGCTCCAGGAATCGAGTATTTGGGTTCCGCCGGCTTCATTAAACCTGTAATAATGTACCTGGCCAATATTTGGGGTAGCAACGGCTACGGCGCTGTTAGGGTTATCGGCATTATTGATAACGGCCGAAACTACGTAATAATAAGTGGTACCGTTAACCACAGTAGTATCTGCAAACCTGTTTGTTGCTACATTAGCTAATATCGTAAATGGTCCTGCCTGGCTGGCCGAACGTTTTACATTATAAGCCGCACCATTCAGTGCATCCCATTCAAGGATTGTTTTTTTATCGCCGCTTGCCACATTAAGCCCGTCGACAACATTGCTTTTAATAACAAAAGTGATAATAGCGGTAGCGGTTAAAGTATCATTAGAGGCACTTACCGATACCGGGAAAGTGCCAACCTGTACCGGCGTTCCTGAAATAATTCCTGTAGCGGTATTTATAGCTAAACCGGGAGGCAAGCCGGTTGCATTAAAGCTTTTGGGCGAATTTATTGCTGTAACCTGGTAACTGAAGGCAGACCCTACAATGGCCTTAGCCGAATCGGCGCTGGTTAGTAGCGGTGGTGTTGTTCGGTTATCCCTTAAAATTACATCATTGCCGGTACCGCCCTTGTAACTGATGCGAAAATTGGTACCATTAATGTTGACCATCGACAATTCAGGCAGATTTTTAAAAGTTCCGGATACCGCAGCAGTACCGGTATTGTTTATAATAGTAAAAATAGTCCCCCTGGGAACTGAATCAGCCGACAGGCTTTGAATGGATAATAAAGGAGCGTTCAGCGTAACGGAGCCCGCTTTTACCTGGTCGGCACTATCTTTTGCCACTTTAATTTCGGCTTTTAGGGTAGCATCAACATTCATGGTTAATAGTCCTGTCACCGTCATTGTGCCAATGGCGTTACTACCCGGCGACAAAAACGATCCTGCACCGCTGCCCGAACCAAGGGTGAGCGCCGCGGCGCAAGTGCCTATACCACCAACGGTACCGGCATTTACCAATACCGGGCTGGTTACCTGCCCAACGCTATCAATAAGAAAGGCGCCCGCATTTACAGTTGTACCACCGGTATAATTATTAGTGCCGGTAAAGCGCAAAGTGCCCGTTCCCTCTTTAATAATGGCAATTGCGCCGGATATAATGCCGCCGAAGGTTGTGTTTTTGTTTAATGCGCCAATACTGATAACAGGGCTGCCGTTGTCCCTCCTCATTTGCCCGTTTCCTGATAATGCACCAAACTGCAGTACACCGGTAAAGGTAAACCCATGGGCATCGGTAAAACCGCTGTTTAACACCCAGCTGGCTTTCGCGCTGCCGGATGTAGGCGTATTGAAACGGATGCGTGAGTTGGAGCTTCTGTTTATCGAAATGAAAGTTCCTTCAAAACCGGTGTTATCTCCGTTTAATTGCAAACCCTGAGTGTTATTGCCATCGTGTTCAAGGGTTCCCTTACCCAGCAGCCTGCCCGCAAGCGCAAGGCCTCCCCCATCAATATACATATAACTTTTTACCGAATCTTTAACAATTACATCGTTGAAGATAGTGCCGAAGCCATTATTCATCAGTGCCCCACCGTTCAGGATAATCTTACCTGTTCCGGCGGCTCCCGATAGCGGAGCTCCTATTGTACCAGTTCCTGTACCTCCAAGCTGCAATGCAAAGTTTGGCGGCCACCCGCCGGATCCCCCGCCATTTACAATGGTATTTCCCGAATAGGTGTTTAGCCCCTTGAGCACAACCGTGCCCGATCCGCTTTTTACAATTCCGCCGCTGCCGCTTATCACCCCGCCCAGGGTTAAAGCTCCTGCATTAGTGGTAACAGAAACCGGCCTTGTTATAACCACCGGTAAATTAATAACCTGCCCATTGGCCGAATAGTTATAAATATCGTTCCCCACAGTTACACCGTTACCGGCAAAGGTATATGCCGCCGCATTGCTGTTAAATATCAGCCTGGGTATTTCCAGGCCGTTAATATCGTTGTTTAACGCAGTTACTGAAGAATTATTAAAAGTTAAAAGCGCTGGAGAAACAGGCGCCGTAGTGCTTTCCCAGTTGGCAGGGTTTGTCCAGTTGGCGTCGGCTGCTGTTGCGCTCCAGTTGTTTGATGATGCTCCCGGCACACCAAGCACCTCGGCCGAGTTGCCACTTTCGAGGCTCGATCCCTTCGAGGCAACCACATAATAATAGTATCCGCCGTTGCTTAAATTTTGATCTGTATAAGTAGTATCTGTCACTCCGCTTGCTATTATTGTATACGGCCCGCCACTGATTGCCGCACGTTTTATGGTGTAAGTAGCCGCGCCGGTGGCCGTATGCCAGCTAAGGCTGACTTTTGAATCAAGATTGGCGGCACTTAACGACGTAACCAGGGAAGGAGGCAACAGGATACCCGCCTCGTTAGAATTTGAACTTTCCAACGCACCTGCGCTGGCAGTAACCACATAATAGTTAGGCCCCGGGTAGGGATTGGCATCTGTATAAGCAGTTGATACTACATTTGATACGATTACAGAATACGGCCCGCCCGAAGTTAGCGAACGCTTAACGGTATAGCTGGTAGTATTTGGCGATGCAACCCATGAAAGGCTAACGCTGTTGTCATTTTGTTTAATAAGTGCAAGCGATGCCGGCGCCGCGGGTGCAACGTTGTTCCTGACGGTAATTATCAGCAAATCGGATCCGGTGCCGTTAGCGTTAGCTGCTTTCATCGTTACCACATATTTACCAGGCGTAGTTGGCGAACCGGAAATAACCCCTGTTGTCGGATTGACTGACAGCCCGGGCGGCAATCCATCGGCCTGGAATGAGGTTGATGAAGGCGATGTAAGTATGGTAAATGAATAGGGCAAATTTACAGTAGCTGTATCTGCGTTTGCACTGGTTATCACCGGCGCCCCGGCAGGAATGGTATTGGTAATGCCAACATCCGTAAAGGTGGACGAGTTTAACGCTGACGCGTTGTGCGAAGTAACACATAACCCAACGTAGGCTGTGGCCGATATTGGTGTTTCTACAGTGGAGATACAGGTCCAGTTTATACCGTCTTCTGCATGGTATGCATAAATTCTGGTGCCCAACCGTTCCAATTTCAGCCAGTAAGGCGCACCTGCAATGCCATGGTTCTGGTAGCCGGCCGGCGGATTATTCCATGATACATTGGTTTTATTCCAGGCCGTGGCACCACGCCAGGAGGCATCCGCCTCGCCCGATTTTTTGATGAACAACCCCACATATTTGGCATTTTCGGCAAGCGACTCGCGGAACATGACCCCAGCCTTTGCATCGGGGCTGGTATTATCTATGGCAGTTACCCGCGTAATGATAGCTGCATCGCCGGTTATTTGTTTAAATGCAAAATGGAAAGCATCCGGAGCCGTAAGCGGTGGCACCGGTATATCGGCCCCGGCGCCTTTTATGGTCCATGTGCCGTTGCTATTGCCTGCGCTTCCGGCCAACCCCACATTGCCTACATCAATATCAGCAAGGCCTGCAACGCCCGCAAAAGTAGGGTGGGTAATTGGAGCGGGTATTGTTGCTGTAGAATTATCGGCCGTTTTAAGAAACAAAAATGATTCAACCCCTTCTCCTATCAGGCTATCGAGTTTCAGGGTATAGGGTGCCGGCAGGCCTTTGCGTAAAGTATAGGCACCCCGGATAATATTATAAAAATTCATTTTGCGCCTGGCACCCCTGGGGCCACCAAAGCCACCTCCCCAAAACGCGTATGCGCCCCCAAACTTAATGTAAGGAATGTCGGTAGTTTCGGCCTGGTATTGCGAATACAGTTCGCTTGCGGTAAGCAAACGGTTATCCAATTCGCCAAATAAATCTATCCCCTGCTTCCAGGCTACTTCCGCATTCCACGCAAGGGCTTGTAGCTGGCCTGCCCAGTGCCCTTCGTCCCTTCCGCTGTCTCCCACCTCGCCATTACTCAGGCTGTTGGATAATCCCCCGGCTGCATCTTTACGCAGGTCGGCTATAGCCTGGTTCCATTTTGTGGCATCGTCCAAAAAAACAGCTATGGCCAGCGCCGCCTTAAGCTGAATAGCGCCCTGGTTTGCGCCCCTCACCGGGTTTGGTACATCCACCTGCGGCCAAAGCACGTTGTTAAAGTAATTATTAACATTTGTGGTGTTTGCAGCCGTCCATCCAGGGTAGGTAGATTTAAGGATATCCGCGGCAGTAACATACCGTTCGGCGTAATCACCCAGGTCAAGGAAAGTTTCGTCGCCCGTCCACTTGGTGTTTGTTACCGCCCAGGCATTCAGTATATCGGTGGCTTTTTGCGCGTAGGCCGTGTTGCTGGTAAATACATACATAAATGTCAGGTTAAAAACAGCCTGCATGTCGTTCTTGAACGGTGTATTATTAATATCAGGCGCCCTGCCCACAATAGCGAAGGGGCCTTGCATGCCGTATGTCAACTGCGATTTGGCATCCGCGGCAAACGCAGTATAAGCAGTTTTCCAGGGCTCCACAGCAATATTTGCTTTTAGTTGTGCCAAATCGTAATTGGTAAAGGGGATGCCGGGATGGACAAAGGTTTGCCCGCATGCCTGCTTTGGTGCGGCAATGATAACCGGCAGCACCCACAAAAAAATTAGCTTAAACAGTTTTGGTAGTTGTACTTTCATAATATAGGTTTTAAATAGGCTTCAGTAAAAAAAGCATAACAGGTATGGGTAGCAAACTTCAATTAGCAGTATAATCGCCCGTCTGCCAGATAGGTTACCGCTGAAATAAAACAGGGGCCTATGGTTCAGATAAGCATACCGGAAATTAAAACCCGCTTAAAAAATTAATTAATTGGTTATTATATCGTACAGACATTGGCTGCCCTACATCAAATCAACAGGCATCAACAAAGCAAATGTCAGTGTTTTACAAATCTTTTAACAGCTGCATAATGGCCAGATACAGGTGGCAAAATGTATTTAAAGCAATTGCAATAAAATGTTATTCACCCTGAATATTTTGTTTCCTTACACCCTGTTGCGATAAAGACACCCTTAAAGGAAATATATACTCACCAGGATTCAAATAATTTGCAAACTGAGTGAATACAGGTGCTTTTTATTTCGGCATAAAAAATGAAAACAAATTTTGCGTAACCATTTGGTTTCATATATATTTGTAACCAAATGGTTTCATATAGTCATTTTTAAACATATGCACCGAGACGTTTTTAAAGCCATTGCCGATCCTACCCGCCGCGAGATCATCAACCTGATTGCCCACCAAAGCATGAACCTGAACGCCGTGGCCGATAACTTTGACATGAGCCGCCCCGCGGTATCCAAACACATTAAAATATTGACCGAATGCGGCTTACTGGTGATTAAGCAGCAAGGCCGCGAACGCTATTGCAGGGCCGACCTGAAGCAATTGAAAGAAGTTACCGACTGGGCCGAACAGTACCGCCGTTTTTGGACCAATAAACTGGATGCCCTTGACGCGTTTTTAACCAACGAACAAAACACACCATCTATATAAACAAAAAATTGAAAAGCTATGAACACAGAACCTTTTGTAATTGAGCGCATTTACAAAGCTCCCATCAGCAAAGTTTGGGCGGCTATTACCGATGTTAATAAAATGGCGGAATGGTATTTTAAGCTGGCCGATTTTAAACCCGTAGTAGGCTTTGAATTTGAATTTACCGGCAGCGACGGCACCACAGAGTTTTTACACAAGTGCAAAGTTACCGAGGTGGTTGACGGCAGCAAGCTTACCCATAGCTGGACGTACGACGGCTATGAGGGCTATTCGGAAGTAACATGGGAGTTGTTCCCCGATGGCGACGGAACCCGCCTTAAACTTACGCATGGAGGCCTGGAAACTTTCCCGGGTTTGCCGTCATTCAAACGCGAAAACTTTGTGGCCGGATGGACACATATTACTGGCACATCGTTGAAAGAGTACCTGGAAAAATAATTAAAACCGGATTGAAGAATCTTGAAAAGAAAGACTTTTGTAGGATTGGGGTAACATGTTTGATAAGGCGCTAAAGGGATATTTGGAAAGGTACTGCCTCGCTCCACTGCCATCCTGAGGAACGAAGGATCTGTCAGCCGTGCATGACCGATAGAAAAGTTTGTAAGCAGATCCTTCGTGCCTCAGGATGACAGTCTTTTTTCGAATGACATCCCCCCCTTTGCGGCCTACGGAATTTTACAACGTGACACGTCCAAGGGGAATAACCCTTTTTTGCATAGCCCACTCAATACTTGTATTATTGTATGTGCAATCTACTCTTACAAGCCATATTAAAAAGTTCGTTCAACTTACCGCGGACGAGGAACAGTTGATCAATGCGGCAGTAACTGTAAAAACGGTTAAGAAAAAAACATTCCTGCTGCAACCGGAGCTTGTTTGCAAAGAACTTTTTTTTGTAAGTAAGGGTTGTCTTCGCCTGTATTTCATCAACAAAAAACTAAATGAGCAAACCACACTGTTTGCCATTGAAAACTGGTGGATGACTGATTTTGACAGCCTGGAAAGCGGCCGTGCATCTTCCTGCTACATCCAGGCGGTTGAGCATACCGAAGTCATCAGCATCAGCAAAAATAAACAGGAGGAGCTTTTTGAGGCAGTGCCCAAACTGGAACGCTATTTCAGGATAGTATACCAACGCGCCTTTAGCGCAACCCAAACCCGCATTAAATATATTTATGGCATGAGCGACGAAGAACGCTACCGCCATTTCAGCAGCCTTTTCCCGGCATTTATGCAGCGCGTGCCTCAATATATGCTGGCATCGTACCTGGGCTTTACCCCACAGTTTATGAGTAAAATAAGGGCGAAAAAAGTTTAGCTATCCCTCATTTTCTTAACCTTGATTCATTTTTTGAGGCCTGATTTGTCGCCACCTTTGGGGTATTAAAACAATACAACACAAAATGAAAACAAGAGTAAGTATCGGTAAAACCGACCCGGAAGCCTACAAGATATTATTAAACCTCGATCAATATATTGCCAAAGGCGTCGTAAGCAAAACCCACCGCGAACTGATTAAGATCCGCTCGTCGCAAATCAATGGCTGTGCCTTTTGTATAGATATGCACACTAAAGACGCGCGCAAAGCCGGCGAAACCGAGCAACGTATTTACGCCCTGAACGCCTGGCGCGAAACGCCATTTTTTACCGAAGAAGAGCGGGCCATCCTTGCTTTAACCGAAGAGGTAACCCTGATACAACACCACGTATCTGATGCCACTTATGAAGCTGCCGCAAAGGTTTTGGATGAAGCGTATATAGCACAGGTAATCCTGGCTATCATCGCCATTAACGCATGGAACAGGTTTGCTATTTCAACAGGGATGGAGCCGAGCCCCCTCTAAATCTCCCCCGGTAGGGGAGACTTTTATTAGCAGGCGGCTTAAGACAAAACAAAACGGCGGGACTTCCTTAAGAAGTCTCGCCGTTTTGTTTTCAAGCCTCCCCTACCGGGGGAGATTTAGAGGGGGCCGGGGCTTACGCCAAATTCCTCCCCGCGTTCACTATACCGTAAACCGTCCTAATCACCAGCTTGCGATAAATTTCTATCAGCTCTTCATCCTTGCAGTTGTTTAAGCACTGCAAGGCGTAATGCTGCATAATAACCAACGGCAATACAATTTTTTCGCGGATGGCAATTGATTTACGTTCAACCGGGTATTCTTCCATTAGTACGGTGCTGCCGGTTAGCTCCAGTAACATGGTGCGGGTAAGCACAAACTCTTCCTTCAGCATTTTCCAGAATTCGCCAAATTTTTTGTCTTTTTCCAGGTAAGCCGTAACCCTGAAATCGGATTTCGACATCGACATCATACAGTTATCAAGCATGGTTTTAAAGAAACCCGATGTTTTGTACAACTCCTGCACCTCGTGCCAGTTGCCATCATCTTTCATCTTTTTTAATGAAGTACCTACCCCATAAAAACCGGGGATACTTTGTTTAAGCTGGCTCCAGGAGGTTACAAAGCTAATGGCGCGTAAATCTTCCAGTTTCATAGGCCCGCCGCCGCCGCGTTTGGTTGGCCTGCTGCTGATATTGATTTTTGACAGTAATTTAAGCGGACTGAATTTTTCAAGGTACTCTAAAAATAACGGGTGTGCGCGCAGCGCCATAAAAAGCGAGTAGCTTTCGTCGGCCATTTCCGATATCAATGTTTTGTGCCTGGTACCCAACAAATCTTTACGATCGGGATGCAAGGCAGAAATAATACCGGCGTTAAGCAGTTGCTCCATATTAAACCTTGCCGTTTCAACAGAGCCGTATTGCGAGCTTACTGTTTGGCCCTGTATGGTAAGCTGAATGTGCTCATTTGCAATGTCGTTGCCCATTGAGGCATAAAAACGGTGTGTTTTACCGCCGCCACGTGCAGGCGGGCCTCCCCTGCCGTCAAAAAATGCCAGGCTGATGCCGTATTTACGGGCAATAGCCGTCATTTCAACCTTAGCTTTATATATACTCCAGTTGGCCATTAAATAACCGCCATCCTTGGTGCCGTCAGAGAAGCCGAGCATAATGGTTTGCCTGTTGCCCCGTAATTTTAAATGTTCGGCGTAATATGGGTGGGTGTACAGTTGCTCCATGATCTCGCCTGCATTAGCAAGGTCGTTCACGGTTTCAAACAGCGGCATAAAGTCAACTTTCAGGCTATCTTTTTTCCATCCACTCCATAAAAACAAATCAATCAGCTGCAAAATATCAGATGCACGCTGGCAGTTACTGATAATAAAACGCTGGCAGGCCTTCTCCCCGTTGCTATGCTGAATTTGTTTTATGAGCCTGATGGTGTCCAGCGTATCGCAGGTCATGGCATCGGCATCTTCGGCACGGTGATAGTCAACCTCGTTAAAGGGCAGCTTTTTCAGCTTTTCTTGTTCGTCCAAATCGGTGTAGCCTTCAACAACGCCGGTATCGGCTTGCGAGGTTACAAAATCAAATACATTGCGCAGCACACGGCTATCCTGCCTGATATCGATGGTAGCAAAATAGCAGCCAAACAAGCGTATCTTTTGAATCAGGTTTTCTACAACATCTAAAAACAGCCCGCCGTGGTCGGTTACCAGGGTGTGCTTAATGGTTTGCAGCAAATCTAACAGCTCGCCCTGCAGGTCTTTTGGGTCGGCCTGGTGTTCATTGGCATTCCTGTAAATCAGTTTTTCCAGCTTGGCCATCGGTTTTTCAACCCCACGGAAAGTTATGCGGCGTTTAAGCACCCGGTAATCGCGGTAGTAACACCTGAACAGGCGCTGCCTTAAATACCTGGCTACTTCTTTTGTGCTTTCGGTAGTTACGTTGGGGTTGCCATCCCTGTCGCCGCCCGGCCAAAAGCCCATCTCCAGCAATTGGTTGGTTGGGTCAATCTCAAATTCTTCTTCCAGTTTTGATTGGATGCCCGATACGGCATAATAAAATATGTTTTCTAAAAACCAGGTAAGGCTTATGGCTTCATCAACCGGCGTTGGCGATGTTTTATTAAAGAATGGTGTTTTGCCCAACTGCTGCAGCAACACATCAATAGTAGGGATATCGTTAACTTTTACGGCCTCAATAAGGTCTGTCATAATACCCAGTACAGTACCCGGATAAAATTGGGTTGGGTGGGCGGTAAGTACCAACCTTAACGAAAAATCTTTAAGTTTTTCGCTTATGCTTTTGCGCGTTTCATCGCTTATGGCCGCTTGTTGCAACAGGCTTTGCAATGTACCGGTATCATCAAATTTGCCTATTTTATTAAATGACGAATCTTCAATGGCATCAAACAAAACCACCTGCCGTTCGATATATTGTATAAAACGGAACATGCGGTTAATTTGCTCGCGATGGTCAATATCCGGCACGTATTTTTTAAAAAAACTTTCGATAATTTCTGTAGGCGATGCGTTCATGGCGGCACCCTTTTCGCAATGCGAGCTAAAAAAGGGCAGCAAAATTCCGGTATCCTTTACCTGGTAAAACGGCAGGGTTTGGAACAAACTGTTATACAACTCAAAACGGGTTACAACTTCGCTGTTAAAAGTTGTTTCCCTTTGACTGAGTTTTGAATTTAACGACATAGCACAAATAAATTGAAGGTTAAAATTGATGGGTAAAGGGCGAGCCACAATACCGGCGGTGAATTTAATTCATTTTTGGCAAAAAATAGATAATTACTAACAAAAAACTAATATTAATGCCATATTTACTAAAACCATGTCAAAATATTTAATTATTGTAAATTTACAGTGCATTTTGAGTGCAAAAAAAGCGTAAATGAAAACATAATATCAGTTTCAACAAAAAACCAATCATAAAAGTATTCATCGTAGCTTTATTGCCGGTAAAAACGGACAAAAAATAATGAAATTTAACACCCGCGAAATCAACAGTTTCTTTTACAGTCAGTATTTTTCTGATGGTTTACGGATCTCGGCTGGCATCCTGCTGCCCTCGCTTTTGTTATTGGAGTTTGACAAATTTGATCTTGGGCTTACCCTATCATTAGGGGCGTTATGCATTTGTGTTATTGATACCCCCGGCCCGGCAACCCATAAGCGCAATGCTATGGCAATTGGCAATTTGTGCCTGCTCATTGTAGCAGTTACCACGGGTTTCGCACGCCTTAATATTTACACCCTGGGGCTCGAAATTACTTTATTCTCTTTCCTGTTCAGCATGTTTACGGTTTATGGCAACAGGGCTGCGTCTGTTGGTACATGCAGCTTGCTCATCATGATATTTATGATGGATAAGGCCCTGGCCCCGTCAGATGTATTGCTGTACAGCCTGCAAATACTGGCAGGGGGGGTATGGTACATGTTATTTAGCCTCATCTTCTTCGGCATCCGGCCTTACCGGGCTGCACAGCAAACCCTTGGCGAAAATGTGGCTGACATTGCCAAATTCCTGCGCATTAAAGCCGAATTTTACAATCCTGAAAGCGATATTGACGAAAATTACCGCAAGTTGGTAAGCCAACAGATACAGGTAAGCCAGCACCAGGATGCCGTGCGCGAATTGTTATTTAAAAGCCGCCTGGTGGTAAGGGAATCGACCCCATCAAGCCGAATCCTGGTTTTAACATTTGTTGACCTGGTAGATATGTTTGAGCAGATTATGGCCACGCACTATGACTATTACCAGATGCGCGAAAAGTTTAAGGATACCGGCGTATTGAACGAGATAGCACGCATTATTCACCACATGGCCGATGAACTTGACGATGTGGCCTATATTGTATTATCAAACACCCGCCACCGCCATGTGATGGATTTTAACCTGGAGCTTGAAAAGCTAAAATTAAAAATAGACGCAATAGGTAAAGATCAGCAGGAAACAAGCACATTGGTGTTAAAAAAGGTGCTCATCAACCTGCGTAACCTTACCGAAAGTATTAACAACATTTACAACTACTATAATTCAAAAACCTTATTAAAATCCACAGAAATAAAGGGTGAAGTAGAGTACTCCCAGTTTGTAACCCACCAGGATTATGCACCACATATTTTCTTTGATAATTTCACATTCGGGTCGGGCGTTTTTAAACACGCGTTGCGGGTATCGCTGGTTTGTTTGGTTGGCTTTATAACAGCCAAAACCATAGCACAGGGCCACCATAGTTATTGGGTATTACTAACTATCATTGTAATATTAAAACCGGGTTTCAGCCTATCCAAACAGCGCAATTACCAAAGGCTGATAGGCACCATCGGCGGCGGCGCAATTGGCATACTCATCTTGAACTTTATACCCGATAGCACCGTTCAGTTTATATTGCTTACCATATTCATGATAGGCGCATACAGCTTTCAGCGGCTAAACTATGTAGTCAGCGTTATTTTCATGACGCCTTATGTGCTTATTTTGTTTAAGTTTTTAGGCGTAGGCCTTTTAAATGTTGCCCAGGAACGAATCCTGGATACCGTGATAGGCTCATCTATCGCATTTATTGCCAGTTACCTCATTTTTCCAACCTGGGAATTTGAGGTAATTGAAGAAACCCTGCGGGATGTGGTAGCGGCCAATATTAAATACCTGATTACCATTGCCGAAAGTTTATCGGGCAAAACCATAGGAACTACCGCTTTCAAGCTGGCCCGTAAGGATATCTATGTAAAATCGGCCAACTTATCGGCTACTTTTGAGCGCATGACATCCGAGCCCAAAAGCAAGCAGCGTAACGTAAAAGAGGTGCACAAATTTGTGGTACTTAACCATATTTTATCATCGTACATAGCCGTTATACAAGCGGGCCTGGTAAAAAATGCGCAACGACCGCACCCCGAGGCACTGCGGTTGCTCAAAAAAAACATATCAGTACTTAACGAAAGCAACAAAAAACTGCATGGCCAAAGCATCGATTTTAACATAGGTAAAACCGCGCCGACCACCGAAATTGACAAACCCGAACTTACTGCCGACGAAAACCTACTAAAAGAGCAACTGGGTTTTATCAATAAAATAAGCTACGATATTGCGAAGGTGACGGATAGCATTTTAAAATAGTATCAAGTAGTTAGTATCAGGTATCAAGATTTTTTTGCTTTTTTCCGCTGCTTGTGTCCTCACAAGCAGCTACCCGTAATGTCCAATTTAACAGCGCAAACTCACAACTCCAGTCTTGATACTTGATACTAACTACTTGATACTAATCCTACGTTACGCCATTGGCCGGTATCCGCGCCGATCCTAACGCAAATTTGTCTGAATCTGAATTAACCGAATTAAAGAATTTCCAGAATTGCCCACCTTGTTGGTCAAATTTACCTCACTACTAATTATTTTTTATTCAAAAAAAAATCGCTTATTTAACCTATCTTTTTAACACTTTATCACGTATAAATTCCTTATAATTAATTATTTATTTTAAATGGAAAAGCTGAAACGGATTATTGGTTATGGCGATCCAGCTTTATCGCTCGAGAATAAACTTTTTAATGCCATAGCCTTATTCATTTGTCTTGATAACGTCATATCCATTATTATTAATGTTTTTTTGGGATTTAGCTGGGGGCTGATATTGGCTAATCTTTTTTTACTAATCTTTTCTGCATTTGCCTATTACCAAAGCCGTTTTGTACGCTATAGTGAAAAAAAAGTTTACATTTTTATTGGCTTTGGTATTGTCGCTATATTCCCCGGTTGGTTTTACAACGGGGGTATCAGCGGATCAACCACCCAGATAGGCATCTTTTTAATTGTATTGATAACGTTATTAATAAAACAGCGTTACCACTATATCTTCATCGCTTTGTTGTGTGTTGTATTTGTTACCTGTTATCAGTTAGAAAAAATACATCCCGAATGGGTAACAGGTGCCGCCAACAAAGCATCTGCCGAATTTGACTTGATAGCATCTGCCGTTATTAATATAATAGTAGTTGGTCTATTAATAGGCTTTATTAAAAAAAGCCACGAAAGCGATAAACGGGATTTAATTAAAAAAAGCGAGCAACTGCAACAATCGCAAATTGAACTCAGGTTGTCAAAAGAAGAAGCCGAAGCCGCCACCTTTGCCAAATCAAACTTTTTGGCCAATATGAGCCATGAAATACGGACGCCATTAAACGGCATAATCGGTGCTTCGCAATTACTATCACGATCTGCGCTTACACCAGAGCAGCATGAGCTATTGCAAACCCTGCAATCAAGCGGTCACATCCTCATCAATATCATCAGCGATATTTTAGATATCTCCAAAATAGAGGCCGATAAGCTAACCATTACCCCGGTTACTACCAACATCAGGCATTGCGTTAAAACTATTATCGATATCAGCCAGCCCGGCATTACCAACCTGCGCAAACCCATCAACCTGAGCTACCATGTAGATGATAATGTATCGCAATTTGTTAAGGTTGACGAAGGCCGCCTGCAACAAATTTTGGTAAACCTGATAGGCAACGCCATTAAATTTACCGATGAAGGCGCCGTTACGGTAACCGTAAAAGGATCCCAAATAAAAGATGGGGTACAAGACCTCAGCTTCCGCGTAAAGGATGATGGCATTGGCATCAGCCAGGAATCATTAACGCAATTATTTAAGCCATTTACCCAGGTAAATACAACGGCGTTGCGCAAATATGGCGGCACCGGCCTTGGTCTGTCCATCTGTAAAAAACTGGTCGAACTGATGGGTGGCAAAATATGGGCCATCAGCAAGGAGGCCGAAGGGTCGTTATTTATTTTTAATTTGCCTTTAAGGGTTGCCAATGGCGAATTACCGGCCGACGTAAAAACAGATAACAAAGAAGTATTCCAATACCGCCCGCTAAAAATTCTCCTGGCCGAAGACAATAAAATGAACCAGCTGATTGCAAGCAAAATTTTCAAAAAGGTTGGTTATAGTATAGATATTGCCGAAAATGGCCGGGAAGCAATCCTGATGAGCGACAAGCAGCATTACGATCTCATATTTATGGATGTACAGATGCCTGAAATGGACGGGTTACAGGCTACACGTACCATTATAAAAAAGCAGGGCAAACATGCGCCGCCTATCATTGCCATGACGGCCAATGTTTTAAGCGAGGATGAAAATGAATGTACCATGGCTGGCATGAAAGATTTTGTAAGCAAGCCTTTTACCTTTGAGCGGTTGGAGAATGTGATTCAGAAATGGACTAAAGCTTAATAGATCAAAATAAAAAAATCAGTAAATAGTACCATTCAAACTATGTACAGTACCATTAAAGCGGTGGTATTGTGTGTAGCTTTGAATTATGATACAAAGCATTCCTATTTATGATATTTGTTCCCTGTCCGACGTTCGGCAGGACGATCTGCTGGTAAGCCGGTTTGCGCCGTATCTTGATAGTCATAAAAGTCTGTTTTTTCCGCATAGGCACTCGTTTTATCACCTGGTACTATTTACCCATGGTGCAGGTACGCACAGCATCGATTTTGAACGCTTTGACGTAAAGCCAGGCCAAATATATTTCATGGTTCCGGGGCAGGTGCACTCCTGGCATTTTGAGGGGTTTACAGATGGCTACATCATTAATTTTTCGGAAGCTTTTATCCAGTCGTTTTTATTACAACCGGGATACCTGGATGGTTTTTCGTTTTTTAACGGCAATTTAAACGATGCCGTTGTTAATTTACCCGCCAATAGCTTTGCCACTGTAAAAGAACTGTTTGAGCGCATCATCAATGAAATAAGCAGCCCTGCACCATCTGGCAGCGATATGGTGCGTTTGCTGATGTTACAAATTTTTATCCTTGTAAACAGGCTTAATAATAACCCGGTTACTGCCGGTAAACTAACCTACAACCAAACATTGCTTAAAAATTATCAAAAATTAATTGAACAGCATTACGCCGATATTAAGCTGCCAAAAGATTATGCCGAACTGCTGTACATCACCCCAAACCACCTTAATGCCGTTTGTAAGGACTTATTGGGTTTATCGGCCGGCGAACTGATCCGCAACCGCACTTTGCTGGAGGCTAAGCGCTTGCTTACCAATCCGCAGTTGAGCATAAGCGACATTTCATTCAGGTTGAATTTTAGCGACAACTCCTACTTTACTAAATTTTTCAAAAAAACAGAAGGCGTTACCCCCGAAGAATTTCGCAAACAAATATTAACATCTTAAACTGGATAACATTATGGAAACTACCCAATATAAATTAGCAGCCTGGCCCGCCATAGTACATGCAAAATGCCCCCGTTGCCGCCGTGGCGACTTGTTTGCCAACAGTATGTATGGCTTTAAGGGTCAGGTGATGAACAAAACCTGCACGCACTGCGGCCTTGTTTATGAACGGGAACCCGGGTATTTTTATGTGGCTATGTTTGTGAGCTATGCCCTAAACGTTGCCGAAATGGTTACCCTTGCCGTGGCCATTAGTGTTTTAACCGGCAGCAGTAACCCCTGGCTGTATTGTGCCATTATATTAAGTGTGGCTGTAGTATTATCGCCGTTTAATTTCAGGTATTCAAGGGTGATACTGCTCCACTGGCTTACTCCTGGGTTACATTACCATCCCGAAATGAGCAAGGATAATTTTGTACATCATTAAACCCTGCGTAGCGCTTTCTGTCAAAATTACAACAGTCCACATTTACCGCGACTTTAATTTTTTGAGTTATGAAAGCAAGAATAGAAACCATAAAAACCGACATGTACAAAGTATTTATAACTGGCAATGCCGATAATGTGCAATTAGCCAAAGCCTACTTTTTACTCGCCATTCCCGTGTTAAGCATATTTTTTACATTTGGGCATTTTAAATACTAAGAGCTGCCGGGCAACTTGCAAAAACAAGACAGCCGGTACATTGCTATACCGGCTGCTTGCAACTGTTTCCCTAACTAAATTAAACTAAAAAATTAACTGAATCGAACTATTTGAATTTTTGGGGCAGGCTAAATTGATTGAATACTACTTGAAAATTGTCCAGGTATGAGTACTTTTTATAGACCTGTTTTTGTTTGCCATTAACCGCGTAAAAAAGATATGACTGTGTGTTATCCTTTAAGCCTGTAAGCACAAACAGGCCGGTTTGGTCGGCAGCTATTGTTGAATCATGCACAGGGCTGTCATCGTCGGGCTCCGGCGATGTAAATTCATCTGTTTGCGATTGAACCTGAGGATCGGATGCAAAAACACTGGCACATGCCAATAGTACGAGTGATGCTATCACGAAGAATAAAAAATGGTAAAAAAGTTTCATAGCGATAGGCAGATTAAATTCGGGACTTAGGTATTAAATAAATGTTACATCAAAGATACGGCTTGACATTTAAAAAACACACGGTGTTTTCACTGAAAATGCATACGTAGTTTTACGCAATTTTCAAGATAAATGGAATTTATCAATATTTTTTATAGCTAAACCCAGCAAATTTTGTATTCTTTGTAACATACCTATTACAATCATTAGTCATTAGTCATTAGTCATTAGTCATTAGTCATTAGTCATTAGTCATTAGTCATTAGTCATTAGTCATTATGGAAAGCTGCTTTGACGAAGATTGTTTTAACTATTTAACATAATCCAACTCACAACTCACAACTCACTACTCACAACTCACTACTCACTACTCACAACTCACAACTCACTACACACAACTCACTACTCACTACTCACTACTCACAACTCACTACTCACAACTCACAACTCACTATCTATATCCCGCCGCCTGCAAATCAAACAGTTCGGCATAGCGGCCGCCTTTCAGGAGCAGTTCTTCGTGGCTGCCAATTTCAGCAAGCTCGCCTTTTTCGAGTACCAATATTCTGTCGGCCATACGCACGGTGCTAAACCTGTGCGAGATCAGTACTGCCGACCGGCCTTTGGTGAGTTCGGCAAAGCGTTCAAAAACATTGAATTCGGCGCGGGCGTCGAGGGCCGAGGTTGGCTCGTCTAATATTAGTAACTGGGCATCGCGCATATAAGCGCGGGCAAGGGCAACCTTTTGCCATTCGCCGCCAGACAGCTCAACACCGTCGGCAAAGCGTTTACCCAGTTGCTGGTCATAAGCGCCGGGTAGTTTGGCAGCCAGTACATCGGCCAGGCTTTGGCGGGCCGAGTGTTCTATCAGCGGCCGGTTATCCTGTTCGCTTATTTTACCCACGGCAATGTTTTGTGCAAAACTCATTTGGTATCGCAAATAATCCTGGAAGATAATGCCTACGTTAAGCCGCAAATCGGCCAGGTCATATTCGCGCAGGTCGATGCCATCTAATAAAATGCGGCCCTCAGTAGGGTCATATAACCGGGCTAATAATTTAACCAGGGTGGTTTTGCCGGCCCCGTTCTCCCCTACCAGCGCCAGCTTTTCGCCGGGATAAAGGGTAAAACTAAGGTGCCTGTTGGCCCATTTATCGGAGTTGAGGTACCTGAACCCAACATCCTCAAAAGTAAAGCCCCGCCGAATAGTTTCAGGGAATGGCAGGCCACTTACCGAAAGTTTAATTTTAGGCTCGATCTCAAAAAATTCAAAAAAATCGCGCAGGTAAATAGCCCCCTGCGATACGGCTGTAAAGCGGGTGAGTATTCCCTCGAGCAAAGCCCGCAACTGCCTGAAGGAACCTGCCAGGAAAGCCAGTTCGCCAATGGTTACACTGCCTTGTACCGCGCGGATAATAATCACCACATAAGCGCCGTAATAGCCAAGGCTGCCCAGCATGGCAAAAAACGTACCCCATAAGGACCGGTTGATGGCCAGCCGCTTATTATCAGTATAAAATTTATTCGAAAGCTGTTTAAAGCGGTCGATGATAAACCCCGAAAGATCGAATATTTTTACCTCCTTGGCCGTTTCGTCGCTGGCGCCCAGGTAGCGGATATAATCCAGTTCACGCCTTTCGGGCGTTTGGCCGCGGGTAAGGGCATAGCTCCGGTCGTTAAAGTACGATTCGCCTAAAAAAGCGGGGATAATGGCTATAAGGAGCAATATTATAAGCCATGGGTTAAAGGCCATCAACCCTACCGCCAAAAAGCCCATGGTTATTAAATCCTGCACCTGGCTCATTACCTGCGATAGTAATATGGTGCGCCCAACGGTTTGCTGCCGTGCGCGTTCCAGCTTATCGTAAAACACCGAATCTTCAAACTGATCAAGATCCAGCGTGGCGGCGTGCGCCATGATTTTTACGGATGTGTGGTTGCTAAATAAATCGCCAAGCAGGCTATCCATCAGGGTAATTGCGCGACTTAACGCATCGGTTAATATCGCCAAAGCAAACTCAAGCCCTACCAGCTCCCAAAGCTGGGCCATATCTTTTACCTGGCTGTGGCTTATGGTAACCACCTTATCAATAATAAGCTTGCCCACGTACAGCAGACCAAGCGGCATGGCCGAGCGGGCAATACGCAACAGGGCGTTAACTACAGTCATCCAGCGGTTGGTTTGCCATACCAACCTAAAAAAGGCAGGCAGGTTGCGCAACGCGTCGAAACGTTCTTTTAAGGTTATTTTGTTGTCGATGGTATTTTTGGGCGGGCGGTTGGTATTCAATATAAAATGTTCCTTTGTTTAATGTATTTAAACAAATTTACTCAATTGGTAAGGCATTAGTGTACAGATGGGATATTTGTGAGGGGTGGATGACAATAGTACACTTCATAGAGCAATCCGCTTTATCAATTTATAGGTTGATAAAGCCCGTTTAATTTTCATTTGTGTTTGCAGGCACTCCATTACTGTAAACAAAATAAAAATGGCTAAAGTCGTACTGAGGATTATCAGCCCGGCATAATGCGGGTCGTTTTTATCGGTCGACATCGTATTAGCAGCAATACCGCCAATAATTAATACCAAAACACCAAATGAACGGTTACTTATACTAGGCCGGCAAACGCAGTTACCTCTTTTAATCGCCATGTAAAAAATCAGCTTGGGCACAAACCTGTCAAACCGCGACATTAAACGGGTATAATTGATGCCGCTTTTATCTATTTGCCTCGCAAAAAATTGGTTGCCAATTTTGGGTTGAAACTCGGCCAAACTTACCCGTTCTTCAGAAAACTCATTTAAAGCTGCTTCCAGTATGGCAGTGTCTTCCGGGTTAAAACTAATTTTTTTAAAATAGACCATCTTTTTATAATCTAAATATAAAATAAATCAACGCCATCTGCCGCGCAGAAAAATAATCTGCTACTTTTGCCGCCAATATGGATAATTCATTAAAAAACACATTCGACAGCATAATTTTTGATTTGGACGGAACTCTTTGGGATAGCACTGCAAACGTGGCGCTGGCCTGGCAACACGCGCTTAACCAGGTTGATTATTTGAACGAAGATATGACCGTTGAACGCGTAAGATCAATTACCGGTATGACCTATGATGCTATATTTGATAAGCTATTCCCTGCCCTGAGTGATGAACAGCGCAAAGAAGTACAAGCCCTATGCGCTGTGAGCGAACTGGAAATATTGCATAAAAAAGGCGGTGAACTTTACCCGGAGCTGGAAGAAACCCTGAAATACCTGGGCGCAAAATACAAACTATACATTGTGAGCAATTGCCAAAATGGGTATATTGAGGTATTCCTGGATTTAAATAATATGCACCCTTACTTTTTGGCGCACCAATGCTTTGGCACCAAGGGTAACCCCAAGGCAGATAATATTAAGGATATTGTGAACGATCATGGCCTGCAGGCCCCTGTTTACGTAGGCGATACCATGGGCGATTATACATCGGCAACAAAGGCAGGTGTACCATTCATTTTTGCAAGCTATGGCTTTGGGGTTGTACCCGATGGTATGGTGGCTACGGTGGATAACTTTGCTGAACTGACGGAACTTTTATAGCTACAACCGGCTCCTGTTTTTTACCCAATTACTGGTTTCAGCAGTAACGTGGGCCGTCACAGTAGCTTTCCGGTTGCCAAGCAATTGCTCCATCAATATCGCGGCAATCCTGGCTTCATCTTCATTCCCGGTTTGCAATACATCAGCGTTGAAGTACTTTTTTACAAAATGGGTATCAAAATTACCCGATATAAAAGCCTCGTGCTGCATTACAAATTTGCCAAAGCCCAAAGTGGTTGTAATACCGGTTATCTGGTATTCGTCAATTGCCCTTATCATGCGTTCTATGGCCTCGGTACGGTCTTTACCATAGGTAATCAGCTTGGCTATCATCGGGTCGTAATAAATGGGAATTTCCATGCCTTGCTCAAAACCATCATCAACCCTTACCCCCGCCCCTTTTGGCGTAATATAAGTTTGCAGGGTGCCAATATCCGGCAGGAAATTATTGGCCGGGTCTTCGGCATAAACTCTTAATTCCAACGCGTGGCCGCGTATCTGCAAATCGTCCTGTTTAAAACTGATAGGCAAGCCACGGGCTATATTAATTTGTTCCTTTACCAGGTCAATCCCGGTAATTAGTTCTGTAACCGGGTGCTCAACCTGGAGCCGGGTATTCATCTCCAGGAAATAAAAGTTGAGTGCATCATCCATAATAAACTCCACCGTGCCGGCCCCCGTGTAGTTTACAGACCTGGCCGCATCAACCGCGCATTTGCCCATTTGCGCCCTTATGGCCGGGGTAAGCACTTTTGAAGGTGCTTCTTCAATCACCTTTTGATGGCGGCGCTGTACCGAGCAATCGCGCTCAAACAGGTGCACAATATTACCGTGCGTATCGCCCAGAACCTGGATCTCGATATGCCTTGGCGACGAAACATACCGTTCAATAAATACCGATCCATCGCCAAAGGCCGAAGTTGCCTCGGATACGGCTAACTGCATTTGCTCTTCAAAATCACCGGGACCGTCAACTATACGCATGCCTTTACCGCCACCGCCTGCAGCTGCTTTTATTAGTATAGGAAAGCCAACTTCAACTGCACGTTTTTTTGCCTCGACTACATCGGTTATAGCTTCTTCGGTACCGGGCACCATGGGGATATTGTACTTAAGCGCTGCCGCTTTGGCCGATAGCTTATTGCCCATAATCTCCATGGCCTCGGGCGATGGCCCTATCAAGATAAGACCTGCCTCGCGCACCAGTTTTGCAAAAGCAGCATTCTCGCTCAAAAAACCGTAACCTGGGTGAATAGCTTCGGCACCAGTTTTTATGCAGGCGGCTATAATTTTTTCGCCAACAAGATAAGATTGATTGGATGGTGCAGCGCCAATATGCACAGCTTCATCAGCATAGCGCACATGTAATGCATCACGATCTGCATCCGAATAAACGGCAACAGTTTTAATGCCCATTTCGCGGGCCGATCTCATTACCCTTAAAGCTATTTCGCCCCGGTTGGCTACCAGTATTTTTTGCATAAAACAAATGTAACTGATTTAACGGTTGACCGCCGGGAAAATTTAGGATGTTGGTAAATGCTTTCGATAAACGAACAATGGCATCGGCTTAAATAAAAACCCAGATATAATAATATATAGCAATGAATTCTTAATACCCAATACTTTTAATATCCAACGCCACGGCTTTTAGTCTTCTTATACGGGACTAAACGTACTGCGCCTGATATTTAAATCGGCCTTGATTTTTCATCCCAAAAGCATTTTTAGAGAAACGAACCAGAGAATTCAGCTCCGTTTTTACCGGCCAGACCTATCAAGCCTGTAGCTTTTACGGCTACAACGATAACAAACATAATGTTTAAGCGGTAACCAGAAAAAAAGAGTTTTAACCAATGGGCCTCTTTTTATGCGGGATATACCAACATTGCCACAACCACGGCAACGCAGCTCTTTTTGGGCGGCCAAGGGTTTTATTTTTGCAATGTTATCAATACCGTTTTTTGTATCTAATTCGGCTGTCATAATGTGAGTTAATTAAGGGGTACTTTCAAACCCTAAAATAGTCAAAAAAATGTGAATTTATAATGAATATTTACCGGCAATAGTAAAAAGGGTATTTTTAGCTTATTATACAACTATTTTTCGTTTTTGGCCAAATAAAAAGGCCTGTGATATCAATCACAGGCCTTTTTATATTATTCCTTTTTATCAGGTGCTGGTGTACCTGCGGGTGGAGAACCAGGCTGTCCGTTTGGCGGCGGACCACCGGGGCCAACACCAGGGGCACCCGGAGGAGGGCCGCCCGGGCCACGACCTGCAGGCAATGTTACTTCGGGATGGGCAGTGCCACGATGGCAGCTGTAACAGTTAACTCCCGATTTTAATGTTAAGCCTAATGAGTCTTTTTTAGCATCAAAATATTTCTCGTTGATTTTGTTCATCATCTTGAACATATCGCGCGCCATTTTCTTTTCTGGTTTGGCATCGTTTGCCCAGTCCATTTGTTTTGCGGCTTCATCACGTACGTGGCAAAAGTTGCAATGCACACCCAACGAGTGTTCCCACTCTTCCATTACATCATGCAATTGATCTTTGGTGATGTTTTTGGGTAATACTTTCAGGTTTTTCCAACCCGGCTCATCGGCTTTTTTGGGTGTCATCGATGTCATGGCACCTATTACCACTACCGACATGAGGCCAAGGGTAACTAATATTTTTTTGTTTACCAGCATAATTGTCATATTTAAGTCATCTAATGTAGATATTAAGTTTGAATGTTACAACTTTTAAAATGACGTTTATTTGGTAACTTTTTAGATACAGAGTAGTAGATGTGTAGATTTCAAATTTGCAGATATGCAGATGAGGAATTTATCAATGTACAGATTTCAGATGTGCAAATATGCAGATGAGGAATTAGTGAATGTCCGGATTTCAAATATTCAAATGAGAATTTAATCATCCATCTGAAATCTGCATATTTGAAATTTGCATATCTGCACATCGTCAAAGGCTCAATTTCTCGCTGATAGCCCAAAGTTTGTCGCGGGCAGCGGTATCCGTGGCGATGGCAGATGTTTTGGCAATTTTTTTCTTTTTAAAATAGCCGCCGTTATATTTATCAAGGCGCGGCGCGGTTGCCAGGAATACGGTAGTTGCCGCCCCTTGCTGTGCGCTGATCATAAACGGGCGAATCAGGGTGGTCATCAGTTTGCCCAGCCCTTTAAAATCATCCCAAAAGTGGGTATTTACCACACCCGGATGCAACGAAAATGCGAGAACACCCTTATTGGCAAATTTTGAGGCTAACGATTGTGTAAAATAGATATTGAACAGTTTATTCATCCCATAAACTTTCCATGAATTGTATGATCGCTCGCATTGCAGATCATCAAACTGTGGGGTACCACGTTTATGTGCTTCTGAGCTAACGTTGATAATGCGTGCCTGCCCTTTTTGCAGCAGCGGCATCAGCATGTTAGTCAATAAAAAATGCCCGAGGTGGTTAATGGTGAAGGTTAATTCAAAACCATCTTTACTTAGCTCACGTTCCGCAAAAATACCGCCTGCGTTGTTGATAAGCGTGTTGATGGCAAATAACTTGCCGGATAATTCGACAGCGGCATCGCGCACGGTTTGTAAATCGGCCAGGTCGCATTTAATAACATGCACTTCCTTGTTCCCGGTTTCGTTAATTAAATAGGTTTTGAGTTCATCGCCTTTTTGCATGTTGCGCACCAACAGGTAAAGTGAATGCCCCTGCCGGGCCAATGAAAGCGCGGTTTCTTTCCCAATGCCCGATGTAGCACCTGTAATAACGGTTGTTTTTATTGCCATTCCCCCCAGCCCCCTAAAGGGGGAGCTTTTGATTGGCAAGATAGAGGTTTTTTGTTAAGGAATTAAGGTTGACTTAATATCGAACACCGAATATCCAATTTCGAATAATGAAGGAAAAACTTCGGTGTTGGATATTCGGAATTCAGTGTTCGATATTATTTTCCACTTCTGTTTTTCTTAACTTAATGACATTGGGGGGAGGATTTGGGTAGAGTTTACTTCTGCATCACCATAACGCCGTTCATCAGCAGGGTGCTGCCGCCATCGGCTACTATGTTGTAAACTTTTTGGATACCGCCGCCATTTTCTGTTTTCTGAAGTACAGTAAAGGCTTCGTATTTGCCGGTTTGCTCGTTAAGGCAAAGCACTTCCTGGCCGGTAGCTATCTCGCCCATTTTTAGGCTGCCCTGTTTGGTAAGCATCGGGTGGTTTGGCGTGGCCTGCAATACTTTGGTATTCAGGTTTACCAACCTACCTGTCCTGGTGTTTTTAACATCTGCAGCAACAAGCACCAGGCGTGTTAAGGCATAATTTTTTGCTTCGTGGGTGGTTAACTCCTTTACCCTAACTACCGAACTTTTATTGGTGGCCGGGTCAATGGTAATTACTTCATCGCCGCTTTTTATCGTGCTCAGCATTTTTTTGCTACCATTGGCCATGGTTACCATCTCATCGCCAGGGAAACAAATATCGTTACCGTATGTAGCTGATTCTTCCTTCATATCCTTGCCGCCGTTCAGCACTTTATATTGCTGAAAACTTACCTCTTTTGACAATACATACGATAGCTTCAGAATAAAATTGGTTTCAACCTTGTTAATATTATCAATATCTAAAAAGTACTTTTCCCATACTTTGCCATCGGCAGTAAAATCGGGCACCAGGGCTTTATATAATTTGCCTTTTTCGTTGGTATAAAACACCATCAGCCCAATTTCCTGCATGCCTTCCTTAGCTATCAGCTTATAAAGGTCGACGCGTTTTTTAAGCCCGTCAGATCCGGTGATAAAATACGGTTTCCGGTTTTCATACCTGTCCAGTACGTAGGCGTTCTCAAATTTTACATATGTATCCTTATCCAGATCGGCAATGGTAAAGGTTTGGGCTTTGCTATACTCATCCATAGTAAGCGGACGAGGATTTACCGCCGCAGTTGTTTGTGCACGGCTTAAATAAATAGAACCGGTTAAAAGTATTGTTAATGTTAGTTTACGCATATTTTTCGGGGAGAATCAAGAGTCAAGAATCAAGAGTTAAGACTTTACTTGTTGGTATCTAAAGCTGATTCTGCAATTGATATTTGTTATTATATTACTGTACCTATTTGCTTTGAAATATGAAGGTGGGGTAGATAAAATGTTAGAATCAAAAGTTCTTTGTCTTGACTCTTGATTCTAACCTCTTGATTCTATTCTAACTTAGTTGTTTAAACGCCTCGGCAAATGCTTCCATTTCGTCCATGCGGCCGATGCTTACGCGGCACCACTCTTTATTGTTGAATTGCCAGCTGCGTACGCCCACGCCACGTTTCATCATTTCGCTAACAAATTTTCTGCTGTCCATTTTTAGCGGGAACATTACAAAATTGGCCGATGACGGAATGTATTCGTAGCCTTCCTTTTTCAGCACCGAGTACAAATACTCTTTTGATGCCAGCGTTTTTTCTAAAGCTTCTTTCAAAAATGCCTCCTCGCGATAGCCGGCAATAGCACCGGCAATTGTTGTTGCCGACAGCGAGAAACCGGTGGTGTAATTAGATAAGGCCTTAATAGTATCCGGTTGAGCCACGATGTACCCGCAGCGCAGGCCGGCAAACCCGTATAGTTTAGAGAATGTACGGGCAACTATAATATTGCTGCCGGCTTTCATGGTGCTTATCATCGAGGAACCTTTAGGATCGGGCAGGTAATCGATGTAGGCTTCATCAACAAAAACAGTTACTTTTTTTGATACCCGCTCGCAAAAGGCTTTTAATTTGGCGGTATCCAATATAGTCGCGGTTGGGTTATTTGGGTTACAGATATAAACCAACCCCGTGTTAGCGTCGATTTTGGCCTCCATGGCGTCCAAATCAAGTTTATAGTCGGCGGTCAATGGTACTTTAACCCATTTGCCTTCCAGCCTTTCGGCATGCGATGGCAGGTCGTCATAAGATGGATCGCCGGTGATAATGCTTTTTCCGCCCTTGCTGTAATACATGGCGGCGGCCAATAATAATGGTGATGAGCCGGATTCCATTAGGACGTTACCGGATGAAATTCCCTCATAGCTGGCAATTTTATCGTAAAGCACCCCCATTGATTGCATTGGGTATTGGTAACCCAGGTCGATAGCTTCCTGGATTGCTTTTTTTGCGGCGGGTGATGGGCCAAATGGGTTTTCATTAGCCAGTAAGCGGGCTTTTAATACCGGTGGCGCATCTGCTATGGCATCCATATCGGTAAAGCGTTTAGCCAGCGGGGCCAGCTTCTTAGCAACCGGCATAGCGGCCAGCTTACTGATTGTCCCCGAAAAGAAGGCCAGTCCCCCGGCCATAAGTGCGCTGGACTTGATCCAGTTTCTGCGGTTAAGTGAGTTTGCCATTTTTTTAAGTATCAAGTAGTTAGTATCAAGTATCAAGACTGATGATCCTGACACATGACAGATTTATTTATCTTGTAGTATTATAGTTTTAACCAATTCAATCTTAGTCCAGAAACATTTTCCACTCCCCTACAGCTGTCTTGACTCTTGATTCTATTTCCAAAACCTATTTTACCGCTGGGTAGCTTGCGCGGCCTTCAGTTACCCTGGCATGCAGGGCAGCCACTGTACTGCGGGCCGATTCAAATGCGCCGGCCATCCATGCGTTCAGATAGGTTAGGTGTTCGCCGGCAAAGTATACCTGCTTATCGGGCTTTAATAGTACCGGGTATTGTGTTTTGCGTGTTTCGATGCTGTAAACAGCCCATCCGCCTAAATTGTATTTTGTTTTGTGCCAGCTAACTGAAAAAGACGCTTCAAATTCCTTATCATATTGAGGGTGGATTAGCCTGCCTTTTTCCAGCGCAAACTTCTCACGCTCGGCATAACCTAAAGCGCCGATTTTCTGGGCTTTTTCGTTAAAATTGTAATATCCAATCAAGATACCCTTTTTTCCTAAATAATCATAAGATGGGTAAAAAATTTGTGTTAAATCGTTGTTGGTGTGGGTAATACCGCCGTATATATGCTCATCCTCCTCCCAAAACCTGCGTTTAAACTGCAAACCTATTTTACCTGTTTGTATATAGCTGATATAATCGATAGCCCGGCTAACATCGCCCGAGAAATTGTTGTTTACGTTACTTAAAACAGGCAGTGGTAAAGTGCAAATACACATATCGCCGGTTAACTCATGAACGCCCGCGGCATCTTTATAAGTAATTTTTACCCCCTCGGCCAGGTTATTGATCGAAGTAACTTCAGCACCCTTTTTTACAGATGGCGCTACCTTTTTTTCAAGAGCTTTGGCAATCTGATCCATACCCCCAACGGCCTGGAACATGGTCATCTGCAATTCGTAGGTATATTCAGCCACGTTGTAAAAATCAGGATCCATGAGGCCCGAATGCAGTATATCGGCCAGCTTATGCGGATCGGCAATTTTGCCTGGCCTGTCTCCCGCTCCCGGCGATTCGGTATACCCCCTCCTTGCTGATGCCTTGTACAGCTTATCTACATCAAGACCTCCTTCGGCTTGCAGATAGGCTATTATCTTTTCGCCATCCTCTCTGGTCATGGTGCTATCAAGGCCTCCATGATCGATGCTTTTGGCCAGCATTTCGGTCATATAACCGCGGATATCGTTATGAATTTCGCGTACACGGACTTTTTTGTTAGAGAGCGGGCCTTTGCCTTCGGCAAAATAATAAGCGCCCTCATTAACGTTGTTGTACACCTGTATAGGTACACCAAGCTCTTTACAGTAATGCAGCGTTAACTCGTGATGATGCGGAATGCGCGACGGGCCTGCGTTAAAGTAAAGGTCATCATCAAATTTGGCGGTAACCGCCGGTTTGTCAATCTCCTGGTTAGTTGCGCCGTTGCGGATACTCCAGCAGCGGCCGCCGGTACGCTGGCGGGCCTCCAGTATGGTGCATTGATAGCCCAATTTATTAAGCTCATAAGCGCAGGTCATGCCGGCAAGGCCCGCTCCTAATATAATAATGTGTTTGCCCTTGCCATCGCCCTCCAAATTAAAGGCGTGCGCGGGAGCGGGTTTTAGCATGCCCAATGCCAACATAGCGGGATAAGCCCCACCAGCCAGCATAGCACCCTTACCCAAAAAATCTCTGCGGGTAATTGTTTTCAATAAGATCAGCTTTTATGTTTTACAATTATGTAAGGCTTAAAGATAGTTTTTTAAATGATTTAATAAAAGATATGGCATAATTTTTTAATTATGATAATATCTACGGGCTTAGTATGGATTATTTGAAAAACAAGACGGTTCAATAAAAAAGTCGCTCCTTTTGGGAACGACCTGTAATTTCAAACGTTTTATTAACCGGTTTACTGCGCCGGCTGCCCTTTATGTGCAGCTACCGATTTGTTGTAGTAGTCAAGAAGCTTATCTATATTTTTGAGGTTATACTTGTGCTGTTTAATGCTTTCAACCACCTGCTCTTCGTCGCCCAATATCTCTACCATAATATCTTCAAAGTTGGCATCGGTTATGCGCTGCATATCGGCGGTACTTTCGCCAAAATAGTAGGTTGTTTTTGAGCTTTTACCACCGCCTCCATTACCACCGCCGCCGCCGAGCGAAACACCTACACCGCCGCCAAGGCCGCCACCGTAACCACCACTGCCATAGCCCATAGCTACACCCGGCGAAAAATGTACACCGCCGCCACCGCCTGTTGCGCCTTTGGCCGCATATAGTTTAAGTGGCTCGTCCAATACTACCTGTACAAAATCGGTTTCCTCTTTGCTCCAGTCTTCGTTGCGTGGGGCGTGGGCAACCACAAAGCTATCCTTACCTGCCACAAACGAGCGGATATCACTGGCGCTGAGTTTATAGGGGTTTGTTTTTTCGTCGTCTTTAAACTCAATAAAGCCTTCATCTTTAATAGGGCCTTTGCCGCCGGGGTTTACGCGGATAAAACCGGCACTGCGGTTACCTTTTACATCGGTAAAAGCACCCGACTGCCATTTTTGCGATTTTGCTGATACAAAACACAGCATAAAAAATAAAATGATTAAAATTGAGCGCATAACAAGTATAAAATACAAAGAACGTAATTTTTAGATATTTAATATGATGACTGTTGATTTACGCAGTGACACCGTTACCAAACCAACTCCAGGCATGCTGGAAGCCATGTGGAGCGCCAAAGTTGGCGATGATGTTTTTGGCGAAGATGAAACCATAAACGCCCTGGAAGAAAAAGCGGCCGCCATGTTTGGGATGGAAGCGGGAATTTTTTGTCCATCGGGTACCATGACCAACCAGATAGCCATTAAGTGCTTTACCCAACCGCTTGATGAGCTTATTGCCGATCAAACCGCTCACGTGTACCGTTATGAAGGTGGCGGTATTGCCTTTAACTCCGGCGTATCTACCCGTTTACTGAACGGCTACCGCGGCATTATCACAGCCGAAATGATTGAGCCGGAAATTAATGCCGAAAATATTCACTATCCCCACACCAGTTTGGTGGTGTTAGAAAATACAGTGAACAAAGGCGGTGGCAGCTGCTATACTTTAAATGACATTAAACCAATAGATCAGCTTTGCCATGCCAGAGATCTAAAACTCCATTTGGATGGCGCCCGTATTTTTAACGCCCTTGCCCATACCGGCGATAAGGCTGTTGATTACGGAACTTATTTTGATGGCATTTCTGTTTGCTTATCTAAAGGGCTTGGCGCGCCGGTTGGCTCGGTTTTACTGGCTGATAAGGCCACTATTAAATACGCGCGCCGCATTCGTAAGGTAATGGGTGGCGGTATGAGGCAGGCGGGCTTCCTTGCAGCGGCGGCTATATATGCATTGGACCACCATGTAGAACGCCTGAAAATAGACCATGCCCACGCTCGCATTTTGGGCGAAGAACTGGCTAATTTAAGCTGGGTAAGCCATGTAATGCCGGTGGAAACCAATATTGTACTATTTGATACTGTAGAACCCGCCAAAGCAGTACTGGCCAAACTGGCCGAAAAAGGCATTAAAGCCAGCGATACTGATAAACACCGCATCCGTTTTGTAACACACTTAGATATACATGCGGATCAGGTGGAATATTTGGTTGGGGTGCTGAAGGGAATGTAATTTTGAATGGTAAATAGTGAATAGTGAATGTAATGGGATGGGCCTAAGCCACTCATTATTCACTTTGATGCCTTGTCGGCACATTATTCTTCCCAACTTTTTGAAGGCTTTAAAACAACAAAAGCCCTTTTAGGGCTCTGCTGCTATACTTTATCGACGTTATCAATTAAAGTTTTTCTATTTCCTCAACAGAAAGTTTAGTGGTTTTTGCAATGAACTCAGAAGTCAGGCCTTCTTTTTTAAGTTCACGGGCTATGGTAATTGCTTCTTCCCGTTTACCTTCCTGCTTGCCTTTTTGAATGCCTTTTTCAATACCTTTTTGAATACCTTGCTTCTCGGCCCTATCTAATAAAAGTTCTTCAATGCCCATAGTGGTACTCCTTTCTGTTAAGTTTTTAACCTCTTGTTCAAATTTAGTATTTATATCCGGGTTTTCAAAGCGCACATAATATTTCAAAAAATTCATTAATACCCTGATCTTTTCTTTTGCAATTTGCCTTGTTAACAGCAACTTAGCTAACTTGAGCTTTAAAGCAAACAAAAGCTCATCTTTTTCGTCGGTATCCTTAATATTTTTACCAGCGAGCGCGGCTTTTACAGTCAATACTACCAACGCAAAAGGGTTATCACTGGCCATTAATTCCTCATCACTTTGGCTGGCTATTTTATAGGTATTAAAAGTATATCGCAAACTTGTACCCATAAAGTCTAAGGTAAAATGATCCGACCGTTCTTTTGTGTTCGCCTCGGTAAAGATGGCATATGCAACTATAGGTTTTTGATACTTATCCAATATCCGGTAAAAGTAGGTAAACATACGACTACCAAAATCCTTTTGATATTGACCCTGCACCTCGATATGTACCAAAATCCATTCCTCGTTGCCGCTTTTGGTAAATACCTTAACCAGTTTATCAATTACTTTCGGAGAATACTCGTCCTTCTCCGGCGGGAAAACCTGCTCCAGCTCTTTATCCAAAAATTCAAACCCTTTATCAAAGTCGAAAATATCCGAAGCATCAGGATTAAGAAAGCATAAAAAATCGTCAAAAACATCTTCGAGAATCCCTTTCCAAAGGATGTCGTCTTTTCTTCTCATTAAACAATAATATAAAATACTCACCGGCAAAAAAATTGACTGGTAATAAAAGTCGATCATTTGTTATCATCTCATCAGCCCTGCTGCCGCTTACCACTCAAATACTTCCTTACCGGAATATCATAAGCCACCATGGCCAGGTAGCCCATACCAACCAGCAATATTACGCCTGCAATTACTATATAAACAATTTGGCTGGTTGGCGGCTTGTGGCTTATTACATAATTGCCAAAAAACCAGATACCCACATAATGGGTCATATACAATGGGTAAGAAATATTACCCGAAAAGTTGCAGAGTTTTTTAAGGCCTCCCGAAAGCGTGGCACCTGCCCCCAAAGCGATAAGCAGCGGAAAATAAAAAAGAACCACGAGCAATTGAGCAAGCCAGTTCCATTTACTATGGGGCATCATTAATGCCGCTAACAGTAATAGGGCAAGCCCAATAAAGCCAAGCTTGTTTTTGATAATGAAGTTAAAACGGTATACAAGCAGCCCGGCTGTAAACGAATAAAAAATGCGGGCACCGCCTTCCCAAAAGTTTTCGCCGGCCCAGCCGCCCGATAATATTTTGGCATGGAAGGCCACAAAACCGAGCGCTGCCGCGGCTATAACCAGCAATACAACCAAATACTTGCGCGCAAGCTTGTAAAGCACCAACGCATAAACAATATTTGCTATATACTCCCAAAATAACGACCATGCAGGCGCGTTAAAACTAAACAAGTTAAAATACCGCTCCTGCATGGCCGGGAACGGGATAAGCAGCATCGAGCTTACAAATATCAGCGCCAGCCGGCCAACGCTGTAAGCCTCCGGATGACCGCCAAACGGATCAACAAGAAAACCAATAAGGCCCAACACCGAACCTAAAATAACCAACGGATGCAGCCTGATTATTCTTGATTTAAAAAACTCCAGCACGCCCATTTTACCAATCCGGTCATCATAAGCATAACCTATTACGAAACCCGACAGGCAGAAAAAAAAGTCGACAGCGAGGAAGCCGTGGCCAATAAAGTTTACATCGTAACTTGGAAAAAGGAACTCGGTAAAATGAAATACCACTACCGCCAAAGCGGCAACACCGCGCATGCCGTCCAGGATTTCGAAGTGTTGTTTGGTTTTTAAAGTTGCAGGAATAGTGCTCATGAATAGTTATTACGCCGGCCATTGGCCACGGCGCTTTTTAAAGATATGTGTGATGTTTCAAGAATACCGATTAATATCAAACCCGGCAAATATTTGGCGGCATTTTTCAGGGCAAACGCATCTAATTGGGTTAACATAACTTAACACATTTCAGATAAAACATTCATAAATAGTTAATAATCAATATTTTATATTTTATCATGGTTAACACTAAACTGATAGCCAATTTAGGCGCATCCAAATATTTGTGCCTGTTTTAACTATTTAAATGCGTTTGCCCTGCGGCGTTTTTAACTATCTTTATAAAAAACAAAATCCCGGATGGTTGCCCATTCGGGATTTTGTAATGCTTTTTATTTACTATTGTTTAGCTATCCTGTACATTTTGCCATTATCAGTTACGCCGTACAACGCACCGTCTTTACCGGTGGCAAGCGAGCGCCAGCGTTCGCGTTTATCTTTAAACAGGCGCTCCTCGCCTACAACTTTATTATCTTTAATAACCAGGCGTGCTATGTGCGATCCGCTGAGGGCGGCTACAAAAAGGTTGCCCTTCCATTCGGGTATCATATCGCCGGTGTAAAAAGTGATACCGCAAGGCGATATAACAGGGTCCCAGTAATAAACGGGCTGGGTTACACCCTCTTTTTGCTGAATACCATCACCAACTTTTTCGCCACTGTATTCAATACCATAGGTAACCACAGGCCAGCCGTAATTATTGCCCGGGCGGATGATATTGATCTCGTCGCCGCCGCGCGGACCAAACTCATCTTCCCATAGTTCGCCGGTTGCGGGGTTCCAGGCCATCCCTTCGGGGTTGCGGAAACCGTAGGCATAAATTTCGGGCAGGGCATTTGGGGTATTGGCAAAGGGGCCACCCGGCACCGCCTTACCATCTTTGGTTAAGTGCAGTACTTTACCAATAGCAGCGCTCAAATCCTGCGCTTTCATGCGTATATCGCCGCCAGAACGTTCACCGGTGCTTACAAACAAGTTGCCTTGCTTATCAAACAAAATGCGGCTGCCGTACTGTAAAGCACCCCTATAAGCGGGCTTTGCACGGTATATCACTTCAATATTCTCTACCTGGGTTTCATCTGCAGATAATTTACCTTTAGCTACGGCCAGTACGTTACCTTCGGGGGTTACTTCGGCATAATCCCAAAATATCATCCGGTTGGTTTTAAAATCAGGATCGATGTTAACATCCAGCAAGCCGCCCTGGCCCTGGGCCAACACTGCAGGCAAATTGCTTATCGTTTTATCGGCCTGTCCATCAGCTTTTAGGATCCGCATAGTACCACCCTTTTGGGTTATCAGAAAGCGGCCATCGGGCAATACGCAAAGCGCCCAGGGTTGCTTTAACTCGCTGTTAATAACGGTTGCGGTTACCGCCATTTTGGTTTTAACGCCTGTGATACGCGTTTGACCGGGGAAGGCTGATTTATAATCGCTGTTGGGCTTAATGGTTTCAACAGGTGCACCTTTGCCGGTATCGGCAACCGCAGTTTGTTGCGGGGCCGCATGGCAGGCAGCTATCCCGGCTGTTAACGACAGGCTTAAAATAAATGTTTTACAGTTTTTAGGCAGCATGAATTTGGTTAATAAATGTTTATGATACATTAATAGCTAAAACTACAAATTGGTTTTGAGGATAGCCTGTATATGCTGTAAAAATATTATGACATGCCCCTATGGGCTATTGATTCTTAGCCCTTCCCCTAAAACTTAATCCCCTGCCCCTTGTTGTACTTTGCATGAATCGCCTGGTACAAAAACTCGAAAAAATTGGTCGCGACCCAAAAGTTACGGCAAAGGCAGTTGGCTTACGCTATGTTTCAGATTCAACCCCAGGCTATACCCGTAAAAAAGCGGGCAAGGGCTGGAGTTATTATGATGCCGGTGGCGTGCTGGTAAAGGATAAGAAATTGATTGCCCGTTTTGCCAAACTGGTTATCCCCCCGGCTTACACCAACGTATGGATCTCGCCTTATGAAAACAGCCACCTGCAGTTTACAGGTACCGATGCTGCAGGACGTAAACAATACCGCTACCATGCCGGCTGGAACCAGATCCGAAATCAAAGCAAATACCACCGCCTGCAAACCTTTGCCGAACACCTGCCTGCCATACGCGCCCAGGTAGATAAAGACCTGGCCCGCCACAACCTTGATCATGAAAAAGTTGTGGCGCTGGTAGTACGCCTGATGGAACTGACCAGCATTCGCGTGGGTAATGAATCGTACAAAAAGCTTTACGGGTCGTTTGGCTTAACCACACTGCTTAACAAACATGTGGCCATTGAAGGATCAAAAATAAAGTTTGAGTTTAAAGGTAAAAAAGGTGTTTTTCATAAAGTAGCCCTGCAAAGCAGGCGCCTGGCCAACCTGGTAAAGCAATGCCGCGATATACCTGGCAAGGACCTTTTTCAGTATTATAAACCCGATGGTGAACGGTGTAGTGTCGGCTCGGGTGATATTAACGATTACCTGAAAGGCATTACCGGCGAAGATTTTACCGCCAAAGATTTTCGCACCTGGAGTGGTAGTGTAAGCGCCCTTTACGCCTTTAAAGAGGCCGGCGAGTTTCAAAACATTACCGAATGCAAAAAGAAAATTGTAAGCGTATTGGATGAGGTAGCCATTAACCTTGGCAACACCCGCACCGTTTGCAAAAAATACTACGTACACCCAACGGTAATAAAAAGCTACGAGGAAGGCACTATATTTAAATACCTTGAGAAAATTGACAGCCACGAAGATGCCAAAGCTGCTGAGTTGAATATTGCCGAAAAAGCACTTTTACAACTCCTGGAAACAGAAAAACTCGCGGTAGCGAGTTGAGGGGGGATTGTCGGAATCGGAATTGCTCTCAGAATTTTAAAATCAACAGAATTAAGAAGTGTTTTACAACACGATCAACCATTCAACAAGTAACAGGGGTGATTAAGCTAACGGGGATAGTAAACTTATCAACTACTAACCATTTAACTGATCCTATTATTAACTTAATCAACCTTGTTTTTTGTAGTGGATGGTTTATTAAGTTGATTGTGTTAAGTGATTGGCTATTTTGAATGAAGATTTTGATCAGCAACAACTTAATCAACCCAATCTAACTCAATCAACTACTCACTTAATCACCTAATCAACCACTCACTTTTTCTTCTTCAACTCAATAACAATCACACCTTGTTTGGCTTTTTCGCCGTATTTTTTGTCTGTGGCGGCATCGTTTTTAAGCACGCTTATATTTTTGATATCATTTTGATTTAGGTTTTTGAACTCGCCCTGGGTAACCTCTTTACCATCTACCAAAATCAGCGGGCTTGCCTTGTCGTCATTCCGGGGGCGTATCCGCAAAATTTTAGTTGCGGTAGCATTTATTCCATTTTTGCTATCAACCATAGTTACCGGATCACCATCGGCTGTCATCATCACAATGGTATCCATTGGTGTGGTACTATTTAAGGTAATGGCATTACCTTTTACCACTATGTTTTTACGAATTGGCTTGCTGTCCCATCTGGTAACCATTGTAGCGCCCGAAGCCGCAGCACTACCCGCCACCCTTTTGGTGGCCCTTACACCACTTAACCCTGTGCCTGTTACCGTAATGGGTTCAGCATCGTCGTTATCATCCGCAGCGCCTGCAATCGAGGTGACATCATCTATCTTCAGGTTAGATTTAAGTGCCTTTGTGGATTTGGCCGATACGGTTACTTTGCTGAGGCCTTTAACCTTACCTACTACTACGGGATCGGCAGAGTTAACCGTATAAGCGTAATAAATACGTTTTGTTTTGCCGTTTGCATCCTTTAAAGTATCACCGGCAATTTTCATATCCCTTATAAAAACTTTATCAACGCGGCCTTTTGTATGAGCGGGGCTAAAATCCATAACTGTAGCAAACCCGGCACCTGTTGTGCCCTTATATTTATCCAGCTTTTCTTTAAATTTTAAGCCCTCGGCCGAGTTTTTTGTGGTAATAAATACCAGCCCTACATTATCTGCCACTTTATCATCAACAAGCTGTGCAGCATCGCTGTTTTTAAATACATTAACACTAAGTATATCATCGGGATTTACATTTTTGATATCTCCTTTTTTACCGTTAATGTAATACATAACCGAGTCGTTTCCATTGATATGGATAGCAAAAGCCCGTTTGGTGGTATCGGCGTTTACCATATCTTTTAAAATAAAATTCACTTTGGCATTCACATGCTCAATAGCCCCCTTATTAACGCTGTTTATCTTAATCTTGCCTGCGGCTACCAGTTGTGCTATCTTTTCTCTCAGGGCTTTACCTGCCGCTGAGTTTTTCCTTGTCGCAAAGGCCACTGCATGGTTGCTATCGCCCACATTAAAATATTTTTTGGCGTCAGTTGCTGTAAGGTAATCTATACTTTCAGTATTATCGGCAAAGCTATTGGCATTTGATACCTGTACACCATCCAAATAAAATACAGTGCTGGTGGTATTATCATCATCAGTTTTACCTTTGGCTGTGTTTGCAGGGGTTTTATTTTCGTCCTTACCAGGCAAAATCAATTTTATGGTGGCAGCCAGCTTATTTATGCCCACGGCATTACCTACATTATTTGATAATATGGTTATCGATTTAAAAGCATCGCTCTTTTTTACAAAATCGGCTTTTGAAATACTAAAAACCAACAATAGCCCAACTACAACAGGCACCATGAACACGTACCGGGTGAGGTTTATTTTTGAAGATCGTTTGGCGTTCATCATGATGATACGTTTTTTAATGGTTGATAAATTGAAATGGTTTACAATGCCAGGTTGCGTGTTATTAAAACTTACCGATACCAGGCTATACTGGTAAGTTTTGCTGTCGATGCCTTTTTTAAGGATCTTTTGATCGGTTATAAATTCTATATTTTCGCGAATAGCCCTTTTCATGAGCCAAATTCCCGGGTTAAACCAATAAAAAATGCTGCTTAGTTCGGCCAGCAAAATATCGGCCGTGTGCCATTGGTTTACGTGCACCTGCTCGTGCAGTAAAATTGCCTTTAAATCGGCAGGCTCATGGTTGGCCGGGTTAACAAAGATGCTTTGCCAGAATGAGAATGGCGCAGCATCTTTATCCATCAGCCTAACCTGGTGGTTGCCAATGGTAGCAGGCTTGGAATTTTTATATAAACGGTACAACGAAAACAGCTGCACAAACAAGCGGATGGCCAGCAAGGCTGCTCCTGCCCAAAATATAAGCTCAACATAAGCCCAGTAACCGGGCTTATCAACTGTTTTTGCCAGGGCTTGCGCGGGCGCCTGCCAGTTTATAACTACCTGCTGAACAGGCCGGGCCAATTGCTGGTGGCGCTGTATAAAATCCGACAGGTTTATTTGGGGGTAAATGCTGGCAAACAATATAGCTGCAAGCAGGTAAACGCGGTTAAGGGTATAAAACGTAAGGTGCCTTAATACCAGGTAATAACCGGCGCAAAACAACAACAGGGCAATATTTACTTTAAGCAAAAAAACAAACAGTGCTGGCATGGCTTTAGGGTTTATTGTTTTTCAATCAGTTTAATGATCTCTTGCAGGTCTTTGGCGCTTAGCTTTTTATCCTTAGCGAAAAAGGTAACCAGGTCTTTGTAGGAGTTTTGGAAGTAATCGTTCACAAAACCACTCATAAAACGTTTTTTGTATTCTTCCTCTTTAATGGCCGCGCTGTAGCGCAGGGAGTTGCCCATTTTTTCGCTTTGCAAAAATCCTTTTCGCTCCAGGTTTTTTATGGTTGACGCCAGCGTGGTATATGGCGGCTTGGGTTCCTCCATCTGGTCAAGAAAATCTTTTATAAAACCCACCTCGCATTGCCATACCGCCTGCATGGCTTCTTCCTCTTGTTTTGATAATTTCTCCATTGTTAATTACGATTATTTCGTAAATCTACGAATAGTTCGTAAATAACAAAATTATTTAACAAAAATTAACAAAGCCTTACCCTGCCCTCTCCAAAGGAGAGGGTTCTGAAAAAAGTTAGCCCCGTGATGTTTTAACACCATGAGGCTAATAAATATGCAAATCAAAAGTCCTCTCCTTTGGAGAGGATTTAGGTGAGGCTCCCTAATCTATCTTAATTCCCTTATAATACTCGGCCGTCTTATAATCCTTACGTAACGGGAAACCATCCCAGTCATCAGGTAATAAAATGCGGCGCAGGTCGGGATGGTTGGTAAAAAAGATACCTAACAGGTCATAAGCTTCGCGTTCGTGCCAGTCGGCAGTGCGGTATATGGCGGTGATGCTTTTAAATTCGGGTAACTGGTCGCTTTCCCGGTCATGGGGCTTGCTTATCTTCAGGGTAAGCTGGGTTTTATACGGAATAGATGCAAGGTGATAAACCACGCCGTAGCGATTAGTTTCATCGTTATAATGCAGCCCGCTGATGCTCGACAAAAAATCGAAATACGTTTTGGGGTTATTACGCAGCTCCAGGCATACCCTGTCAATATCGTCGGGATTAATTAGCAAGGCAGGCTGCAGGCCGCCGGTTTCTTCGCCGGCAATAACAGCCTCGCCAAATTTTTGGATAAGTAATAATTTAATGTCGTTAAACATCATGGGGCCAAACGTACTTTTTTCCAGGTTTTTTTATCGGTTTTCTTGTAAAGGATACGGTCATGCAGCCTGCTTGGCCTGCCCTGCCAAAACTCTACAAGCTGTGGCTTTAAAATGTATCCTCCCCAGTATGATGGCTTCGGAATTTCTTTGCCTTCGTATTCGGCTGTAAGCTGGGTTTGTTTATCTTCAAGCACTTTCCTGTCTTCAATTTCCTGGCTTTGCGGCGATACCAATGCACCTATCTGGCTATCTACAGGGCGCGAGTGAAAATATCGTTCAGATTCTTCCTTGCCCAATTTCTCCAATGTACCCTCAATACGCACCTGGCGTTCCAGTTCGCCCCAAAAAAAGGTAATGGCGCCATGCGGGTTTTTGGTAATTTCTTTACCCTTGCGGCTCAGGTAATTGGTATAAAACATAAACCCCTCTTTATTAACACCTTTCAGCAAAACAATCCGGGCCGATGGCTTTCCGTTTGTAGTTGCCGTAGCCAGCGTCATGACGTTAGGTTCGGGCAATTTTGCGGCCAGCGCTTCGTTAAACCATTGTTCAAACTGGTTCATCGGGTCGGCCTTGGTGCTGTTTTCCAATAAAGTGGCGGCAGAATACTCCTGCCTTAAATTTTGTAGTTCCTGCTCGTTCATTTATGCAAACTTACTAATTAATTAATCCGTATATATTGATATATTTTCATTTTCATAATTGAACATATTTTTACTAAGCTTGTTGTGTTATTTAAATTTAAACCTGTATGTTAAGTACTATATCGGCAGCCGCCGGGCGTCTGCTTATTTCGGAACCCTTTATGATGGACCCGAACTTTAAAAGATCGGTCATTATCCTCACAGAATTTTCTGTCGATGGCGCCATGGGCTTTATTTTAAACCATCATGGCGAATATATGCTTGGCGACGTACTGCCCGATGTATCGTACTCCGAAATGCCGGTGTATGAAGGTGGCCCCGTGGGCAAAAATACACTGCACTTTATCCATCGTGTACCCGAAAAAATTGACGGTGGTATCGAAATTGCCTCCGGCGTATATTGGGGCGGCGATTTTGAGCAAATAAAAAAGCTGGTAAGCAACTACCAGCTTAACGAAACCGAAATAAAGTTTTTTGCCGGCTACTCCGGCTGGACGCCCCAGCAACTCGACGAAGAAATTGCCGCCGACAGCTGGATAGTAACCGACAAGTTTGCCCCCGAAACCCTTTTTGAAGGCGAAGAGCACAACCTGTGGAAAGACGTGATCAAGGGCCTGGGTAATCGCTATGCACATATAGCCAACTTCCCCGAAAACCCGGCTTTGAATTAGTTTGCGGCGGGCGGTTTGCAGTTGTCAGTTGGCCAGTTGGCAGAAGCAGGCAGGGCTATATGCTCATACGCCGATATCCCAATGTCATTAAGTTAAGAATCTAAAATGATTTAATGTCGAATAATGAACAGAAGACTTCGGTGTTGGACATTCAAAATTCATTATTCGATATTATTTGGACTACTGTATTACCTTTGCCTTAATGAAAGTATCCGGATTTACCTTTATCAGAAACGCGGTTAAAAACGATTATCCTATTGTTGAGGCCATCAACTCCATTTTGCCCCTTTGCGATGAGTTTATAGTAGCAGCCGGCAACTCGGATGACGGGACGCGTGAACTGATCGAGGCCATCGGATCGCCAAAAATCAAAATCATCGATACCATTTGGGACGATTCGCTGAAAGATGGCGGCCGTGTGTTTGCAGTAGAAACGGATAAGGCTTTTGCAGCCATATCGCCGGATAGCGACTGGGCATTTTATATCCAGGGCGATGAGGCGGTACACGAAAAATATCACCCCCTTATCAAAAAGGAGATGGAAGATGCGCTGAATAAGCCCAACATTGAAGGCCTGTTGTTTAAATATCTTCATTTTTACGGCTCCTATGATTACTACGGCGATTCGCGCAGGTGGTACCGCCGCGAGATCCGCCTGGTAAAAAACATCAAAGGCATACATGCTTACCGCGACGCGCAGGGTTTCCGCCTTAACGACCGGAAGATTAAAGTAAAGCTGATTGACGCGTACATTTACCACTACGGCTGGGCCAAGCCACCGCAGGGATTGAATAACAAGATCCGCAACTTCAACAAGTTTTACCACGACGATGCCTGGATGGAGCAAAACCTGCCCGAAACTTTTGAGTTTGATTACAGCAACGCCGATAAGCTGGTGCGCTTTACAGGCACCCACCCGGCCCCCATACAAAAACGCATTACCGCTACCAACTGGAATATTGATTTTAGCACAAAAGAACTGCGCAAAGCGATGACCTTTAGGCGTAAATTTTTACAGTTTGTAGAGAAATATACCGGATGGCGGATTGGAGAGTATAGGAATTATGAGATAGTTGAAAGATAGAAGGAACCTTTAAAAAGCGGCCGCCTGCGCGATTCCCCTCTTGAGAGGGGTGGAGGGGTGTGTTGTATAAGCGGACGGTTGAACGCTGGCCAACACACCCCTGCAGCCGCACAATTCCGGCGCGCCCCCTCTCGAGAGGGGAACTTTGTAAAGTTAGCCAAAAGCGAGGGATTGTGCGATTCCTTCCTTGGGGAAGGAGGAGGTAGGGGTTTCGTCAATGCTTGTTATACCCGAATAATTCGTGGCATAGCGCATAAACCCCTCCCTGCCTTTGCACACGATTCAACCGCACCCCTCCCGTGGGGAGGGAATTAAAAAAAGAACTATATATTCTGCGCAATCACAAACCCGCTGGCCCAGGCCCATTGAAAATTGTAGCCGCCAAGCCAGCCGGTTACATCTACGCATTCGCCGCCGAAGAACAGGCCGGGGACTTTTTTTGCTTCAAGGGTTTTAGACGATAGTTCATCGGTTGATACGCCGCCGCGCATTACTTCGGCTTTGTCGTAGCCTTTATCGCCGGCGGGTTTTACTTTAAAACCGTGGATTAATTGACTAATATCTTCAATCTCGGTTTTGGTGAGCGATGCCAGGTTTTTCTCTACAGGCAACCTATCGCTCAGCGCCTCGGCAAATTTGCGGGTATACAGGCCGGCCAGGTAGGTCAGCAGCATTTTTTTGCCGTTGGTTTCTTTTTCCTGCTGAATCATGTCGGCAATGTTTTGATTGGGGAGCAGGTCGATGTAGATGGTTTCGCCAGGTTTCCAGTACGAGGAGATCTGCAATATGGCCGGGCCGCTTAATCCCCAGTGGGTAAACAATATGTTTTCTTCAAAACTTATCCTGTCGTTCCAAACGCGGCAAAAAATGCTGTTGCCGCTTAGCTGCTCAAACCAGGGCTGATCCTTGCCGGTAATGGTAAGCGGCACCAGGGCGGGGGCGGTATCGGCTATTTTTAAATCGAACTGGCGGGCAGTGCGCAATCCAAAATCGGTAGCGCCCATTTTGGGGATCGGCAAACCGCCGGCGGCTATAACCACGCTTGGCGCGCTTACAAATTCCTGCCTGCCATTAACCTCAACCCTAACGGTAAAACCATCACCGGTTTTTTCAACCATCTTCACCTCGGCATTGCACCAGATATCCTGTTCCATATCGGCACACAGATTGGTGAACACTTCAACTATATCTTTTGCTTTATCACTTTCGGGAAATAGCTGGCCCAAAGTTTTTTCTTTACCTGTTATGCCGTAGGTTTCAAAAAAACTGATGGTATCGTCCACCGTCCATTGCGAAAATGCTGATTTACAAAAGTGTGGATTTTGCGATATAAATTGTTGGTCGGTAGCGTACAGGTTGGTGTAATTACAGCGGCCGCCACCACTTATCAGGATCTTGGCTCCTACACGGTCGGCTTTTTCCAGCACAAGGGTACGCTTGCCTAAAAAGCCGGCCTGCACCGCGCACATGAGGCCGCAGGCGCCACCGCCAATAATTATTGCGTCAAAATCTGTTTGTTTTGTTAATTTTGTTGTCATGACCGAGGTTTCGCAAATATCAGAATTTGGAAAGATACTCATCTTTCTTATCACCGGGATAATAATGGTGTGCGTGATATTTTTTTTCAACCGGCTACTGGCCCCCAGCAACCCCAATTACGAGAAGCTAACTTCCTATGAATGTGGCGAAGAACCTACCGGCAATGCCTGGCTGCCCTTCAATTCGCGTTTTTACGTTATCGCTTTAATATTTTTATTGTTCGATGTCGAGATGGTGTTTGTGTTCCCCTGGGCTACCGTTTTTGGCAACCACGAGCTGATTGCTGCCGATAACCGCTGGGGATGGTTCTCGTTAGCCGAAATGTTTATCTTTTTAGGCATCCTGGTATTAGGCCTGGTGTACGTTTGGGCCAAAGGCGATTTGGAATGGATAAAAGCCAAACCAACCGTGCCAACAACCGATGTAAACATCCCGCTGTCGTTTTACCAACAGCTGAACCTGGAGCAAGGCAAATTTGTTGTAAAACCATTTAGCATGACCAACGAAGCGGCTGCACCGGAACCCGTTGCTCCCGAAGTAACTGCCGAGGCGGCCCCGGTACGCAAGCCCATGTTTAAACCCACCTTTAAAAAGCCCACAAATGAGTAGCGATATAACCAGTGAAGACGGCGGTGTAGTGATCACCAAAATGAACGACCTGCTTAACTGGGCGCGTTTATCATCCCTGTGGCCCCTAAGCTTTGGGATAGCCTGCTGCGCTATTGAAATGATGGGTTCCATGGCATCTACGTATGATCTTGACCGTTTTGGCGTATTCCCCCGCCCATCAGCCCGCCAGGCCGATGTTATTATTATAGCCGGCACCGTTACCTTTAAAATGGCCGAACGCATCAAGCGCCTGTACGAGCAAATGCCCGAGCCCAAATACGTAATCAGCATGGGCTCATGCTCCAACTGCGGCGGCCCCTACTGGCAGCACGGCTACCACGTGGTAAAGGGAGTTGACAGAGTGATCCCGGTTGATGTATACGTACAAGGCTGCCCACCCCGCCCCGAAGCATTGATTGGTGCAATTTTGGAATTGCAGAAGAAGATTGAAGGGGAAAGGTTGATTGGGGCGTAACGGATAAACGATAGCGTTGTTCACGCGAACGTCAATCAATTTATATAATAAAATGTCGGTGAGCGAGGCGGGAGGTGCCTGGTGGCGAAGAGAAACTACGTCTTGAGCGTAGCGAAAAATCTTACACGCCCAGTAATTCAATGAGCTTATCAGATTGCAGAGCGTATAAGATTTCTCACTCGTACCTCGTTTCGAAATGACAAAAGAGTCGGTTACCCCTCTGGGTTCAGCCTTGCAAATACCCCTTTTATCACATCAGGGCCGCCGTTGGTCGTTGTTTCTCTTAATCCAAAGGTTACCATGATTTTTTAGGTAAAAAACAGCTATCTAAAACCTATCTTTAAACAACCAATAAATTATGAAAAAGCTTATCGTTTTATTCCTGCTGTTTAGCAATTATGCTATCGCTCAAACATCCACCCCCAAACAACCATTTTTCCCAAAGGGCACAGTGCTGTATGGCGATATTAACTACGCCGGCGATACCTTAAAAAAACACCTGCTGGATATTTACCTGCCGCCGGTGGTAAAAAGCAGCTACCCGCTTATTATTTGGGTACATGGTGGCGCATGGATGCTGAATGATAAATATGCCGATATGGGCTACATGACCGAAACCCTTAAAGGTTTTATTGATAAGGGATATGCTATAGCCTCGATAGATTATCGCCATAGCACAACCGCGCCTTTCCCGGCGCAAATTCAGGATTGTAACCGGGCGGTGGAGTTTTTATACCGGCACGCAGCTAAATACAAATTGGATAAGGATAAAATTGCCCTCATTGGGTTTTCGGCAGGCGGGCACCTGGCTTCGCTGATGGGTTTATCCAACAATGACAATATTAAGGGATTTTATGCTGATGGCAAAAAGCCTTCGTTTAAAATCAAGCTGGTACTTGATTTTTATGGCCCGTCGGATTTTCTGTCGATAAAAGGCAATGAATCAACAGATCCCAACAGCCCGCTAACGCTGCTGTTAGGCGCCAGGGTGTTCGACCGGCCCGACCTGGCAAAAATAGCCAGTCCGGTTACTTATGTTGATAAAAACGACCCGCCATTCCTGATTGTACAGGGCGAAAAAGACGAATCTGTAAATCCCGGCCAATCTATTTCCCTCAGTTTGCACCTCAAGCTTGCAGGCGTAAAAAACGAATTGATTATTGTACCCAACGCCCCGCATTACGGGGTAATGTTTGATGCGGGAGATGTAAGGAACAAAGTGTTTGCCTGGCTGGACGAGTATTTGAAGTAGTTTTGTTTCCGTAGAGGAGACGCAGAATTGCATCTCCCACGGGATATTCAGGATTTGCAATGTCGATTTGCCTGTTCGATTTGCAAACGGGAGACGCAATTATGCGTCTCTACCTTTTTGCTTATGACAACATCACATTACGCTCTTTAACAATCTCTTTCAGCAATACCTGTAATATCACCGCGTTCCAGTCATTGGCGAAGTTTTTGCTTTTGCACTGCTTTTTGTTTTGGCAGTTGTAAATCATAAAATAGGTACTGTAACTGCTAATGGCTATGGTGTGCCAGGGTAAAATATCCTGCTGGTCCCAGCATATGCCTGCAAAATGGAAGCTGATGCCGCAAAGCTCAAAAGTCTGGTGAATTTTGTACAGGTCGTGGTAATAGTTAAACAGGTTTACAAAGTAGTTTTGCCATAATTGCTGGATAATATCATTCCAAAGCTTGCCATAAACTTCTTTACGGATGCCGTAATAACTGCCCAGCTTAATACGCGAAATTTTACGGTCGTCGGCTTGCACCTCCACAAAATACTGGCGGCCAAAAACAAACCGATAGCCCCTTATCCAGCTAACCCCATACCTGAAAGCTGCGATATTGGCGGCAGGCAAAAAAGCAGAAGAAGCAAACGGCGAAGCTTTTTGTATAGTAATGCCATCTGTGTTAAATACCAGCTTTTGGGTTATTTTTTGCGTAATAAGGCCCGGTATTTCAATTGTGTTGGCAGCATTCATCCGCATAAAAATAAGCATCAGTTTTAATATTTTTTTACAGATAAAAAATAAAAGGTCGGATACGTTTGGTTTTTATAAAAAGTATAACTTTATACTATAAAATACACCGCCATGGCAGCACAAAACCAATCATCAAAGTTCAAAGATGCTTTGCCTACTATTTTCTGGCTTGGTTTTTTAACCGGCACGCTGGATGGCATGGCTGCCATTATCTGGAGTTTTATTACCAACCCAAAGGCAGGTGCCGATGTTATTTTTGAATTTATTGCAAGCGCCGTATTTGGCAAGGCGGCTTTTACCAGCGGCACTCAAATGGTAGTGGCGGGCGTGTTTTTTCATTACCTTATAGCGTTTTTGTTTACAGCTACGTTTTACCTTCTTTACCCGTTTTTTGATAAGCTTATCCGTAATAAATATATTATTGCCGTTGTTTATGGCATTATAGTTTGGCTGGTAATGAACCTGGTTGTAGTGCCATTAAGCAAAATTGGTTACCATCACATTAAAGTGCATGTAGCTTTAACCGGGTTGGTTATCCTTATCGTTTGTATTGGTATACCCGTTGCGCTTATTGCCGATAATAAATACTGGAAAGCTAAATTTTCTCCAAAAAAATAATGGGTATTGTTTTTCCATCAGCCGCTTTCCCGCAATTAAAAACTGACAGATTGGTTTTAAGGGAACTTGTACCTGCAGATAGCGGGCAGCTTTTAGCTATCCGCAGCAATGAAGCTATAAACCGTTTTATAGGCCGCAGTAACGTGCAAACTATGGAGGCCATTAATCAATTCATCGAGGCCCGCAAACAGGATAGGCTCGAAGGGAAAGGTGTGTATTGGGCTATCCAATTAAAAAACACTCCCGGCGTTATTGGCACCATTTGCTGCTGGAATTTTGATTACGACGCGGCAACGGCCGAAATTGGCTACGAACTGCTGCCATCATACCAGGGCAAAGGCCTGATGGGCGAGGCCATCAAAAAAGTTATCGCGTTTGGGTTTAACAATATGATGCTTAAAACTATAACCGCCTGGCCAATGCCGCAAAATGAGCCGTCGGTTAAACTATTGGAACGCAGCGGGTTTACTTATTCGGAAACGATAGACGGCCAACTGGTTTATAAATTGAACCATACCGGGTTGGTTGTTTAATAACACCAATAAAAAAGGGCCTGGCTTTTTATTGCCAAACCCTTTGGATTTAAAATTGATCATTAATCCTGGTAATTATACCGGGATGCCTTGCTTTAGGTGCAGCCCGGCTAAATTATTGCGGCATCAGCACGCCATTTAAGCCGTGGATAACGCCGTTTGAAGCCATAGTATCAAACGAGACAACTAATGCTGCATTCCCTTTGGCATCTACAATTTGTAAATTGCTTTTATCATTTACCGATAAGGTAAGGTTATCACCGTCCACGGTTTTTAATACGGCTTTTCCTTTACCGGCAGTTAAAGCTTTAATGATATCGGCTTTGGTGTATTTACCGGCAACTACGTGGTAGTTTAGTACTTTAGCCAGTTTGCCATGGTCTTTGGTCAAATCGTCCATAGTAGGCTTTGGTACTTTGCTGAAAGCTACATCATTTGGTGCAAATACGGTGAATGGGCCGGGGCCTTTTAATTCAGGTTCCAGGTCGGCAGTTTTAACGGCCAGTGCCAATGGGGCAAAATCTGTAGTACTGCTTAAAACGCCAACTACATCGCCCGATGCGGCAGCAGGAGCGGCGGGTGTAGTTGCAGGGGCTGTTTTAGTTGTATCGGTTTGTTGGGTTTGCGCCATTACGTTGCTCGATAAAAATCCGATGCCTAACGCGGCCACAGCAATTAAAACTGACTTTTTCATGTTCATCTTTCTTTTTGATTTTGTTCGTAAATTGAAATGTAAATGAGTAGTAGTTTTCCTGATAGTTTTTTCTTTTAAGTTATATAATTAATAAATAAACACAGGTGTTATAACTAATAATTACATAAAAGGTTTTAGATTGACACGAATTGCACGAATTGAGGCGAATTTCACGGATTGGAAAAGAGCGTGAATTTCTTGAATTTGAGGGGGTTAAACCAGTGTAGATGTTGTGATTATTTTTTTAAAGAAATTTAAGCCGAGGGCACAATTGATTGTTGAATAAGGGGGCGGATGGACGGAAAAGCTGCCCGAAAACGTATTTATTCCGGGGTGGACACAGCGGTCTTTAATCAGTATTTCTATTTCGGCAATAAAAATGTAGTTTTAAAAAATTGCCGCTCGGCCTTCCGGGCCTTGTTATATAAGTTATGAAAATCTGGAAATTACTTTTGTTGCTGTACCTGTTTTCGGTGCTATTATCCATCGTACTCAGTTTTGTATTTATTCTGTTCACGGTTAAGGGCCAGTGGGATAATCACCTGGTACCATCAACCCTAATTGGAGCTTTATTGCTTAATATCCCTATAACGCTTATTGAGATTCCGGGCCTTTTTATGTCCATCAACTTTAAAAATGCAAAAAGCAGGGCGTTTATCTCCTGTTTACTTACACCGGTGGCTATTTTGCTGTACGTGCTGTTAGGCACAAAGCTGCAAAATGACGATAAGCAATTTTATGCGCTCCATTTTGTAGCACAAATAATTGTACTTTGCTTTATGTTTTTCAGGAGGCTAACGCCTGATAACATTGTTGAAGAAGATTGAAATAGTGTAGCGAATTAATTTGTGACATTTATATTAAAGCATTAAGAAAGCTATTGCATTATTTTGCACCTGCATACAAAACATGGCCTGCGGGCTGTGCTCAAAAAACATTCAACTATGAAAGTACTCGCCAGGCAACTTTTTAAAACGGTTATTTTTTCTGTCATTTTATCAATAGCTGTTAACAGCATTTACTATGCCGTTACCCAAAAAGGGGCCGACTACTCCACCGCCTTGCCCAAAATTTGTGAAGGGATAGTGTTGCTCAATATTATCGTTTTTATAATGTCGTTGCCATCATTATTCCTCGTAAACCCGGCTTACTGGAATAACCTGCCGGTACGGTTGCCGTTGTATTTTGGCGGGCCGGTAGCGTTTATAGTAACTATATTTACCATGCCCCTGCCCCCGCAATATAAAGTAATTTACCTGGTAACCGGGTTCATATTTTTAATAGTGCACAGCGTTTTTTACTACCTGAGGATAAAAAAAGGATAACAACCCAGATATAAAAGCAGGTTATGGGTTTTTGAAAGATTTCAGGTAAACTTGCAGCATCAAATGAAAGCATTTTACGGAGATTTGAAATTAGGTATTTTAGGCGGCGGCCAGTTAGGCCGCATGCTGATACAACAGGCTATAAATTATAATGTTACGGTTAAAATCCTCGATCCCGACAGGGAAGCCCCCTGCCGCAAACTTTGCGACGAATTTACCGTAGGATCGTTAGGCGATTACGAAACCGTATACAACTTTGGCAAAACTGTTGATTTGCTTACCATCGAAATTGAGAAGGTAAATGTGGATGCGCTGGAACAGCTGGAGAAAGAGGGAGTGCTGGTTTATCCCCAATCGCGCATCATCAGGCTGATACAGGATAAAGGTTTGCAAAAGCAATTTTTTAGAGAAAACGATATCCCTACCGCCGATTTCCAGATCATATCGTCGCCCCGGGAATTACTGCAAAGCACCATTCCTTTTCCTTATATCCAAAAACTCCGCAGGGATGGCTATGATGGTAAAGGCGTTTACAAGGTAGTTGATGAAAGTTACCTTACCAAGGCTTTTAAAGAACCAAGCCTGATAGAGCAATGGGTTGATTTTGAAAAAGAAATAGGCGTAATAGTAGCACGCAACGAAAATGGCGAGGTAAGCACCTTCCCGCTGGTCGAGATGGAATTTAACCCAGAGGCCAACCTGGTTGAGTTTTTGATTTCACCCTCCACCCTGCCATTTGAAGTGCAGCAGGAAGCAGAACAGATAGCCAAAAAAATAGCCGAAAGCCTAAAAATTGTAGGACTATTGGCTGTTGAGATGTTTTTAGATAAAAACGGCAAAATATTGGTTAATGAACTGGCCCCCCGGCCGCATAACAGCGGTCACCAGACTATTGAGGGCAACGTGGTATCGCAATTTGAGCAACATTTAAGAGCCATATTTAACCAGCCTTTAGGCGATACTGCCTGCCTTAACAATGCCATTATGGTGAACGTATTGGGCGAAGCAGGTTACGAAGGCCCGGCGGTTTACCAGGGTATTGAGAAGATACTGAAGGTGCCGGGGGTATATATTCACCTATATGGTAAAGCGTTAACTAAACCGTTCCGCAAAATGGGGCATGTGACGATAGTAGATGCCGATAGAGAAAAGGCGATAGAGAAAGCAAGATTTGTACAGAAGATGCTGAAGGTAGTAAGTTAGACTTACGAAGTTTTTAAAACTTGGTTAGTCAGCAAAAAATGACGTCCAAAACAAAATATTGTCATCCTGAGGAACGAAGGATCTATTCGCGAACTTTTCTATCTGGCATGCATAGCTGATAGATCCTTCGTTCCTCAGGATGACAGAAAAATTGGATATGTCATTGCGAGGAACGAAGCAATCGCGAACTTTGCAAATCCGCCATGCACGCGACGAGATTGCCGTGCTATCGCTCGCAATGACATAATCTATTGCCGTGGGTAGATACGGCTGTTATCGATAGCGCGAAAAAAGTTGTGCCTTATTGAATTGTTAAAACCCCTTATCATGAACATTAAAATAATTATACTAACCGTCCTTGTTGGCTGTATTTCGACGGTTGGTTTCGGCCAATACACTTACAAACAAAAGCTCGGAAACTTAGCGACTGTAATGTTGCCAGATACCCCTAAACTTCAATCGGTAAATGGTGTTAACACTTATGTTGCCAGGTATAAAGGTGTAATATTTTTAACCCATTTAGCAGATATGGAGGGTGGACTCAGAGATCTGCTAAACAATACCAATGCCGACTCACTTTATAATAGTTATTTAGATGGCTTGGTGAAAGACTCAAAGGGTAAATTGTTTTATAAAAATAAAATAGACATAGACGGTCTTAATGGACTTGAGTTTGGATATAGGATAAAAATAAAAGGCCGGAATACATACCTATATCAACGTGTGGTTTGTTTAAACGATTCGTTGGTATCATGCGGAATATTGGCATCAGATTCATTATCAAGTAAAGACAAGAATTTGAAAGCTTTTTTTGATGGATTTAGAGTTCTGAATGCCAGCGGGGCCCGACAGGATGTTTCATCTAATCTGGCGTACAAAACAGGGAAGGTAATAGGTTTTTTTATGTTTTTGTGTATCCCGATTTTAATTGGTGTTGGGATAGTGTTTTTGATCAGAAGAATAATTTATAAGAAAAATAAAGATAGATAGTGCCTTATCACAAAGCAGGAAATCTTTTTACCTTGCATAATTACGTTGCAAATCAGGAGATTGCTTCATGCTTCGCAATGATGGTGCTAAAACCCCTTATCATGAACATTAAAATAATTGTACTAACTGTTGTTGTGGGCTGTATTGCTACGGTTACCTTTGCTCAATACCCTTATAAGCAAAGGCTTGGTGGGATAGCGAGAGTAATGTTGCCGGATAGCCCTGCATTAGAAAGGGTAAGTGGTGTAAACGTTTACATGGTTAACCATAATGGGGTGACGTATACGGGGGTGATAGCAGACGCAGAAGGAGGACTATTGGATCTGTTTAAAAATGATAATGTCGACTCAGTTTACAACAACTACATAAAGGGTGCATTAAAAAGAACTAACAGCAAAACGTTTTATAAAAATAAAATAAAAATCAGCGGACTTGACGCAGTTGAGTTTGGTTATAAAGCACATTATAACGGGTACGATACCTATGTATATCAACGTGTGGTATGTTTAAATGATTCCCTGGCAATATGCTCATTATCTTGTTCCAATTTATTGCCGGTTACGGATAAGAACTTAAAGGTGTTTTTTGACGGGTTTAAAGTTTTAAATACATGGCATGCCCGGCAAGACATCTCTTCTTTGGAGTACAAGTGGGGGAAAGTGACGCATTACCTGATGTTTTTATGCATCCCGATTTTAATTGGCCTTGGTATAGTATTTTTGATAAGAAGAATAGTTTACGAAAAAACAATGAATAAATAACACGCTGTTGCAATGCGAGAAATCTTTTTACCTTGCATAATTGCCCTGCAAATCAGGAGATTGCTTCGTACCTCGCAATGACGGTGCTAAATATATATACAATAACAACAACATGAGCCAACCAAAAGTAGCCATCATTATGGGCAGCAAATCCGATCTGCATATTATGCAGGATGCCGCCGATGTATTAAAAGAATTAGGTGTTGAATACGAAATTACAGTAGTATCGGCACACCGCACGCCCGACAGGATGTTTAGCTATGCCCGCGCAGCTGCCGACAGGGGTATTAAGGTAATTATTGCCGGCGCCGGTGGCGCTGCGCATTTGCCTGGTATGGTGGCATCGTTAACCCATTTGCCGGTTATTGGGGTACCTGTAAAATCAAGCAACTCTATTGATGGCTGGGATTCGATACTGTCGATATTGCAAATGCCCAATGGTATCCCGGTTGCTACTGTAGCCTTGAATGCGGCCAAAAATGCGGGGATCCTTGCAGCGCAAATCCTATCCACCACCGACGAATACCTGGTTAAAAACCTCATCGACTTTAAAGAAGACCTAAAGAAAAAGGTTGAAGAATCGGCAAGGGAAATGGAGGGGTAGATTTTTCAAATGTGCAGATTTCAAATTACAGATGTGCAGATGAGAGGGATTATTTGAGAATTTGAAGATTTGAGGATTTGAAAATGGCTTTAGCTCTGTTTATCGAGGGAGCTTAAACAATTCTTCGTTAATTTTCTGAATGATCGGAAACAGGTAACAGTTCTAATCTTTCTTGGGGGCGTTATAGCCATTAAAAAACATGGTTATGTCATTAAATAAAAAAATGTAGCGTTTGGCAGCTATAAGCATGCTATTTCACGGATATTTATGCAAACCGATGTGGTAACAAATTGGTTGGCAATTCATCAAAGCATAAAAATTATCCGTTGGAAACTATCCTTAATATTCAAGATCTCAGTAAAACATACCAAAGCGCCGGGCGTACGCTCACCGTGCTTGATAACATTAACTTCGCGATAACTGAAGGCTCTACCAATGCCATTGTTGGCCCATCGGGCAGCGGCAAAACTACGCTGCTGGGGCTATGTGCGGGGCTCGACCGATCGAGCACCGGCTCGGTGGAACTAAATGGCATCAGCCTGGGCAACTTAACCGAAGACCAGCGCGCGCAGGTGCGCAACCAGTATGTAGGCTTCATTTTTCAGAATTTCCAATTGCTGCCAACACTTACAGCTTTGGAGAATGTGATGGTGCCATTGGAACTCCGGAACGAAAAAAACATCAAGGCAAGGGCATTGGATTTGCTGGACAAAGTTGGCCTCGCCGATCGCGGACATCACTACCCTTCCCAATTGTCCGGCGGCGAACAGCAAAGGGTTTCACTGGCACGGGCATTTTCAAACGCACCCAAAATTCTGTTTGCCGATGAGCCAACCGGTAACCTGGATGCCGAAACCAGCGAAAAGGTGATTAAACTCATCTTCGACTTGAACAAGGAAGCCGGTACTACCCTGGTTGTAGTAACCCACGACCTTGACCTGGCGGCCAAAACACAACGCATCATCAGGATAAAAGGCGGCAAGCTGGTATCCGACGAAAAAACAATTAACGGGTAAGTTATTATGAGCGATCCGGTTAATTATAAACGAAAAACAAACGTTGCCTGGCTGTTTAACATGGCCTTGCGCGATAGCAGGAAAAACCGGTCGAGGTTGTTCCTGTTCATATCTGCCATCATATTTGGTATTGCTGCGCTGGTGGCTATCTACTCGTTCAGGTACAATGTGCAAAACGACGTAAATGGCCAGGCAGCAACGCTCATCGGTGCCGATTTGCTGATATCTGGGAATAAACCTGTCGACCCGAAGCTGAAGAAGATGCTTGACTCATTGGGCGATAACAGATCAACCGAGCGGAGTTTTGCATCGATGGCCTATTTTCCAAAAAGCAAAGGCACCAGGCTTGTACAGATAAGGGCTTTGCAGGGCGATTATCCTTATTACGGCGCTATAGAAACCACGCCCGAGATTGCCGGCACCTCCTTTAAACAAGGACAAACAGCCCTGGTTGATAAAACGCTGATGCTGCAATTTGGCGCCAAGGTTGGCGATTTGGTACGCATAGGCACCGAACATTTCCTGATAGCCGGCGCATTGGACAAAGCTCCAGGGCAAAGCGGAGCCATGGCAGGTATTGCCCCGGTGGTGTACATCCCGATGCGATACCTGGAACAAACCGGCCTCATGAAAACAGGCAGCCGCGTAAATTATACCTTTTACTACAAGTACGACCATAAAGTTGATATAGAAAAGCTAACCAAAAAGCTCGACCCGATATTGGATAAAAATGGCATGAACTACGATACCATTGAAACCCGTAAGGAAAATACCGGCAGGGCATTTGGCGATCTGGGCAGGTTTTTATCGCTGGTGGGCTTTATTGCTCTGTTATTGGGCTGCGTGGGTGTGGCAAGCGCCATTCATATTTATGTACGCGAAAAGATAGCCTCGATAGCCATAATGCGCTGTTTAGGCGTAAAAGCATCCGAGGCATTTTTGATTTACCTGATCCAGATTGTTGGCATCGGGCTCATAGGATCTATAGCGGGTGCGGCTTTGGGTACGGCCATACAGCATTTGCTGCCAATAGTTTTTAAAGATTTTTTGCCGTTCACTATTTCTGTCGAGATATCGTGGCTGGCTATTGGCCAGGGTATTTTATTGGGGGTAATTATATCAATATTGTTTGCTTTGCTGCCGCTGATATCGGTGCGTAATATATCGCCACTAAATACGCTGCGCATGTCATTTGACGAGGCAGGCCGCAAACGCGACCCTTTAAGCTGGCTGGTTTATTTACTCATCATCGTGTTTGTTTTAGGCTTTACCTATTTACAGTTAGATAGCTGGATAGGCAGCATCTTTTTCACTATCGGTATTTTAGTAGCCTTTATGATACTGGCCGCTGTAGCCTGGTTGCTGATGCGTGTGATGAAACTGCTTATCAACAGCGGCTGGAGCTATTTATGGCGCCAGGGCTTTGCCAATTTATACCGGCCAAATACCCAAACTTTAATCCTGATGGTTTCAATCGGGCTAAGTACGGCCTTTATTTGTACGCTGTTTTTTATCCAGAGTATCCTCATCAGCCAGGTAAACTTATCAAGCAGCGGCAATCAATCAAATATGATTTTGTTTGATATTCAAAAAAGCCAGAAGGATGCCGTAGCCGACGTAACGCGCAAAAACGGGTTGCCTGTTTTGCAACAGGTGCCCATAGTAACCGTACGATTGGAGCAGATAAACGGCAAAACCGCCGCCGACGTAATTAAAGATACTACCATCAAAATTCCCCATGGTGTATTTGCCTGGGAATACAGGGTAACGTTTAGGGATACATTATCCTCATCAGAGAAACTGCTGGACGGCAAATGGATAGGCAAAGCCGAGCCAGGGAAAGACATCCCGGTATCGGTAGAAGAAAACCTGCAAAAACGCGCGCACCTTAAAATTGGCGATAAGCTGGTGTTTAACGTGCAGGGGGTACCGATGCCTGCCTATGTAGCCAGCGTACGCAAGGTGAACTGGGGTAAAGTACAAACCAATTTCCAGGTGGTGTTCCCTACCGGGGTATTGGAAGATGCTCCGCAATTCCAGGTGTTGATGACGCATGTGCCATCAAACAAAGTATCGGCGGCTTTCCAGCAGGCTGTGGTAAGGCAATTCCCCAATATATCAATTATCGACCTTGGACTGGTATTGAGCATCCTGGATGAGTTATTAAGCAAAATCAGTTACGTAATTCGTTTTATGAGCGCGTTTAGTATTATTACGGGTATAGTAGTACTCATAGCTTCGGTACGTATAAGCAAATACCAGCGCATACAGGAAAGCGTTTTATTACGCACACTTGGGGCAAGCCGAAAACAGATATTGGCCATAACAGCGTTGGAATACCTGTTTTTAGGCAGTCTATCGGCGTTGACAGGTATTTTGATTGCCGTGGCAGGTACATGGTTTTTAGCAAAATATAGTTTCGAGATACCTTATTCCGTTAGCTTTGTACCCGCGTTGATTTTATTTTTCATCATCGCTTTGCTAACGGTAATTATTGGTTTATTAAACAGCCGGGGCGTATTGAACAAACCGCCTTTAGAGATATTAAGAACAAACGCCTAACCGCGTTGTATTTAGTTTTATGAACAAAGTAAAAATCTTTTTTATACTCATAGTCACATTTGCTTTGGCAAGTTGCGGCAGTGGCGATAAATCAAACGCCAACGCATCGGCACCGGCAGATACTGCCGATAAGGCTGCTGCATCGGCACAGGTGCAAACGATTTTATTTTTTGGCGATAGCTTAACTGCGGGATACGGCTTGGATGACCCGGCAGATGCTTTTCCCGGTGTTATCGCAAAAAAAATAGACTCGCTAAAGTTGCCTTATAAAGTAATTAACGCCGGGGTAAGCGGCGAAACATCGGCAGGAGGCAACGGCCGGATAGATTGGACATTAAAACAAAAGGTAGATATATTTATACTGGAACTTGGTGCAAACGATGGCCTGCGGGGCATATCGCCTGCCGAAACCACCAGGAACCTCCAGTCAATCATCGATAAGGTAAAAGCTAAATACCCTAAAGCCAAACTGGTGATGCTGGGTATGCAGGTACCGCCAAATATGGGTGCCGATTATGTAAATAAATTCAAAGCAGTGTTCCCCACCGTTGCAGCCAAAAATAAGATGGCGCTGGTACCCTTCCTGCTGCAGGGCGTAGGCGGGCACCCAGATCTTAACCAGGGCGATGGCATCCATCCAACAGAAAAAGGCGCTAAAATTGTTGCGGGAAATGTTTGGAGTGTTTTAAAGGGCCAGTTGGATAATCCTAAGGCGGTGTATTAAAGCAAAAAAGCCAGGCAAATTTAAAATACCTGGCTTTTTTGTTCGGCACCTGGTATCAGGCTACTGTAAATGTTTGCGTGTAAGTTTTTACACCTGCGCCTGTAACAGATAAAACCGGGCTGGTACCGGCAGCCCCAGCTGTGAAATTAATAACGATTGACGTAGCTGTCGGCTTACCTGTGGGTGCAATTGCCGTCCCGTCTATAGTTATATTTAGCGGCACTTTGTCAAGATTTGTACCCGTTATAGTAATAGGGTTGGCAACAGAATGCTTTAGCGTGACTGGAGTAGCACCGGAAATTACGGGAACAACAGTGCTATTTGATTTAAATACTACATCAAGTACATCCCTTAGCTTCCTTGTTACAACTTCGGTAAACAGGCCTGACATGGCCGATATAGCCATAATTCCAAATAGGTTTAAGTTATTTCCACCATCGTTAGTGCTCAAAAAGCCGGCCCTGAATGTAAAATAAACCACGATAGCAAGCGCCGAAGCCGTGAACGGTTTTACAAAATACCAAAGTAGCCAGCTCTTTTTAAATTTTTCGAGACCTACAAAGGCGGTGAAAGACCCAGCCACATGGATCATATTGCCCAAAAAGCCTGCGGCCGCAACCAATATGAGCAAAATGGAGTTAAATTGAATAGTATCGTCAATGTCGTAGATAGCCGCCTTCTGTACGGTATCGTTGTATTTTACCGATTTTACAGAATCGACCTTAGCCAATGCTTTTTTTGCTTTTAACGTAGAATCATCAACCGCCTTAGCATGTTTGGTTTGATCAGCCTTCAGCGCAGCTATTGTGCCAGAATCGGCTTTGGCTACCTTAGCCTGGCCGGTTTTGATCTTTTTAATCACACTATCCTGTTTATTTTTGAATAGTGCGGCAGCTGCAGTATCTTTTTGGCTGCCAGGTTGTTTAATAGCGGCTTTATCAAGAAGCATAGTAATATGACATTTATGATAATACCTTCCGTCATCGCCCGCCGGAGGTAACTTATCGGGCCAATAACTGATGATTGTATTCAAAGCTAATAATGTAAATAGCGCGAGTAAAATTCCCGCTGCTACTTTTCCCCAGGTAGAAATTTGATTTTGAGACCCGGTTTCTGTTGGGTCATCGTTTGATTTAGGTGCTGTTGTGCTCATGATTTATTTGCGTTCAGGTTAAAAAAAGGTTTGGTGGAAGGTATGGTGGGAGGTTCGATGTGTTACAATAATTTATTATTTATTAATAACTTAAAATCAAACACTTACAAAAGCTAAGATAACTACCCCTTATGGATACGCCAAGCGTATTTTTACGGTATTTTACTATTTTATTAATCCGTAAGCGCCTGGTACACCATCGCCCTGAATTTATCCTGGAAGGCGTTGTGCGGCAACGGCCAGTTCTGTACAAACAACAGGCACACCAGGTGTTCTTTAGGGTCAACCCAATACAGGGTGCCAAAAAAGCCGCCCCAGGCAAATGAACCTTCGCTTATGCCCAGCTTTTTTGAACTTATGTCGGTTGTCAGGCCAAAGCCAAGCCCAAATTTTTCTTTATTGGGGTTGATGTAGAGGTCGCCAATCTGGTTGGTGGTCATCAATTCGACGGTATGCCGTGATAATAAACGCTGGCCATTATAAACGCCACCGTTCAGCATCATTTGCAAAAAAGTAGCATAATCTTTAATTGTCGAGCTTAAACCGGCTCCGCCCGCATAATAGGTACCATTAACGGTTGGGTAATCGGCGCTAAGCCCCTCAAAAGTAGATGCATTCCATTTAATAAGGTGATCTTTCTTATCGGGGGTGTACACGGTTACCAGCCGGTTTTGCTTTGCTGCCGGAATATAAAAGTAGGTGTCCTTCATCCCCAACGGGTCAAAAATGCGTTCCTTCATAAACTGGTCTAAGCTTTTGCCCGATATCTTTTCGACCAGGTAGCCTAAAACATCTACATTAAGGCCGTAAGTCCAGCGTTCGCCGGGCTGGTGCTCCAATGGTAATGGGCCCAGTTTTTTCATGGCATCGGCCAGCAGTATTTTATCACTCACAAAGCCGGCCGGGATATGGGCTTTGGCATAAATGGCATTCATGGTGGGTGAGCCTATCTGGGCATAGGCAATCCCCGAAGTATGGGTAAGTAAATCGCGGATGGTTATCTCCCTTTTGGCAGGAACAGTGGTATATGTTGTATCTTTAGGATTGAAGGTATCCACCACCTTTGGATGAGCAAACGCTGGGAGGTATTTGGAGATGGGATCATCCAGCAAAAACTTACCTTCTTCAAACAGCATCATTACAGCTACGCTGGTAATAGCTTTAGTTTGAGACGCGATGCGAAAAATAGCATCATTATTCATTAACTTTTTTTGTTCAACATCGGCCATACCGAATGATTTATAATAAACCATTTTGCCGTTGCGGGCTATCAGCCCCACTGCTCCATTGATATAGCCCGAATCGATGGTTTGTTCAATCACGTTATCGATGCGTTGCAGTCGTTCGGCAGAAAATTTTTCACCGGCCGGCGTACCTGCCTGTAAAGTATTACCCTGCGCAAAGGCATTGGCAGCCAGCGCTACAAATAGCAGTAAAGTAACGTTCTTTTTCATCCCGGGGAGAGGTTTACAATTTGGATACAAAGTAGGATTTTTTCGTTAATAAAAAGAAACGTAAAACGGCGCCGGGTAAAGCAGGCTGTCATTATTGATTTTGGCGGCGGCCTTACTTTGGCGGGCACACGGCATAAAAAAAGCTGCCCACAAAAGGCAGCCTTTTCATTTATATATAGGGATTAATTAGTGTTACATATTACCGGTGTTCCGGCTTATTGCCTCATACCAAAACCACCACGGTTTGCGGCAAATTCGCGTCCGCCGCCACGGTTACCATGGTCCTGACCACCGCCATTGTTTCCGCGGTCATGACCGCCACCCTGGTTTTGGTTGCCATGGTCCTGGCCGCCCCAGTTGCCATGGTTTTGGTTGCCGCCACCACGGTTATCATTGTTGTTGGGCCTGCCGCCCCAGTTACCGTGGTTATCTCTGTTATCCGGCCTGCCGCCCCAATTGCCGCGGTCACGGTTATTATCTCTTCCCCTGTCCCATCCACGGTTGTTGAACCTGTTATCGCGGTTTTGGTAAGCATATCCTCCATCGTATCGTCTTTCAAAACGGTGACCCCAGTTGCCGCGGTCGCCGGCATAACCACCCCACCTTTGCCTGTATACATCGTGGTGCATATAAGGGCGGTTTCCACGTACCTCGTATCTTGTAGCGGTACGCCAGTCATAGTTGCGGTAAGCGCCTGGCAAGTAGGCACAGGTTACCCAGTCACGGCCATTATTATAGTAGTAGTAATGGTTAGAAACACTATAGTAAGCCTCTACTTCGGGTAAATAGTAATAATCATCACTATCATCGTTGTAGTTTACCTGGGCATAATCATCGTTATAAACCGGTTGCTCTTCAACCACAACAGGCGGAGGGCTTGGCACATAAACACGGTGCACAGGAACATTAAAACCTACATGTATTGATAATTGAGCGTTTGCTTTATTAGCTATTAAACCACTCATTGCTATTGCCGATAATATGAATAACTTTTTCATTTTGTTAAATTTTATATAGCTATGACCACTTGCAAAGGCAATGGTTTAATCCATTGTTGCTATATATGTTACAACAGCTATAAATCAGTACTTAATTTGTTAACGGCATCGATTGTGAGAAATTTAATTTGGCGGTATTACCTATAGCTCGTATTAACCGCTATCTGGAATGATTTCCGAAAAATCCTTATTGTCATACAATTACTACAAATCAGATTTCGGGATTCCCTGTATATTTATTTATTTTGATAATCAATCAGAAGCCATGAAAAAAAGAAACATCGTATGGACAATGCTGCCCGTTGCAGCTATTGCCGGTGCTATACTGTTTAACAGTTGCAAAAGCGGCAATACCGATAATAAAAATGGTATCGACACTACAAGCACTGCGACTGCCGAAAATGCCGGTCTTAAGCTTCCTGCAGGTTTCAGCGCAGCCGCAATTGCCGAAAAACTGGGCGGGGCAAGGGAAATAGCCATTACGCCGCAAAATAACATTTATGTAAAGCTTAATACCGTAAAAGATGGCAAAACCATTTTGTATTTAACACAGGATGGTGATAAAGCCACATTGAAAACAAGCTTTGGCGATTATAAGGGTACCGGAGCATATGTAAAAAACGGCTATCTGTATGCATCGTCTGACGAAGAAGTTTTCCGTTATAAATTGAATGACCAGAGTGAAGTAATAAACCCCGGTCAGCCTGAAAAAATTGTGACCGGCCTGTTAAGCCGCAATGAGCACGAGGCCAAAGCCATTACACTTGATAACGACGGCAACCTTTATGTTAACATTGGCGCGTATTCCAACGCTTGCCAGGTAGAAGACAGGAAAAAAGGCTCGCCGGGCCAAAAGGGCTGCCCTATTTTAGATTCGGCCGGCGGCATCTGGCAGTTTAAAGCTGACAAGCTTAACCAGCACTATGGCGATGGCATCCGTTATGCCACCGGTTTACGCAATGTGGTTGGGATGGACTGGAACCAGCAAAATAACCAGCTTTTTGTAATGCAGCATGGCCGCGACCAGCTTCATGACCTGTTCCCGGAATATTTCACCACCAAACAATCTGCAGATTTACCTGCCGAGTGTATGTATGCTATTAAAAAAGGTGATAACGCGGGCTGGCCATATATGTATTACGACTGGCAGCAAAACAAAAAAATATTAATGCCCGAGTACGGGGGTGATGGTAAAAAGGAAGGCGGCGAAACGGCCATAAATCCGGCGGCGGCATTTCCGGGCCACCTGGCGCCTAACGGCTTATTGTTTTACACTGGGAGCCAATTCCCCGAAAAGTATAAAAACGGCGCTTTCATCGCTTTTCATGGTTCGTGGAACCGTGCACCAGAGCCGCAGGCCGGATATTTTGTAGTTTTTCAACCTTTTAAAGATGGCAAGCCAAGCGGTGCATATGAAGTTTTTGCCGATAATTTTGCGGGAAGTGCCGAAAAGGCAGCCAAAGGTAGTGCCGAGCATCGCCCATGCGGATTGGCGCAGGGACCCGATGGCTCACTGTATGTAACCGACGATAACCAGGGAACCATTTACAAAATCACGTATAAAAAATAACAATGGACTTAAAAAAAGCCCTCGTACTAATACCATTAATTACCCTTTTTACCATTGCCGGATTACAGGCACAAACCAAAAAACATAAGCCGGTTAACAAAACAGCTAATGCAGCAGCATTAAAAGCAGCCATGGACGCCGGCAGTAAAGTATTTATGGAGTACTGTGTAACCTGCCACCAGGCCGATGGTATGGGCGTGCCCAATATGAACCCACCACTGGCCAAAACCACCTACGTAACCGGCGATAAAACACGGCTGATAAAGATTGTGCTAAACGGTTTTAACGACGATGTGGATATTAACGGCGAACGCTACTCCAACACCATGGCCTCGCACGATTTTTTGCAGGATAAAGAAATTGCCGATGTACTCACTTATGTAAGGAATAGCTTTGGCAACAAAGCATCGGCAGTAAGCCCGGCTCAGGTTAAGGCAGTAAGGGCAGTGAATAAGAAATAGGTTAAAGGGAAAAGGTCAAAGGCGAAAGGTTAAAACTGAAAAGGGTTAAAAAAAAAAGGTATACTGCTATACAGTATACCTTTTGCTTTTGTCCTTCTATGTCGGACCTTTGCTCTTTCACCTTTGACCTTTCGCCTTTAACCTCACTCCGTTATCTGGTAAGTATAAGCCAGCGTGTGCTTCATTTTTGAGCGGATACGTTTGATGCTTTGCTCAATATCAATTTTGTCGTTATGGTCGGTTACTTCCATAAAGGCTTTTTGATAGTTAATTAAGGCTTTTGTCCAGTCTTTGCTTTTTTCGTGGAATAAGCCAAGCAGGCTGTAAACTTCGGCGGTATCAACTCCCGGGGTATTCAAGGCTTTAACAGATACGTTGTTTACCAGTTTTTCCATATTCAAAAACACAAGCAAATCAAGATAATGTGTATAGTTATCCGGAAATGAAGGTTCCAGTTCCATACAGGTTTTAAAATGGTAGCCCGCGGTTTGGTAATCTTTAACTTCGTAATAGTATAACATACCCAATTGGTGATGGGCACGCGCGTATAAAGGATCGTTGCTGATAATTTCGTTCAGTAATTTAAGCCCTTTGGTAGTTTTACCATAAGAGAGTTTATCCACGGCCTGCAAATACTTTTCTTCGATAGTATAATAAGTGTCCATAAATTTTGTATTGTATAAAATTGTGCTAAAACTCAGCACTTGTTGTAATAAATAATGATGTGTAATAAAAATGTTTCGGTATAAAAAGTATGGTTACTATACCGGGGTGGAGATGCGTATGATTGATGCATAACCCTTCTGCTGCGGCACCATGGGCCACATTATAGTTTTACAGAATGAATTTTTAAACAGCATCATTTATTTTTTTACAAATTTACAATTAAAGTGGGAATTTGCAAAATGGGGGATTGGGAGGAAAATTTAGGCTAAATCTCTAATAATAACTACTACAACCGTCCGTCGAACGGCGAACTGTATACAAATCTTTTGGATCTCATCAATTAATAAACCCGTTGTCATTTTCGAAACGAGGTACGAGTGAGAAACCTTGAACGCTCTGCATTCCGATAAGCCTGGTTTGGATGCAGGACGTTCAAGATTTCTCTTTCGCGCCCCTCTTTTCCCCACAAGCTATCGAAATGACAATTTTCTTTATTAAAAATATGGATAAACGATAGCCTTTTAAGTCGCTGTAATGAACCATTCAACGCCAGATTTAACTACTCGGCATGACAAATACTACAGGTAACTACGCCGCGATAGCGGTATTTACCTTACCGCTTTCAATCATAAAATTATTTTTCAATTCCCTTTCAGATACCAGTACGCTAAAATCGTCGTATCTAACACCGTGATCGAGCGGGTAAAGGGTATAGCCGCGTTTAATGGCATCATAGGTTCCAAGCTCGAAAATTTCGTCCTGTTGTTTTCCTTTTATTTTTGCTCCCGCTACCAACTGGTAGGCGTCGAGGATATTTTCAAAATTATTGTTTTTCATGGTACTAAAACCATTACAATTACTCTGCCAGTTTTTAAGCAAACCAGCCAAAAAGATCATTTTGTTTTAATGCGGCCTTTTCTTTTTTATTTAAATCATTGATTACCAAACCCTCCCCCATTTGTATTATTCGTGTGCCATAGGTGTAGGCGTCTTTTAAATTATGAGTGATCAATATGGCGGTTAGTTTAAAATCGCTGATCAGCTTATCTGCCGTACGCATCACAACATCGGCCGATCGGGGGTCGAGCGCTGCCGTAGGTTCATCAAGCAGTAAAACCTTACAGCTATCCATTACACTCATTAATAGCGTAAGGGCCTGCCTTTGTCCGCCCGATAGCGTGCCCATGGATTGTTCAATTTTATTTTCGAGCCCCATGCCCAGGCTGGCAATTTTCTCTTTTACTTCGCGCTTAAAATTATCATTGATGCCGATAGATAAACCTTTAGGCCTGGTACGAATAGCCGCCAGGCGGAAGTTATCCAGGATGCTGAGCTCTGATGCCGTGCCACTCATTGGGTTTTGAAAAACACGGGCTATCCACTGGCTGCGTTTATAATCGGTCAGTTTGGTTACATCGTTATCATCAATAGTAATTGTGCCGTTATCCGGCATAACGCTGCCTGCAACAAGGTTGAGCAGCGTGGTTTTACCCGATCCGTTGGAGCCTACTATCACCAAAAACTCCTGGCTTTTAATTTGGAGCGTGATACCATTAACCGCGTTTACCTGGTTGGCCTTTCCCTTGTTGAAAACCTTATGTACATTGTTTATAGCTATCATGAGGCTTTATTGAATGATAAACGGGGAAGACTAACAATTAACAATACAAACGCGGCGGTAACCAGCTTAAGCAAATTGGCATCAACACCAATGGCCAATACAAAGGCCAATACCAGCTGAAATATCAGGGCCCCTGCCAAAACCAGGGCCAAACTAACCCATACTTTGGTAATACGAAACCAGTTGATGAGCGTTTCGGCAATGATCACCGAACCTAAACCTACAATCACTATCCCGATGCCCATGCTGATATCCGCGAAACCCTGGAACTGCACTATGAGGTATCCGCTGAGTGCCGTAAGTGCGTTGGCCAGCGCCAGGCCTGTAATTTTCATCCTATCGGTATTAACACCCAATGCACGGATCATCGATTCGCTGTTGCCGGTTGCACGCATGGCTATGCCGAAATCTGTTTTGAGCAGGTAGCCAATAAGTAAGGTTATTATTGCCACGAAGACAGAGAGCAGGATAAATGTGTTCTGGTTAGGATCGGCCACGATGTTTAAAAGCGAGAACAACGAAGCCGTACCTATAAGCGGCACATTGGAGCGGCCCATGATAGTAAGATTGACTGAGTACAAGGCTGTCATGACCAGGATGCCGGCCAGTAAAGCATTTATTTTTAGCTTGGTATGAATAAGCCCCGTTAAAGCTCCGGCCAGGCCGCCCGCTATGATCACCGTAGGTAAAATAAGGTACGGTGATAAATGGTGACTTAGCATTACAGCCGTAACAGCACCGCCCAAAGTGTAACTGCCATCGGTGGTGATATCAGGAATATTAAAAATCTTCATCGAGATATAAATTCCCAGCGCAATGGCCGAAAAGCACAATCCCTGCAATAAAGCGGTAAGGTAAAAATCCATATTTTGGAGCTGAAAGCTTAATGCATAAGGCTGAAAGCTAATTTACGGTAAAGTGATTATTTAACAGCCTCGAAGTTTGCTGGTACAGTAATGTTATATTTTTTTGCCGCAGCGGGATTGTATACCCGTTTCCTCACTTTTACCATTTCCCATTTCAGGCCGTCGGTTTTGTGCGTTTTTAAGTATTGAGCTGCCTGTACGCCTGCCTGGTATCCCCATTGGTAAATATCGGCACCAAAAGCGGCTACAGCGCCGCGTTGTACCAAACCGGCTTCGCTGGTAAAAATAGGGACATTTTTTTCGTTACAGCTTTTCAGGATGGTTTCAAAAGATGCAAAAACGGTATTATCTGGGTTGGCAAAAAAGGCATCAATATTTTTACTTAACAACGATTGTGTAACCAGCTGGGCATCTGCCGATGTGTTTACCGGCAAAGCAACAATGGTTACGTTTTGCTTTTCGGCTAATGATTTAATCCGGTTAAGCGCATCTGCCGACTGCGGTTCAGCTTGATTATAAATCATCCCGATAACCAATTTAGCCCCTTTAGGCTTCAGCAATTTGGGGATGATAGAGAACGACGTATCGATATAATTAAGGTCCTCCAAAGCACCAAACAGGTTTGCAGGAGCCTCACCTTTATCATTCAATAGTTTCATTCTTTCGGGTACAGGCGATACCATTGCAAAATCGGGAATGGTTTTGGTGTTTTGCAAGGCGGTTACGGTAGCCAAAGTGGTGCAGGTAGCCAGCAGGTCAACCTTTTCGGATACAAAGTAATTGGTAATCTGGGTGAGGGTGGGGATATTTCCCTGGGCGTTGCGGTACTCTATCTGTACCGTTTTCTTGTCTTCGCTAAAGCCCTCTTTTTTTAAGGCATCGGTAAAGCCGGTACGGGCCTGGGATATGGTTGCATCTTCAAAAGCATCAACAAAACCAACAACCGGGGTATTTACTGCCTTTGGTTTGGGCTTACATGATGCTATGGTAATCAATAATAAAACGGCGGGAATGTATTTGAAAAACTTCATTGTACTAAGTTAAATATTTGAGGCGAAAGGTAAAAGGATAAGGGCAAAACGTGAAAATTGTTTGACGGAGGGCATGGCGGCGAAGACTCACCCCGACGAGGCTACGCCCGTCACCCCTCTCTCCGGCTGCGTCGCATAGAGGAGCAAAAAATAAAAAATGAGTTTCACACTCTTTGCGGCGTAAGCCGGAGGGTCGGCCAGCGTAGCGGAGCCGGGGTGAGTAGTAGCCAGCGTTTAAGCGGATGTTTATGTAAATGCCAACATACTGTAATAGTTGCAAAACTATTTATTCACTACTTGCATCAACTGCTCCACCAACCCCACATGCCCCACATTAATCTTTACCCTCGCTTCGTCAACAGTAAACCACCCTGCCCTATCCACTTCGGGAAACGACTGCATTTTGCTAGTTTTTGGTGGCCATTCTATTTCAAATAAATTGCTCTTAATATTGTGGGCATCTATATCTCCTTCCACCAAATATGCTTGTACTATTTTGCCGCTTTTTTGCTTGATGGGCTTCAGGGCAATAAATTCGCCATCGATAGATTGCCCGGTTTCTTCGTAAAACTCGCGTTTGGCAGCTGCAAGCGGGTCTTCGTCGCTCTCATATTCGCCTTTCGGGATTGACCATGCACCGTCATCCTTATTTTTCCAGAACGGACCGCCCGGATGAACCAGGAAAATCTGTAATACATCGTTAAACTTGCGGTAAAGCAGTATTCCAGCACTTTGTTTGGGCATATTTTTTTAAGGGTTATAGCTTTCGGCTTTTTGCCTTAAGCTTTCAGCATTTATTATACAAGCGTAAAGTAATATTGTTATTTTTATATCCAACTACAACCTAAAATAATTAAACCCATGGCAGACGAAAGATGGAGTAAATTTAAAATTACTGCGGATTTTGACACCGATGTACGCAGCATTTATGAGGCATGGGCCACTTCGGCCGGCCTCGAAAAATGGTTTTTACGCAAGGCCGATTTTTATGCCATTGCCGGCCGCCTGCGCGAACCCGACGAGTTTATCAAAAAAGAAGATACCTATTCCTGGTACTGGCATGGTTTTGATGATACCGCCGTAGAGAATGGACAGGTACTTGAAAACAATGGCTCCGATTTGCTGAAGTTCACTTTCTCGGGTGGTAGCATTGTTACCGTTGATATCCAAAGCAAGTATGGGTTAACCGTTCTCGAATTAACCCAGGAAAACATCCCGGAGGAAAGCGACCCGTCAAAAAACCTGTTTGTACAATGCCAGATAGGCTGGACATTTTACCTCGCCAACCTAAAATCGGTTATCGAAGGTGGCAACGACCTTCGCAATAAGCGGCTGGATGTCGCCAGCAATTTCAAATAAATTCATTTTAAACTGACAAACAAACCGCCGTATAATTATAGCTTTGTCAATCAAAAAATTCCCCCTTCAGGGGGGTAGGGGGCTTCGCTTTATGTTTACAGGCATTATAGAAACTTTAGGAAAAATAACCGATCTGAAACAGGATCAGAGTAATTTACATATCACGGTTGAATCGGCCATTGCGCACGAGTTAAAAATCGATCAGTCGGTAGCGCACAACGGCGTTTGCCTAACTGTAGTGGCCGTAGCCGACGGCCTGCATGTGGTTACCGCTATTGAAGAAACGCTGAATAAAACCAGCCTGTCGCACCTTAAAATTGGCGAACCGGTAAACCTGGAACGCTGCATGCAAATGAACGCCCGCCTGGATGGCCACATTGTACAAGGCCATGTTGACCAAACCGCCGTTTGTACCGCGTTTAAGGCGCTTGACGGCAGCTGGGAATACACCTTTGAATATGATGCCGCTAGCGGCAATGTAACTGTCGAAAAAGGCTCTATCTGCATAAATGGCATCAGCCTTACCGTGGTAAATTCACGTGCAAACAGCTTTTCGGTTGCCATTATACCCTACACTTTTGAGCACACCAACCTGCACAACGTGCGCGAAGGATCGGTAGTGAACCTGGAGTTTGATATTATAGGTAAGTACGTAGCCCGGTTGATGAATAGGTAGTAGATACGCGCTTTTTTTTTATTCCCTCCCGACGGGAGGGGTGCGGCCGGCAATGAGCGCAAAGGCAGGGAGGGGTTTTGCAGAGCGACGAATTGCAAAGTTGCTTGAACGACTGATTTAACCCCTACCTCCCCTTCCCCAAGGAAGGAATCGCACAATTTCCCTGCTCTTTTTGCTGAAGGATATTAAGCAAACCCCTACCGCGATAGCTCTGTAACCCTCGCCATGGCATAGCTTACATACTTTTGCTGTTTTACGGTTGGTTTACTGGTCATGAATCTTTTGTAGTACTTAACGGCCATTTTTTTGTTTTTGAGCGATCCATCGTACATCGTAGCCATCAGGTAATAAATTATCGGCTTCTCATCAAATTGAAGGGCTTTTTCATAGGCCGCTATAGCCGCTTTGTATTTTTTTCGCACGTCATAGCTGTCGGCCATTTCGGTATAATAATCGCTAATATTGGGGGATATTCCTGCTTCAATAGCCTTGCCCAGGTTTTCAATCGCCATAGGCTGATCTTTGAGTTCTTTATAAGCCAGCGCGGCAATATAGTAGCTGGTTTCGGATTGGCTTACTTCCGGGATCCGTTTAAAAGCATCAATACTGCATTCATATTGCTTCAGGTTGTAATAGGCCGATTCCAGTTTAGTTAATACCAAACCATTATCGGCCCCGGCCGCTATCAGTTTCAGACAGGTGTTTTTTACTACATCATATTTCTTTTCGGCGTATGAAAGTTTTAGCAGGCTTTGCAACAGCACAATGTTTTCGGGGTCCTGGCTTATGGCCCCGTCCAGTACCTTTTCGGCCTGCGTGTTAAGCTTTAGGTTCACGTACATATCGCTTAAGTCCGATGTCACATCCGCATCGGCCGGATTTAGCTTATTGGCTTTTTGCAGGTACATGGTCATCTTATCCAGGTCGTTTTTATCCTGGCTAATTTTTGCCAGCTGTTTAAAAACATAAAAATTGGTCGAATCTTTTTGAGCTAATACCTGGTAGTACATTAATGCCTTAACATGATTGCCCCGCCTTAAATTGATAGAACCCAGGCTATAAAGCACCGCCTTACTGGTAGAATCTATCACATACATGCGTTGGTAATACCCCTCGGCATCGGGCAGCTTGCCGGCCATTTGCGATGTGTAGGCCAGTTTGCCCAGTATTTTTATATCGGTTACAGGCTCCGGATAAGTTTGCTTTAACAGGTCGGCAGCCTCGGCAAACCGCTGGCTTTGGTAGTAATCTAACAGCAAAGCATCACTTGCGACGGTGTTTTGCTGGGCAATTGCAGGTTTAATTAAGCACGCTAAAAACAGGCAGATTATTATATTCTTCATATCAACTAATACATTAGTTATTTTAAACTAAATTATTAGTTATATATCAAATATCCAAATGGTAAACAATTTTTGTTATTTGAGGTTGAGTAGATATAACAATTAAAAAACACAACTTATGGATAAGCTAAAGAAATTCGGACTGATGGAGAAAATTGTCCATGAACTGGAAGATTTAAAAAACAGCCAGCAGGCAATCATCACCAAACTGGCTAAAATAGAAGTAGATAACATTGACCTTGGCGATAAACGCCTGGAAAAAGATTTGCCCGACATGCACCAGCGTGTTGCCGATAACCTGGACACTATTGCCAGCATCCTGCAAGACTTTGCCAGCCAAACCGAAAGCTACAGCGATAAAAATAACATTACCGCGCTAAGAGAGCAGGAAGCCATTGGCAAATTGTAAAAATTTGTTATTACATAAAAAAGCGCCTTGAACTGAGGCGCTTTTTCCGTAATCATTTCTTTGATCCAAACAGACGCTCGCTATTTATTTCCCAGCTGCCTTTTCAGCTTCTTTCCTCCTGTTACGGTTATATTTATTTATTGCCTTTACATAATTTTTTCGCTGGATATTTTCCAATGCATCAATATCATTTCCCACCATCTGTTTTAAGTTCTCCTCGGTGCATTTTACAATGGGGCCATCATCGTGCAATTGGATTCCAACTATCGTTCCTTCGTCAAAATACCGATCAGTTTCGAAACTTAAACACGCGTATACATTAATACTGCCCGATAAAACCTTAAACATCCAGCAACTATCTTTAGCTATTCCTTTATAGAATTTTTCGCGCGGAGTATTTACAGGCGCCCTCAAATCAACTATCAGGGGACTACTACGTTCGATACTTATTGTTTGATTGGGATATATCCGTTGGTTTCGGTTTGTATCACCTTTTGGCAGACTCTTATCTACATATAACAAATAATTTTTATGCGTGCTTTTATCCATTAATATGGTTGAGGTTACTTCTTTCCGGCTGCTATCCGCCATTGTTACAAAAAACTTATATTTAAGGTTGCCATCTGAATGCATCCTGGCCATCATACTCATTTGCATCTGCATGCTCATCCCCATTTGCCACTGCATAGTAATCTGGGCCGAAGATATTTTCCCCGCCAAAACAATTAAAAGGATCAGAAGATATTTACAAAATGGCTTCATTATGATTATTTAGGTAGGCTAATATATCATTTGAAAAGCATATAAAGCATACCCTATATATAAAAATCAAGAAAATGGTAATGTTTTAACAGTAAGGGCGATGCCTTCGGCCCGGGCTAACCGCTCATACTGCACAGGCCTTATTCACAGGCCGGTATCCGCTTTTATCCCTATCGCAAATATCAGAATCAGAATTTACAGAATTTTAGAATGGGCAGAATGCCTGGTAATTTCAGCTGAAAGCTGAAACCATGGTTCACCACGAGGTAAAACCTCGCGGCAGCTAACTCACCACTCACCACTCACTACTCACCACTCACTACTGATACTGTATATAAACAGGGCTCGGTTTCAGTGCCAAAACCTCTTTAGGTGTTAGCATTCGTTTAGGGCCGTTTTTGATATCGTTTTTATAAAACAGCTTGAAGCCGGTAAATTGTACAGGCTCGGCAGCAATAAAATATTTGTAGGTTCCTTTTTTAAGGTCGGGACCGCCCCAGCCGTCCATATCCATCACCAACTGAACTTCGCTGCTTAGTTTGATGTCTTTGTAATTGGTTACCATGCGTTTGGTAAAGCGGTGTATGATAAAAATTTTAGGCGGCAGGTTGTTTTTATTTACCAGCCCGGCAAGGTATTTGGATACATAGTTAATATCGTCGGCATCAAATGTGCCAATGCGCTTGCCGGGCACACTCCCCTCTTTCATACTAAACTCCGGATCGATGCCTAAATGTACATTGGGCATCAGCAAATATTTTTCAAGTTTGGGAATCTCGGTTTGTACGGTGCTGAAACCAACCTGCAGATCAAGAAAAACAAGGGCGTTCATGGTTTTTGCCATGGCTATTACTTTATCTATCTGGCTAAAAGGCATTCGCAGGTTATGCAAGCCATTACGGCCGGCATCGGCCTGGGCAGTTACGCAAATGTAATGCAGGGCGGGTATTACGGGGGTAAGGGTATCGGCCTTTTCCCAAACCTTGCACTCGGCCTTTAGTTTATCCATCATAACTTTAGGCTCGTACTCGCCTAAAACACCCATATTTTTGGAGTACATATTGCCGTAATAAGCTACTACCCTATTAAAAGGCAAAATAGCGCCAGGCAATGGCAATGGTGCGTTTTTTACAGGCCAGCGCCCCGTTTTGTCGCCATTGGCCATCCGCTTCATCAATGAATCGTAACGTGCGGTATCAAGTGCGGCAATATTTTTTATGGTGTCTTTTGTGTTCCGGATTATAAAACCGGCGGCATAAACTTTATTAAATGAACCTTGTAAAAAAACAGCCGCCAGGGCCAAAAATGTAAGTACTGCTGTAATTCTTCTCATCTATAAAGTGTCGTTCTGTATATTATTCAATACTCTTGCCACGCATCGCAGTGCTAATTGCCTGATCCATCAGACGTTCGGCAAATGGCCGGGTAAACTCATTTACTTCGTCTATACTTTTCAAAATGAGGTCTTTATCTCCGGTAGCAATGGCATTTTTCAAAGCGGTTATATAACTGATTGTTTGTTCAGTTTCCTCTGCCGATACATAGCTGCCGTTCTTTTGCAAAAACCGCTCCACGGTGTAAACCATCTGTTCGCCTTCGGTACGGGCTTCTATCAGCATACGCTCGGCCACATCTTCTTTGGCGTGGGTAATGCTATCCATCAGCATTTGCTCTACCTGTTCGTCGGTAATGCCGTAGGTGGGTTTTACCTCTACTTCCTGTTTAACCCCGCTGCGCAATTCAATAGCCTGTATCGTCAGGATGCCATCGGCATTCAGCAGAAAGTTGATATCTACTTTTGGGAAACCGGCGGGCATACTTGGGATGCCTTTCAGGTTAAACTCGGCCAGCTTGCGATTTTCTTTGATCAGGTCGCGCTCGCCCTGGTAAACGGCAATTTTCATATTCACCTGCCCGTCTATCGATGTGGTGTATTGCCGGCCGCCTTTGGTAGGCACCTTGCTGTTGCGGGGGATAATTACATCCATCAAACCGCCCATTGTTTCGATACCGAGGGATAATGGGGTAACATCAAGCAATAAAATATCTTTACGGTTACCGGCCAGTATATCGGCCTGTATGGCCGCGCCTAATGCAACCACCTCATCGGGGTTAACATCATCATGTACAGGGCGGTTAAAAAACTCCGCCACCATTTTTTTAACCAACGCCGTACGGGTTGATCCGCCTACCATGATCACTTCATCAATTTCTGCTATGGTCAGTTTGGCATCTTTAAGCGCGTTTTGGCAACTGGTAATGGTTTGCTGTACTTTGGGCATAATCAGTTCCTCAAACGTGTTCCTATCCAGCGTACACCATATTTCGCCTATTTTTTCGTTAAACAGGCTTTGATGAGCAAATGCTTTCTTGGCTTCCTCTGCTTTAAGGCGCAATTGCTGGGCAAGCTCATTATTGGCTATTATTTCGGCTTTATCCAGATTGTTTTTTTCAATCCAGTAATCAACAATAATGCGGTCAAAATCGTCGCCGCCTAAAAAGGTATCGCCGTTGGTAGCCAATACCTCAAAAATCCCGTTTTGGATTTGCAGTATCGATACATCAAACGTACCGCCGCCCAGGTCATACACGGCTATGGTCTTTACTTCTTCAGGGTCAAGGCCAATCCCGTAAGCTAAACTTGCTGCCGTTGGCTCGTTTACAATGCGTAAAACATCCAGCCCGGCCAGTTTACCTGCATCGCGGGTGGCCTGGCGCTGCGAATCGTTAAAATAAGCGGGTACTGTTATTACCGCACGGTTAACCGGGGTTTTAAGGGCATGTTCGGCACGGGCTTTCAACTCTTTTAGTATCAGGGCCGATAGTTCAATAGGCGTATAAAATTTATCGCCAACCTTTATTTTAACCAGGCTCTCGGTATCATCATCAATAACCTTGTACGAGAAAAAATCTTTATAATTTTCGATATCATGATAGCTGCGCCCCAATAAGCGTTTTACCGAAAAAACGGTATTTTGCGGGTCGGTTATCAAATATTCTTTAGCCTCATTACCTACCAAAACATCTCCCGTGGAGCCAAAATGGACAACTGAGGGTACCAAAACGCCTTTACCCGTATCATTTATAACATGCGGTTGCTTATCGGGATTAATAAAAGCCACCAGCGAATTGGTAGTACCCAGATCGATACCCACTATGATATCCTCTTTTTGCAGCGAGCCTGTTGCCAGGTTGATAGAAACTTTAGCCATTACTTTTACTTAACAAACCGCAAATGTACTCAGTTTTGGCAGATGCTGTGTCTTTTCAATCTCTAATTATCAAAATCAGGCAAACAGACCTCCCGAACCTCAATTAGCCGGGTATTATTTCTCATAAATACCTATTTCGGGGTATTTCATAAACCTTATATATAAGTTATGTTTGTTCAACAAAACCTGTTGTAAACTATAAACGCTGAGTAATTAGAAAATATACGACCTTATCACATCATTTTCTGGGGGGGAAATAGTTATAGTGAGGAAGCCCGTTGAAGTAATTCATCGGGCTTATTTGTTGAACACGATTTATGGATTTTATAGGATTAACAGGATTTGAGCCACTGTCATCCAAACAAGGATGCCAGCCAATATTTTTTTTTAATAGAAATCAAAATATTAACTACATTGTCTACATGCTTTCGATCTGGAGCTATTGAACAAATAAATGTAGCAAAGATGAAATTCTGCCCATCGGATATATGCCCGATTGAAGCGTAAGGAAATTGGGGATTAGAAAATTGTGCATAGTCAAAGATACCGTAACCACATTTTCCGGATATTTCGTTTTGTAATTCTCCAAAATCATTTTTTACTCCCATATTCTTTGACAGCTCAATTAAATTTGCAACACCCCTGAATTATCAATTGTATCATCGATAAAGGTTGGAGGGCCGTTAGGATTGTCTTCAGATATATCATTCCAGTTATCGGGTAACTTAATTTCCAGGTTTTTCAATCGCTTATCCATTAGTTAAATTTAATTAAAAATCCAATATCAGTGAATACACTCTAATTGACTTTCATTTTTTGCATACTAAATCAAAAATATTGAAGGATGGATTATAGAACCAAATTTTGCCATTAGCTTCAGATCAGGCAGAAAAAGGTTCGAAATTTGTACAGGCAGAGCGACTAAAGCGATATCAATCAGTATCAAAACCCTGTAAATCAGTAAAATTATCGATTTTTTGCTTTCAGAGCCCTCTCCCTAAAAATACTGAAATCCCACTGATCCGATTTTACATTACAAAGAATACTTTTTTATCCCCCAACAAAAATTCTGCGTGATTCGTTTTTTGTCTATCTGAATCAAAATTTTTAGAATTTAAGAATGTCCAGAATTTACCATGGCAGCTTTTATCCTGTTAATTCTCTAATTCTGTAAATTCTGATTCAGACTACCTGTTAAAATTCAGCCGTTTACCGGTTTCACCTTCCGCGAGGGTCCCGTTAGCATATACAACATTGCCAGACACCAAGGTGTAAGCTATCCGCGAGCGGAAAGTAGTGCCTTCAAACGGGCTCCAGCCACATTTATATAAGATATTGGCCTTGTTCACGTTCCAGGGATTATTCAGGTCGGCTAAAACCAGGTCGGCCCAGTAGCCTTCGCGGATAAAGCCGCGCCTGTCAATCTGGAAGCAGGCAGCAACGTTATGGGCCATTTTTTCGGCTATTTGTTCAAGCTTAATTTTGCCGTGATGGTAAAGTTCCAGCATAGCAGGCAAGGCGTGTTGCACCAAGGGGCCACCCGATGGGGCCTGCAAATAGGGCTGCGCTTTTTCTTCGATGGTATGCGGGGCGTGGTCGGTGGCAATTACGTCAATACGGCCATCTAAAACAGCCTGCAAAATAGCGTCCCTGTCGCTTTCTTTTTTTACAGCCGGGTTCCACTTAATCAGGTTGCCTTTTGTTTCGTAGTCGGCATCGGTGAACCATAGGTGATGCACACAGGCCTCGGCAGTAATGCGTTTATCTTTTAGCGGAATGGTGTTGTCAAAAAGATGAGTTTCAAGCCCGGTTGAAATATGCAATATATGCAGGCGTGTGTTATGCTTTTTAGCCAGCTCCACCGCCAGCGACGACGACAGGTAACAAGCCTCGGCGCTACGGATCTTCGGATGAAGTGTAACAGGTATATTATCGCCCAGCAGCTGTTTGTAGTGGTTAAGGTTGCTTTTAATAGTAGCCTCATCCTCGCAATGCACCGCTATCAGCATAGGCGAGTTAGCAAAAAGGTTATCCAAAGTTTGCGGATTATCTACCAGCATATTGCCCGTTGACGAGCCCATGAAAACTTTAACACCGCAAACGTTGGCTACATCGGTGCGCAGTACCTGTTCCAGGTTGTCGTTAGATGCACCCATGAAAAATGAGTAGTTAGCCAGTGAGTTACGCGATGCTATATCGTATTTATCTTGCAGTAGCTCTTGTGTTAATGTGTTGGGTACCGTATTGGGCATTTCCATAAACGATGTGATGCCGCCCGCTACAGCTGCCCGGGATTCGGAATGAATATCGGCCTTGTAGGTAAGCCCAGGTTCGCGAAAATGTACCTGGTCGTCAATGCAGCCGGGGAAAAGGTAAAGGCCTTCGGCATTTATAACTTCATCTGCATGGGCATCAATTTGTGGGGCTATCCGGTCAATCAAGCCATCTTTCACCAACAAGTCGGCTACAAATTGCCTGTTTTCGTTAACTATTGTTGCTGCTTTAATGAGGATAGTTTTCATATGATTTGAGAATTCGGATGTTCGATGTCGGATTTATTTGTCATGTCCTGAAAAAAGTAGACACTTTATTGTTTGTTACTTGAGGTGTTAATAAGTCGGAAACTCGTAGAGTTTTCGACTTATTAACACCCTTTTCTTTTTTTGCTTCTTTTTTTCTTTTAAAATTTCCTGTTGCTTGTTAATAACTTAAGCAGCAATATGCACCTGCTGCGGGGTTGCTAAATTCAGTGACCAGTGTGGCCGGTCCGTATTATACGACCATATCGCTTCTTTTACTGCCTTTACCGCATTGCCCTCAGATGTAAAAGCTTCATCTAAGCCATATTCCTGCTTTAGAATGCCGTTTATCCGCTCGGCTGTAGCATTTTCATAACAATGGTTCGCCTCAGTCATGCTGATCTTTATTTTGGCCTTCTTCAGCAGCTTTACATAATCCTTACTGCAATACTGAATTCCGCGATCTGAATGATGAATCAGGTCTTTGGTATCCGGGCATTGCCTGATGGCCATTTTCAAAGCATTAATAGCTCCTTTTATCTTTAAACTATCCGATAAATGCCAGCCCACGATCTTCCGTGAGTAGGCATCTGTGATCAGGAACAGATACACAAAGTCATCCTTTGTTCGGATATAGGTAATATCCGAAACCCAACCCTGGTGCGCCTTATGCAGCAGTTTATCTTTCAACAAGTTCCTGTATACCCTAAAACGATGGTAAGAATCTGTCGTTGAGATATATTTACGACGCCTCTTTACCAATAAACCGTTCCGCGCCAACAACTCAAAGAACTTATCCCGGCCAAGCTTTATTCCCGCTTGCTTCAGATCACCCTTTAAAACGGAGTACAACTTCTTGCCTCCTATACGCGGGTGACGCCTACGTACATCATGTATAAGCGACAATACCAACTGCTCATTTAACAGTTTCTTATCCGCTGACTCTACGGCTTTATAATAACCACTCCTGCTTACTTCGAAATAGCTACATAGCTCACTTAGCGCGTATCGCTTCCGGAGGAATCCGATGCTGCTGTGCCAAACTTTTTTTTTAAATCTGTCCCGTATAGTTTACCTGCCTGCCTGATCACTTCCTCTGCGCAATCTCTTGACAAATAGGCATCTGCCAAAGCTAATTTTAACTTCTTGACCTCTTTCTCTAACTCCAACAGCCGGTCTTTCTCATCTTTCGTTTCCACTCTAATTACCGTATTTAATAAATGTTGTTTCCCTAATTCTTTAAGCCATTTGTTTATCGTCTCTGCCCCACCTATGCCATAACGACGATTTGCTTCTGAGATCTGCAGACCCTCCTGTTCAATCTCATTGACTACTTTTTGTTTAAAGCTAATACTGTACCGAATTACTTTTCGCTTACTTTTTGTCATTTTTCCTGATTATTTAAGTTAACTATACTGTCAACCTATTTCAGGACAAGACAATTGATGGGCAAATTTAGAATTTATGACGACATAATAAGGCAAGAGCAAAATCAAGGATTAAATTTGGGAAATGCAGGGTGTCTTGTTTACCGCAAAAGATGATCTACCCCTCAACAAATTCTGCTATACCCGGAAAAGTGCCCATATTTTTATAAATAGCAGTACCGTTAGCTTCGCTGTCTTCAACCGCCCAGGTTGCCATGGCATACATTACCGGTCTCAGGCCCTGACCCGACGGACTAAGGCTGTAGGTTACATACGGTGGCACCACCGGCCTGGCCTCCCTGACGATGATTTTATCGGCTTCCAATTGTTTCAAATGCTGTATCAATACCTTTTCGGTTATGGTAGGTATTGCTTTTTTTAACTCGCTGTAGCGCTTGCCGCCGGTTAGCAGGTGAAATAAAATAATAGGTTTCCAGTACCCGCCAATGCGTTCCATTACATAGGTTACCGGGCACTCTTTAAATGCGGTTTGTTTATTTTCCTGTATGGTTGATGCTTCTTTAATTTGCGTCATATGGATACATACTTTAGGGTAAGTACTTGTATAAAAGTAAGTACAAATATAATTTTGCTCCCAACAAAAACAAATTATAATCATGAAAATCATAGTAACAGGTTCATTAGGCAATATCAGCAAGCCTTTGACAAAACAATTAATTGAGGCAGGCCACCAGGTAACCGTTATCAGCAGCGATAAAAATAAAGCCGCGGCTATCCAGGCATTAGGCGCTACAGCGGCTATTGGCTCATTGGCCGATACCGCATTCCTTGCAGATACTTTTACCGGGGCTGACGCCGTTTACGCCATGATACCACCAAACTTTGGAGCCGCTAACTTAAGGCAATACATGGTAGATACAGGCAAAAGTTATGCCGGGGCCATTCAAAAATCGGGTATTAAAAAGGTTGTTGCTTTAAGCAGCGTCGGGGCGCATTTAAACGATGCCACCGGACCTATAAAAGGCATTCACGATGTTGAAGGCATATTGAGCGGATTACAGGGAGTAGCTATCAAATTTATTCGTGCACCATTCTTTTATGTGAATTTGCTTAATGATATCCCGGCCATTAAGCATCAGGGAATTTTAGGTTCAAACTACCCGGCAGATGCAAGGCTGATATTAGTACATCCACGGGATATTGCCGATGCTATTGCCGAAGAATTACAGGCCGATTTTACCGGCAAAAGTGTACGCTACATTGTGAGCGACGAAAGCACAACGGCCCGGGTAGCAACCGCTTTAGGCAAAGCCATTGGTAAGCCCGAATTGCAATGGACAGGTTTTAGCGACGAACAGGCGCTTCAGGGCATGCTGCAACACGGTTTGCCGCCCGAAATGGCCAAAAATTTTGTAGAAATGGGCACAGCTGTACGCAGCGGAATAATCTGGGAAGATTATGACCTTCATAAACCCGCCCAATGGGGCAAGGTAAAACTTGAAGATTTTGCCAGTGAATTTGCCGAAGTTTATAACAGCTAATTGAAATCAAATAAAAGGCCGCCCCAACAAAAATGAGGGCGGCTTGTTGCAGAACTATCTAAAGTGAAATCTCGATTTCCTAAAAGAAGTTTTCCCCAAGATAAACATCTATTGACCAATCAGTTATCACTAATATCAAAGTGCCTTAAGGTTTTTTGGCTGTTGTTCACCTAATCGCGCCACAAATAAGGAAAAAGCAATAACGCGGTTGTAATTACGATAGCGTTAATGGCGAACAAAACCCCGATATCGCCGTAACTCAGGCTCCGCTCTATGCCATCCATTGCCCTTTTACTCAGGCGGATAAGGATAAGTATCACTGGTATAATTACCGGGAAGCTTAAAATAGCCATGAGCGTGCCGTTGTTGCCGGCTTTTGATGCTATGGCCGATATCATGGTAAATACTGTTGAAAAGCTGATGCTGCCCATTAAAACCGCCAGCAAATAAAACCATAGGTCGCCAAGTTTATTGGTAAAAAAAACCTGGTATACCAGCAGGGCCAAAAAACTGATGAGTGTCATCAGTAAAATATTGTATATGGTTTTTGAAAGTATAATAGCCTGCGGGCTGGCTATGGAGTAATAATAAAGCAGCCTGCTTTTACTTTCCTGCATAAAGCTTTTGGCAATGGCATTTACCGATGCAAACAGCATAATGATCCAGAACAGTACATTCCATACCAGTGGATAGGCGGTGGTACCGCTGAGACCCGAACTTTGGTTAAACGAAATATAGCAAACAAACACAGTGGATACCACGTACAGCAAAACCCCATTAAAAGCATATTTCGACCGCCACTCCAGCAAAATTTCTTTTTTTAACAAATGAATGGTTTCCTGAACAAGCTTCATGCGGCAAAGGTAATAATTTGTGATAAGGGATTTCAAGCATTTGTTTGATAGCCGGGATTACTTTAATTTTGATTACAATTAATAACCAAAATGCCCATAGCTTATTATCGTACACCTATCGGAATCGTCCGCATTACCCAGGATGGCGATTTTATTTCGGGGATCTCTATCCGGGACGAGGAATATGAGATAGAGCCGGCCTGCACGCCGCTCCTGCAAATGGCTATTGACCAGTTACAGGAATATTTTGATGGGACAAGAAAAACCTTCGATTTCCCTATTAAGCAACCGGGTACCGATTTTCAACAGCAGGTTTGGGAATGCCTTTTAAATATTGAGTACGGCACCACAACAACCTATGCGCAGCAATCAAACCAAATGAACAACCCTTTGGCCATCAGGGCCATTGCGGCGGCCAACGGAAAAAATCACCTTTGGGTTGTAGTACCCTGCCACCGGGTGATAGGCTCAGACGGCAGCTTAACCGGTTACGCCGGCGGCCTTTGGCGCAAACAATGGCTGTTACAACATGAAGCCAATGTTATGGGCGTGGGGCAAACCAGGTTAAACTTTTAGTTTATACGTACCTGCACTTAAAAGCCTGCTCATTTTTTCGTGCAGTTGATGCGGCTGAAATGGTTTCGACAACACATCATTCATACCGGCTGTTAAGGCCTCTTGCTGCTCATAGCCAAATGAGGCTGCCGAAAGTGATATGATAGGTATGCTCCGTTTGGGTTCCACAAAATCAACCCTGATGTTTTTTGCCGTTTCGTAACCATTCATATCGGGCATGTGGGTATCCATCAGTATAATGTCGTAGTGGTTGGTTCTTAACTTATCAAGCGCTTTACGGCCGTTATCAACCATATCCACCTGTACCTGCCAGTCTTTCAGTATTTTGGATAGCATAAACTGGTTTACCATATTATCTTCGGCTACCAATACGCTTACATTAAAAAAGGGGGCGAGTGTTTTTTCTGGTTTCGCACCCGCCTTTTCAACCGGTTTGGCCGAAATTGTGTACCAGTTATAGAAACTGAAGTTGCTGCCCTCGCCTACTTTGCTGCTTACTGTAAGTTCGCCGCCTTTAAGCTCAACCAATCTTTTCACAATGGTAAGCCCAAGGCCTGTGCCACCGTATTTGCTAACGGTATCCTCATCGGCTTGCTCAAACGATTCAAACACCCGGTTAACCTTATCTTCCGGAATTCCTATACCCGTGTCTTCAACACTATATTTTACCCGTACCTTATCGGCGTTCCTTTGTATAACCGATACTTTTAACTTTACATAACCCCTTTCGGTAAACTTTATGGCATTGCTAAGCAAGTTCATCAGTATCTGGTTTAAACGCAACGAATCAACCATCAGGTATGGGGGCAAGTCAGGATCTATTTCTAATAAAAACTCTATGTTTCTTTCGTCGGCCCTAAATTTCAGCAGGTCGAATACCGATTTGATAATATCGTGTACGTTGCCTGCCGTACGGATAATGTTAAACTTGCCCGCCTCTATTTTAGAAATATCCAGCACATCGTTAATAACCCCCAATAGTGATTTTGACGAAGTATCCAACAGCTCAAGCATACCCTTTTGTTGTTCGTCTATATTGGTTTTGAGCAGCATACTGGTAATACCAATAATGCCGTTAACCGGGGTCCGCAGTTCATGGCTCATGTTGGCCAAAAAAGTTTCCTTAACTTTTTTAGTGTATTCTGCCTCCTCTTTTGATTTGATAAGTTGTTCCTGGTAGCTTTTTTGGGGCGAGATATCGCTGATATTGATAAATATCATTTTATGATGGTACGATGCCCGGCATTCGCCCCATATTACCCGTTTATCAAAACGTTCAAACCGGCCTTCAAACACCGCGAAAGCCAGGTTATCTTTAATAATTTCGCCCAGTTTTTTCCGGAATGCGGGCTGATGCTCGGCAATAGCAAGGTTAACAACGCTTGTACCTTGCAATTCGCCGGGTTTAAAACCCAAAATATTTTCTACAGCAGGGTTAATATTTTCAATCCTCAGGGTTTGCGCATTAACAGAGCAAATGATATCTGCAGAGTTTTTTACAACTATCGAGTAGTTTTGCAACTCCTGGTTTTTGAGTTTTATTTCGGCCTGCGCACGGGCCAGGTGAACAAACGAATCAACCTTGGCCGATGTTATATATGGGTCGAGCGGCTTATACAGGTAATCAACTGCGCCGGTGCCGAGGCCTTTAACAGCGTATTTGGTTTCCTTTGATATTGCGGTAACAAAAATTACCATGATATCTTTGGTCCTTGGGTTCGATTTGAGCATTTCAACCAGCTCAAATCCATCCATTTCGGGCATTTGCACATCCACCAATGCTATGGCAATTTGGGTTTCCCAGGCTATTTTAAGCGCCTCGTTAGGGGATGTTGTAGAAAATATACGGATGTCATCGCGTTTTAATAAGGCCTCAAGCGCTATTATGTTCTCTTCTCTGTCATCAACAATAAGAATATTCACAGGGGTCATGTAATATTGATTAGTGTATGGTGAAATACTATGTGCTTAATAATTTAAAAATTTCGTCAGTATGTAAAATATATTCCGCGGCTCCAATGCTAATTGCCGCTGCCGGCATTTCGTCCATCTCTGCATCTTCGGGATGCTGGGCAATGGTTGTAGCGCCGCTATTCCTTAATTTAAGCAATCCCTCTGCACCATCCTGGTTTGCACCCGATAGCAGTATTGCCATGCACCGCTCTTTGTAAACTTCGGCAGCGCTTTCAAAGGTAACATCAATTGATGGCTTTGAAAACCATACCGGTTCTGACACGTCAAGTGCAAATGTTCCCTCTTTTTCAATTAAGATATGATAATTCGCAGGCGCTATGTAAATGGTATTCTTATTCAGAATATCCTTGTCGCCAATTTCGCGCATTAACATACGGCTGTTTTCTGCAAAGAGTTTTTCAATCTCGCTGAAAAAATTTTTCTTGCGGTGAATTACTATAATTACAGTTTTGTTTAGGTTGGGATCCAGCAATTTAACTATCTGGAACAAGAGTTTAAACGAACCTGCAGAACCACCGAGCAGCAGTATTTCGGCGGTTTTCCATCGTTCAACCAGGTTTTTATCAGGAGCCAATTTTTTGGTAAATATTTTCTTTTGAATTAATCACCTTAAACTTCTTTTTAAAAGTATCTGACCGGATTGTTTCCTTACTCCCCAGGCATAAATAACCCAAAGGGCACAAACTTTTATAAAATAGCTCCAGGATGTGTTCCTGCAGTTCAGTTTCAAAATAAATAAACACATTACGGCAACTTATAAGCTGAAACTCGTTGAATATACCATCTGAAACCAGGTTATGTACAGAAAACAACGTATTTTGCTTCAATTCATTGTGTATAGAAGCTGCATCGTACAAGATAGTAAAATGATCTGAAATGGAACCTTTTAAACCTGTAAATTGATAATTTTCGGCATAACTTTTTATGTTACGCAGGCTGTATATGCCACGGCGGGCCTCCCTAAGTACTTCGGTATTAATATCGGTACCGTAAATGAACGATTTATTGCTCAAACCTGCCTCACGCAGCAGGATAGCTATTGAATACACCTCCTCGCCGGTTGAGCAGCCGGCCACCCATATCTTCGAATGCTGATAGGTAGAAAGGTACGGTATAACCTGGCTGTTTAAACCTTTGTAAAACGAAGGGTCGCGAAACATCTCGGTTACGTTTACGGTTATTTCTTCCAAAAACTCCTGGAAAAACTCAGGGTTGTTTACCAGGATATGCTTAAGGTCATAAAAGCTAAGCTTTTTAAGCTGCATAATCCTGCTAATCCTGCGCTTTAATGAGGCTTTTGTGTAACCCGAAAAATCAAAACCATGTACCTTTTTTACCAGGTCAATAAGTTCGGTTATCTGCGATGCCGTTATTGGCAGGTTAGTATCGGTCATAAATTAGCTTTCCAGCCACAATTGCATCAATGAAATCAGCCTGTCCATATCAACCGGCTTAGTAATATAATCATTGGCACCGGCGGCTATACACTTTTCGCGGTCGTCTTTCATGGCTTTTGCGGTTAAAGCTATTACAGGTAACTTGGCCCATTTGTTTTGCTTGCGGATATATCTTGTGGCCTCATAACCATCCATCTTAGGCATCATGATATCCATCAGCACTATATCAATGTTTGGCACCTCTTCCAGTTTGGCAATGGCTTCCTCGCCGTCGTTGGCAATTTCTACAACCAGTTCATAGCCTTGCAGGGCACTGCTCAGGGCAAAAATGTTGCGCATATCATCGTCAACAATAAGTACTTTTTTCCCCTTTATGGCATCCTTCCCTTTTGTTGGCAATTTAGGTTTTGATATTGGCGCCGATGCCTGCCGGGTGCCTGCCGATTCACTGATTTTGTTCAGGAACAGGTTTACCTCATCAATCAGCCTATCTGCCGACTTATTGGTTTTAACCACCATGGCGTTGGCGTAAAGCATCAGCCTGTTTACCGATGCTTTATCCAGTTCCATTGCTGTATTTACAATTACCGGCAAAGCAGCAAAGCGGTCAACCTCTTTTATTTTATCCAGCAGGTCTAACCCCGAAATATCGGGAAGGTTAAGGTCGAGGATTACGCATTGGTATTCATTTTCATGCAGCATCCGGAATGCCGAGGCACCGTCAAAAGCCTGGTCTACAGTAATACCCTGGCCTTGCATCATATCTTTTAAGGCCTGGCTTTGCGCCCGGTGGTCTTCAACCAGCAGTATTTGTTTAAACCGGGTGCCGCTGTGCAGCATAATATCGGCAAACAGCTTATCCAATGTTTCGGTACTGATAGGTTTTTTAAGGAAGCTGATAGCGCCTTCCTTACGCACACGGTTGGCCGCAGCTTCGCCTGCCGACATCAGGTGCACGGGGACATGCATAATGGCTTCATCGGCCTTCAATTCTTTCAATATCTGCCAGCCATCCTTACCTGGCAGCATAATATCCAATATTACGGCATCGGGCTTTGCCTCTTTAATAATTTCAACGGCACGCATACCCTCATAAACCATGATCGATTTGTACCCATGATCGCGTGCGTAATCCTGCAGTATATTGGCAAAGTTTTTATCGTCCTCCACTATAACTACCAGTGGGTCGCTGTTGTCTTCTCTTGTAATAACTTTAGCCGGTTTCAGAAAGTTGCTTTCGGCCTTAAAGGTTTGGGCGGTTGGTAATACTTCCTCGTTTATAACCGGCAGTACTTTGCCCTCAAACGGAATTGTCAAAACAAATTCACTGCCTATTCCGGGTTCGCTGGTCATGCTTATGCTGCCGCCCAGCAATATTGCCAGTTCGCGGCTGATGGACAAGCCCAAACCGGTGCCACCGTATTTACGACTGGTAGAGCCATCGGCCTGCTGAAAAGCTTCAAATATAATCCGCTGTTTTTCGGCGGGGATGCCTATGCCCGAATCTTTGATTGCAAAACTGATCGTGTTTTCTTTTGCACCCGGCTTTACATTGATCGAAATTGAGCCATTCTCGGGCGTAAACTTAAACGCGTTTGAGAGGAGGTTTTTTATCACCTGTTCAACCCTTACTTTATCGGTAAATACGGTTGCAGGTACATCTTTAATGCTGGTGGTATAGTTTATCTTTTTGCTGCTTGCTACTTCGGCAAACAGCATTTCCATATCGTTCACAATTTCGGATACGCTGATATCTTCATTTTGCATATCCAGCTTGCCCGATTCTATTTTGGATAAGTCGAGGATGTCGTTTATCAGTGTAAGTAAATCGTTACCTGCATTGAATATTACACTGGCGTATTTAATCTGATCTTCGGACAGGTTTGCCGGCTTATTATCCTTCAGGATACGCGCCAGCACCAGGATACTGTTAAGCGGCGTACGGAGCTCGTGACTCATATTGGCCAAAAACTCCGATTTATATTTGCCGGTAGTTTCCAATTCGTCAACTTTTAGGTTAATGGCCGCACGGGCTTCTTCAATCGCCTGGTTCTTTTCTTCCAGCAGGCTTGCTTTCTCTTCAAGTTCGGCGTTAATGGTGCGCAATTCTTCCTGTTGTACACGCAACTCTTCTTCTGATGCCTGCAACATTTCTGTTTTGTTTACCAGTTCTTCGTTGGTAACGCGCATTTCTTCCTGTTGAGCCTGCAGCTCTTCGGCCTGTTGCTGGGTTTCTTCAAACAGATCGTGCATAATGGTGCGGGCCTGGGCGGTGTTCACAGCCATGCCTATATCATTGGTAATGGCTAAAATGTAGCCACGATCTTTTTCTGCCAATTCGCCGGCAAAGGCCACTTCCATTACACCTTTTAGCTTTTTATCAAAAAAGAAAGGAACGATGAAAGTTTCGGTAAGCAATTCTTTAACTACCGACGAAGAAAGCTCCAGCCTATCGTTCAGTTTTCCCCTTACAACAGCTGCCTTTTCATCAGCGGCAACCTGGCCAAGCCAGCCCTCAGATAGCTGTACTTTTTTCTTTAACAGATCGGGATTATGGAATGCGTATGATGCATACAAGTCAAGCAGATGCTCCTTGTCGTCATATAAATAAAATGTGCCCGCGGCGGCCTTTGTATAAGTACAAACCTCGGCCAGTATATTTTGTGATAATTCTCTTTCGCTTTGCTGGCCCTGCATTTTCTCGTTAAGCGTACCTGTGCCTGTAAGTAACCAGTTTTTGGCTTCGTTTTCGGCCAATACAAGGCCCAATTCGGTATTGGCTATTTTAATTTCGGCTTCAATTTTCTTTTGCTGCTCAAAAGCGCCCTGAATATAGCGGAACAAAAACAGTATAATGAACAGGAATATTGATGAACCTGCAACAATAACGATGATGGCCTGGTTTGAAGCTTTTTCGGTGTTGTTTTTGCGGGTACTGAGTAAGTTATTCTCGTTTTCAGTAATACGGCCAACCAATGCGCGTATCATATCCATATTTTGCTTGCCCTTTACAAACATATGGCTGGCAACCATAAATTCGAGCCCCCTTCCGTTGCGGGTTTCGATATTTTCTTTCAGGTAGTTACGTTGCGAATTAACAAAAGCGGTAAGCGTATCCAAACGTTTTACCTGTTCGCCGTTATCTTTTGTGAGCGTTTTTAACCCTGCCAAATCGGCATCGATAAGCGGTAATGCTTCGTTATAAGGATCAAGAAGAACTTTATCGCCGGTAGCTGCAAAACCACGTACCCCGGTTTCGGCATCGATCATGTGCTGCAACAGGTTGGTTGACGATTTGATAACGTGCTGGGTATGGTCTACCCAGGAATTATCTTCTTCTAACTGGCGAATGCTTTTGTACGCTAAAACACCTACCACAAAAACCAGAACAATAGATATAGCAAAGCCGGTTGTTACCTGCTGGCGAAAGGAGAATTTAACCATCAATAGATCTTGTTTATCTGAATACAAATATGTTTAAAAAAAACATGTTTACGTAAAAGTACGCAGCAATAAACATATCAGGAATAATTTGGTTTTGTTAAACAGTTTCGGGCGGTTTAACAAAGCTTTTAGGCTTGCCGCTTAACGCACCAATGAGCGCCAACACCGGGCCTGCGAATAACACAAACCAACCCCATTTAAATTTAATTTGCCTGGTTAAAAGTGTATCAAACTTATGGAAAGGAATAAAACTAAAGGTGGTTTCAACCTTTATCACGGCTGCAATAAGCAACACCCCCACTAAAATAACCGATGCCCATGCACAGGCACGGGTAATTTTATACTGGTTTAAAAATGATGAAATAACACCGATAACTGCCACCAGCACAAGCACAATACCGTACGGCTGGTTAAGCTGATAAACGTTCCAGTTAAATAAATGAAACGGACGTAACAACGGGCAATAAGTACCGGCAAAAAGCAATACGAAGCCCACAAATGAAAAAATTGAACTAAGGCGCATGGTTAAGTATCAAGTAGTTATTTAGTATCAAGTAGTTTATTTAGTATCAAGTAGTAAGTATCAAGTAGTAAGATAGCTGCAATCACTTCGTCAAAAAATCTTTTGTCCCAAAGTCCTTAAGTCAAAAAATCTTGATACTTACTACTTGATACTTACTACTAAATTATTGTTTAATTTCCATTTTATCGGCAAAGTGGGCGCAGTAATCGCGCAGGTCTTCAACAATGTTTTTTTCGCCGGTGGCGCGTAAAAAGCTGTCGCCCATGGTTTGCAGGGTTTCGTAAAAAAAGCGTTTCATTTCGTCAACCGGCATATCCTTGGTCCACAGGTCAATGCGCAGGGTATTTTTGTAGCTTTGGTCCCACAGGGCCAGCATGAACGATTTTACGGGCAATGCCTCTTTTGATTGCGAATCGGTTGATTCCCACATAATGTTTTCGGGCACGTTATTATCGTCGAGCGTAACGGTCAGCTTTATTTCGGCAGTTTTCATTTTCTGTTCTATTGAGGTCGCAAAAGTAGGTTATTTTAAAACGACTGGATTATAATGGGTTTGTAATTTTTGATTGAACATTCTACTTATCCACCATGTAAATTATGGAAATAAAGGGAGTGTTTATTTAACCAGGAAAAAGATTACGGCGATAAGGGCTATTACGCACAGCTCAATAATCCATAGCTTTTTAAGCTCGGCAAAAAAGTTGCGGAACATCAGGTCCATAAAAAACACAACCGCCGCAAATAACAGGAAGATCCAGCCTATGGTGCCGCTCCAGTTTTCTAACGGCCGGCCGGCAATGGCTGCCCCATTTATCCAGATATAAACAGCCACCACCAAAAAAAATGTGGTGGCAAAATTTAACGGGGTAATGCGCAATTTCATGTAATTGACTGTCTGTTTGAAGTTTTTAAAATCGGTTAACGTTTTTTTCGGGACGATGATGACCTGGTTTTTCCGCCGGCTGCCTTGTAGGCTTTGCCATATTTTACCTTGTTTTTGGCCTCGTCGAACTTTTTATGCTGATTGAGGGTTTTCTTTTCGTGGAAAGCGCCTTTAAAATCGGGATCGTCTTTACGCTTTTGCATATCAATTTCCTTCGCAATTTCCTGGCGCTCATCGTAGCCTGTCTCCTCAATAAAAACATCATCCGGAATGGCCGAAACCGGGATGGTTTGCTTAATCAATTTTTCTATCTTTTTAAGATAGTATTCCTCTGCAGGGCCGCAAAAAGTAATGGCCTCGCCCGATTGCAGGGCGCGGCCTGTTCGGCCTATCCGGTGTACATAATCCTCTATAACAACAGGTACATCAAAATTAATTACGTGGCTTACATCGCTCACGTCAATACCTCGCGATGCCACATCTGTTGCTACCAGTATTTTAACCTCGTCGTTTTTAAACGAGTTGATGGAGTTAATACGGGTATTTTGCCCTTTATTGGCATGTAGCACCTTAACCCCTCCTTCGCCAAATTTGCGCAGCAGGAATTTGTAAACGTCATCGGCCACAACACGGGTTTTACAAAATATCATCAGCTTGGTAATTTCTCCCTCGGCTTCCAATAATTTCTTTAGCAGGTGAATTTTGGTTTTAACATTGGGTACATGGTACAGCAGCTGGTTTACCGTTTGCGCGGGCGTTGCCTGCGGGGTAACCTCAATAATGGTTGGATACTCAAGGAAGTTATTAGATAGCTCATGAATTTTATCGCTCATGGTGGCCGAAAAAAGCAGGTTTTGCCTTTTTACCGGTACAACTTCAAGCAAGCGGTTAATCTGGGGCATAAAGCCCATATCCATCATTTTATCTGCCTCATCAAGCACCAGTACCTGCAGGGTTTTGGTAACTATATGGCCCGCCAGGTATAAATCCATAAAGCGGCCCGGGGTGGCTACAATGATATCTACCCCTTTATTAAGGTTTTCTATTTGTGTTTTTGGGCCCAGGCCACCGTATAGTACTACAACCCTAAGGTCGGTGTTGGAGGCAAAGGTTTTAACGTTTTCCTCAATCTGCATGGCCAGTTCGCGCGTGGGCGAAATAATGAGCGCGCGGGGGACCTGGCCCTGGGCATATTTAAGCTTCATGATTATGGGCAACACATAAGCCGCCGTTTTACCGGTACCTGTTTGCGCTATGCCCATTACATCCTGGCCGTTCATGATAGGCGGGATGGCTTTTTGCTGTATAGGCGTAGCTTCGGTATAACCGGCATCGGCAATGGCGTTTAAAATTTGCCGGTTAAAATTAAATTCTTCAAAAGATACACCCATGGCGCAAAGATAGGCTTTTTGTTGATTAGGGCTATTGTTTGTTATATTGCGCCAACCTTTAGTATCACTTTTACGTTTAAAGCCGTAATAAAGGATGCATGAGATGTTAACCATATGCAGTACTTTACCTTATCTGTTTTATTGCCTGGTGGTTATATCCCGTTGCTTTCGTTTTTTACACCTATAAAATTCAGCAATGAAAAAACACTTATTTACATTTTTATTTATTGTGGCGGCATCTGTTGCGGCAAAAGCTCAAATTGGCACCGGCCGGTATTATATTGGCGGTAGCCTTAATTACAATTACGATGGGTATGGCTATACCAACACCTATTCGTACGCAGCAGGTACTACAGTTTATACCAATCATGGTATATCTAACCTGCAAATTAACCCCGATTTTGGAATGTTCCTGTCAAAAAACTGGACCATTGGCATCCAACCGGGCTATTCACGCACAGGTGGTACCGAAACATCTGTTTATACCGCGCTGGCGGGCAGTGGCACCACCAGTTATACCTATGATCGTAAGTATCATACTGATGCCCTGTCATTAGGCATCCACTTCAGGTACTATTGTATGCTGAATGACAGGATTGGCATATTCCCGCAGTTTGGCGTTACCGAAGCAAATGATATCAACAACTTTAAATCGGGCTCAATAAGTGTTGGCGGCAACCCCAACATCGTATTTTTTGCCACTAAAAAGCTGGCTGTAAACCTTGGCTTTGGTAATATATTGTATACCCATGATTATCAAACCAAAGCCAATTCATTTAACATAGGCCTGAATACCAATATTGGGTTTGGTGTAAATTATTATTGGGGGAAACAGTAGGGCATTGATTAGTAGATTATTACGAATAAATTTAACCTGCAATAGCACTTCAAGGGTTCAAGAAACGTTATATAATATATAAATTAGCGTTTTAAACAGGCTTTTAGGTCTGTAAATCACTTGTTTTTTGCGCAAAGACGCCATGCCACTATTATTTTTTTTGCGTCCTGGCCTCTTTGCGTAATACTAATTTTAAATGCGATTTAGCCTCATCACCTTAAATTCAAGTCAGGTTTAACCATTAGGCGGCCAAAAAAATAAGATGCATCGTTAGCATCGGCTATTGCAAATCCGCGGATATTATTGCCGTTGTTATTCTACGTGTTCTTCTTACCTCCCATTCGCCAATTCTATCAACTTCTTCACCCTGTCAATACTGGTAACATCAGTAGTCTCCTCATCACCAGGCACATCACTCAGCAGGATATGGTCGTTATGGTATTCCATTTTGCTATGAACGGGGATCCGTGCCGATGAATGCACCTCAGTTACATTGGTAAAACGAACCAGGTCGGCAACGTTGGCTTCGTTTACGCCGGCGCCGGGCATAATGCTGATGCGGCCAGCCGCCTTTTCTACCAGGTGGTTTAAAACAGTAGCACCTTCCATCGCTGTGCTTTTGCCGCCGGAGGTAAGAATCCTGTCGCAACCTATTTCAATAATATCCTCCAGTGCCTTATAGTGGTCTTTACACATGTCAAAAGCGCGGTGAAAGGTGACACCCAATCCCCATTGTTTGGCAAGACGCACCATTTTAATGCACCTATCCTTATCTACCGTGCCATCAGCATGTAGTATGCCAATAACTACACCGTCGCAACCGGCATCAATGCAATAACGGATATCGGCCATCATAATATCGTATTCCAGGTCGGTATACAAAAAATCGCCGGCGCGGGGCCTTATCAATACAAAAAGTTTAATATGCAACAGCTTGCGGGCCATTAGTATTTGCCCGTGCGATGGGGTTGTGCCCCCTTCCTTCAGGTTTTCGCAAAGCTCAACCCGGATAGCGCCACCATCTTGTGCAGCAACAGCCGAACTAACCGAATTAGCGCAAACTTCGAGAGAAACTTTATTGGTCATTTTTACTTTGTGGATGAAAGCTAATGGTTCATGGATCATAGTTCATGGCTCGCTGTAGCAAGGTATAGCTACCATGAACCATGATCTATGAACTATAGGCTTATTACTTATAATAGCTTTTACCTGGTATCAATAAATCCTGTTGTTTGGCATCACACACCGCGAACGAGAAGCCGCTTTGGATAGCATAGGCGCCATATTCGCCTTTTTTGTTGATGGCCAAAAAGCCAACCTGGATTTGTTTGGCGGTTTCGGGTTTCTTTTTGATAATGCGGTGCACGGCTTCCTTACAGGCATCCTCTGGCGATAAGCCCTGGCGCATCAGTTCAACAACCAAAAAGCTGCCTACGTTGCGGATCACTTCTTCGCCAACACCGGTTGATGTGGCGCCGCCAACTTCATTATCAACATATAGTCCGGCGCCAATGATGGGGCTATCGCCCACGCGGCCATGCATTTTAAAAGCCATGCCGCTGGTGGTACAACCGCCCGATATATTGCCTTTGGCATCAATAGCCAGCATGCCAATGGTATCGTGGTTATATTTGCCGCCAGGGCGGTTGCTGCCGTTTTCTATATTCATTACCGGGCTGTATTTGGCTGTTTTTAGCCACTCTTTCCAGGCCTTTTCGGCCTTAGGTGTCAATAGTTTTTCCTTTTTCATACCCTGCTCAACGGCAAATTGGGTAGCACCTTCGCCAACCAGCATCACGTGGGGCGTTCTTTCCATTACCATACGCGCAACAGATATCGGGTGTGCTATATTTTCCATCGCCGCAACCGATCCGCAGTTGCCCAACTCGTCCATTATGCACGAATCAAGGGTAACGTGGCCATCACGGTCAGGTGTACCGGTACGGCCAACTGTACCGTTGGTTATGTCCAGTTCTTCGGGTACACGTGCACCCGCTTCAATCGCATCCAATGCGCGGCCGCCTTTTTCAAGTGTTTTCCAGGCCTCCTTGTTGGCTAAAATGCCAAAATCCCAGGTGGATATCACGATGGGGAAATTACCTTCGGGTTTTAATGAAATGGTTTTTGCTATAGCTGACTTTGAAAGTGCTGCTAAAGAGGCACCTGCAGCTGATATTTTGATGAACTTGCGGCGATTGTACATATCGCTAATATAGCTAAAACAAGCAAAAAGTAAAGAGCTTTAGCCTAAATCCTCTCCAAAGGAAGCCTCACCCAACCCTCTCCAAAGGAGAGGGCTTTTAAAAGAATAATGGGGCATATTTAAAATCAGGATGTTTTATACATCTCGAACCTGCAAATCAAGAACCCTCTCCTTTGGAAAGGGCAGGGTGAGGCTCTTTACTCAAAATCCTGGTGGCAATTAAAGCAATGCCAGGCCTTGCGGGCATAAAACGGGAAAACCAGCAGCAAAAATGATACAATGGCGGTGAGCCAATGTACTTTTTCAACAGTAGCCTCGCCGTGGCGTACGTTGGTTGAGCCACAAAAAGGGCATATTACCGCGCTGTTCGTTTCTTCATCCAGTTCAACATGGTCAAGGTCGTGCATATCGCCTTCGGCGGCTAATATGGCGCGGCATTTTTCCAGGTCGCGTTCAAATATTTTAAGTTTGATGCCGCCTACCGCCTGGTTATACAGCGGGTTTGCAGTAAGGGTATTTTCGTCGGCTATAAAGCAGGGGATTCCATTATCTTCCAGCTTGGTGCGTACAATGTGCGCCAGCATAACATCGTAATAGTTTTCAAATGTTATAATTTTGTCGTCCTGTTCAATAGCCATAAAGGTTATAATTGAAATAATAATACAAATGTAACCCCTTTTTTGTTTAATTTGGTGTATGAACCGCATCGACCGTATATCTGCCATTTTGATTCAATTACAATCGCGCCGGGTAGTTAAGGCCGGCGATATTGCCGAGCGATTCAACATTAGCCTGCGCACAGTTTACCGCGATATTAAAACGCTGGAAGAAGCGGGTATACCCCTGATTGGCGAAGCCGGTGTGGGTTACTCCATTATGGATGGCTACCGTTTACCGCCCGTAATGTTTACCCGCGAAGAGGCGACTGCTTTTTTAACCGCTGAAAAGTTTGTAGAAAAGTTTACCGATGCTACAACCAATGCACAATACCAATCGGCCATGTATAAGGTGCGGGCCATTTTAAAAACATCCGAAAAAGATGCACTTGAAAACCTTGATGGCAGTATTGAGGTGATGAAAAGCTATAGCCATGGGCGGACGGTAAGCAATAACGATCATATTCAAACCATATTGAACAGCATCATCCACAAAAAGGTGGTGTGTATTGATTACTTTGCCGGTCATAGCCAGGAAAATACCAGGCGGGACGTGGAGCCTGTTGGTGTTGTTTACCTGGGCAGTTTTTGGCACCTTATTGCCTACTGCCGCCTGCGCAATGATTACCGCGATTTCAGGATCGACCGTATTCGCAAGCTGGCGGTAACCGATGTCAGTTACAACAACAGTAAACATCCTACTTTAAAAGCATATATAGCGCAAACCGCCAAAGAAAAAGAATTGGAATTGGTGGTGATCAGGGTTGATAAAGAAATTTATAATTACCTGGAACACCAAAAATATTACAGCGGCTTTATCTCAGAAAAAAATGTGGGCAATAAAATAGAAATGACTTTTTTAACCGCCTTTATAGAGAGCTTTGCCCGCTGGTACATGATGTTTGGAGACCATGCCGAGATTATTAAGCCCGATGCCTTGAAAGATAGGGTAGCCGCCATCATCACCGCCATAAGCCAAAAAAACTTGCAGGAACAGGATTCCTACTGACATACTGCTGTCATCAGCCCGTGTTTTATTTGTGTCGTAATCAAAATCTGCAACACATGGAAATTAAAACAATCCTTTTATGGGTATTGCTGTTAACATATGTGGTACCGGGCTACATTTTTGGCTTCCAGAAATTAATTGGTCAAAAAGAAAAAGTACGGCAGTTTAAAGGCTGGGGCTACCCGCTTTGGCTAATGCGCTTGCTGGGCTTTGTTGAAGTGCTGGGCAGCAGCATGATGCTTTACGGCCCAACCCGCGTATACGGTATGGCGCTGTTCCCGATAATTCTGGCCGGTGCCATTTACACACATATCAAATTTCGAGATCCTAAAAAGGAGGTAATGACGCCCGTTTACGTAGGGCTGCATTTATTGGTCATATTTTTGTTAAACCTATCAATAGCTTAACGTTATGAAATACTGGATAACCGTAGTATCAAAAGATCATATTACCCGCGGCGTGGCCGGCGGTTTTATGCAAGCCAATCATGGCAAACAAGGGCCGTTAACCCGCATGGCAACCGGCGATTGGGTAATCATCTATTCGCCTAAGAAGAGTATGGAAGGCGACGAAAAACTACAGGCCTTTACAGCGATAGGCCAGGTTGCTGCCGATGAGATTTATCAATATAAAATGAGCGAAGATTTCAAACCTTTTCGTCGTGATGTTACTTACTATCAATGTAAAGAAACGCCGATAGTACCCCTGGTAGATAAATTGAGTTTTATGCCTAATAAAAAATCATGGGGCTATCCCTTTAGGTTTGGTTTTATTGAACTGCCCGGACACGATTTTGAGCTGATAAAAAATCAGATGCTGATAAACGAACCAACACCAATAAACAATAAATAAAACACCTGATTATGGAAAAGCTAACGTTAAAAACCGAAATTAAATTTAAAGCCCCTGCCGCTAAAGTTTGGCAAGGCCTTACCGACCCGGCAATGGTAAAAGAATATTTTTTTGGAACTAATTTAGAATCCAACTGGAGGGTAGGGGAGCCCATTAAATTCAGCGGCGAATGGGATGGACACAAATATGAAGACAAAGGGACTATCCTGGAAATTGATCAGGGGAAATTTGTTACGTACAGCTATTGGAGCAGCATGGCCGGTACCGAAGATAAGCCTGAAAACTATGCCAATATCACTTACAGCCTGGATGAGGAAAACGGCGAAACCACTTTAACTATTATTCAGGATAATATTAAAAACCAGGAAGCCAAAGAGCACTCTGAACAAAACTGGCAGGGGATGTTTGAAGGATTGAAAAAGATGATTGAGTAAACCCCGCGCGTCATTGCGAGGTACGAAGCAATCTCCAAACTATGCGGGACTTAGCATGTAGGGGATCGCTTCGTACCTCGCAATGACGGTTTGCAATGGTGTATGATGATATTAAGTAATGCTTATAAAATATTACTAAGTTAAAAACAAACCAGTATAAAAAATAGTAATGACATCAATAACAGCAAAAGTGTACCTTAAAGGCTTCTTTCTGGAAGGTATTTCGGTACGCACAACAAATCAAAACGGTCAATCGGCAAAGGATATTGGTGAGCTTTGGGGCCGATTTATGGACGACAATGTGCTGTTGCAGATTTAAGACAGGATAACAGACGAGATATACTGCGTGTATACCGACTATGAAAGCGATTATACCGGCTTTTATACCGCTGTGCTGGGTTGTAAAGTAAGCTCGTTGGACAATATCCCCGGAGGGCTGATAAGCCTGATAGTGCCTGCGGCTGATTATATAAAATACGTTGCCAAGGGCCGCCTGCCCGATTGCGTAGCAGAAACCTGGCAACAGGTGTGGAGCAGCGATCTCGACAGAAAATACATCGCCGATTTTGACGTTTGGGGCGTTAAGGCGCAAAACCCAGACGACGCTGAAGTAGAGATTTATGTTGGAGTTATCTGAATTCAGAATTACGCCAACGCTTCGACCGCCTTCATTTTCCGTTCAAAAATCAACAGCGTAATCAGTAAAACAAACCCGATTGAAAAGAAACAATCAAGCACCAGGGCCGAATCGCGCATTTCGCCTGTCCATCCCTCTACAAAGCCGAAAGTAAACAGACCTACTACAATTGATAATTTTTCGGTGACATCATAAAAGCTGAAATACGATGCTGTATCGGGGATGTTCGGCGGGATGTATTTAGAATAGGTTGAACGCGATAACGACTGTACGGCCCCCATAACCAAGCCAACAAAAACAGCGGCAACGTAAAACTGGTTTGCATTGGCAATAAAGTAAACGCATGCGCATATTACACACCACATCCCTACTATAACCGATAGGGCTTTAACGTTGCCATATTTTTCTGATGCTTTAGCCGTTATAGCAGCTCCAATTATAGCCACCACCTGGATAACCAGTATTATGCCTATTAATGCATCATCGGGCATTTTAAGCTCTTTGGCGGCAAAGTTGGCCGCCACAAGCAAAATAGTTTGCACCCCTACCGAGTAAAAGAAGAACGCCGGTAAAAAACGTTTTAATAGGGGCAGCTGTTTAACTTTTTTGAAAACTTTAGCCAACTCCTTAAAGCCACCGGTAAACACATTATACTCATGCGATCCTGCATTTGGCGTCCCCTTGGGTAAAAGGTAAAATGGAATAAGCGAGAAGCCTATCCACCATAAGGCAACTATCAGAAAAGAAAGCTGGGCCGATTTATCTTCCGTCATCCCAAACCAGGCGTGCCATTGCACAAATACCAAACAAAGCACCTGTACCACAATACTACCGGCAAAACCATAAATAAAACCCTTGGCGCTTACCGCATCCTGTTTATCGATGGTGGCTATTTGCGGCAGGTAGGAGTTATAAAATACAAAGCCGCCGCAATACCCCACAGAGGCCAGCCCGAAACATATCATCCCAAACTCAAAGGTCTTCATCTCAAAAAAATACAAACCAAAACAGGCAAGTACCCCCAGCCAAGTAAACAGTTGCATGTACAGTTTTTTGTGGCCCTTGTAATCGGCGATGGAAGTTAAAATTGGCAATAGCGCTACGATGATTAGGTATGATAGCCCGAGGATATAATTTGACAGCACTGTATTTACATACCGGTGCCCAAAAAAAGTAACCATACCCGTAGGGTTATTGTATTGCGTAATACCTACATAATAAGCCGGAAATATGGTAGATGTTATTACCATGTTATACGACTGGTTGGCCCAATCGAACATAGCCCATCCCCAGATGGTTTTTTTGTTGTTTTTTTCTTGCATTGTTTTGGTGAGGGGGTCGATGGTGAGTGGTTAATATTCTGAATTAGAATTTTCAGAATTAAAGAATTGGCAGAATTAAAAAAGAAGCATTTTCAAATTCTCAAATCTTCAAATTCTCAAATTAAATCAACCACTCGTCAACCTACTTAATCCCGTAATGGTCGTTCATTAATTTTACAAAAACGGAGCCTGGTAAAATAGCCTTAAGAGTAGGCACTATGGTTTGGCCTATGGCACCCACCAAATAGCTGTGTGCGGGTTTTGATTTGCCTACTATTTTTACAATTTGAGCTGCCAGTTTTGAAGGTGCAGCACCAATGCTTTCATCTTTTTCCATGGCGGCAACGGCTGCGTCAAACTCGGCTTTAAGTTTATCATTTTTAATGGTGAAAGGTAATTTTTCGCGGTTGCCGGTAAAGTCAGTTTTAAAGTCACCAGGATTTACAACCGATACCTTAACGCCTGTATTTTGCAATTCCATACGCAGGCTTTCGGAGTATCCTTCTATCGCGAATTTTGATGCGCTGTATAAGCCCTGGTAAGGCAGGCCAAATAAACCGGCCAGCGAGCCAATGTTGATAACAAGCCCTGTACCCTTTTCAATCATACCCGGCAAAACGGCGCTGCTTACCCGTACAACGCCAAAAAAGTTAACTTCAAACTGTTTTTTTGCAGCATCAACCGGCATGGCATAAAGCGGGCCGGTAATACCGTTACCTGCGTTATTAACCAAAACATCAATCTTGCCTTCGGCTTTAATAATAGTTGCAATAGCCGCGTTTACAGATGCATCATCGGTAACATCCATTTGTAAAGGCATAAATGATACATCACTGATGCGTTTGATATCGCGCGTGGTACCATAAACAGTATGGCCCTGGGCAGCAAGTGCTGTTGCGGTAGCCAAACCTAAACCGGATGATGCCCCTGTTACAAGAATTACTTTTTTCATTTTTTGATTGGTGATTAAATACTTTGAGTTTTGAATTATTTATGCAGGGAAATAATTTGCCATAAAACTATAAAATTATAATTACCGGGCGATGCCGGATAGCAAAAAAGCCTAAAGTATTTTAAAGAATGCCGGCAGCGGTGCAAATTAAAAGCTCATTAAAATTTATGCCCTATATTTAATTTTACGTGAATTTTGCCCGATAAACGAAAAAAATACTGATTTTTGGCATCAACAAAACAGCACGCAACATTGGTTATCACTAATTCAAAATACGAAGAAGCGCTTCTTAACTACAATAAAAAAATTGCAGATGCCAGTGTAGAGGATATGGTGCTTAATATGGGCCCGCAGCATCCATCTACTCACGGCGTTTTGCGCTTGGAACTGATAACCGACGGCGAAATTGTAAAGGAAGTAATACCTCATATTGGTTACCTGCACCGCTGTTTTGAAAAACATGCCGAATCATTAACTTACCAGCAAACCATTCCTTTTACCGACAGGCTTGATTACCTGGCATCGATGAACAACAGCCACGCATTTGTGATGGGTGTTGAACGCATGATGGGTATTGATAAAGATATCCCAAAACGCATTGAATACATCCGTGTGCTGGTATGTGAACTTAATCGCATTGCATCGCACCTGATAGCTATTGGCACCTACGGTATTGATATAGGTGCTTTTACCCCTTTTTTATGGTGCTTTAGGGATAGGGAGCATATTATGGGCATGCTGGAGTGGGCATCCGGATCGCGCATGTTGTATAATTACATTTGGGTAGGTGGCCTGTTTTATGATTTGCCGGTTGGCTTTGAGGAGCGCTGCCGCGATTTTGTGGAGTATTTTAAACCCAAAATGATTGAGCTTAACCAGCTGCTGACCGATAACCAGGTATTTATATCGCGCACGGCAGGTGTTGGCGTGCTACCTTTAGATGTGGCCATTAATTACGGCTGCAGCGGCCCTATGCTGCGGGCATCAGGCCTTAAATGGGATTTACGGCGTATTGATAATTATTCGGCCTACCCCGAGCTTAATTTCGAAATCCCGATAGGTACCGGCCTGATGGGCAAAGTGGGTGACTGCTGGGACCGTTACAAAGTACGTGTCGACGAAATTGAACAATCTGTAAAAATTGTAGAGCAATGCCTTGATCGCCTGCAAAAAGAACTGAAACGCACACCCGATTTTGACCCGCGTGCAAAAATGCCCCGAAAAACTATCCCCAAACCCCAGGATTACTACGTACGCTGCGAAGGCGCCAAAGGCGAACTGGGTTTCTACTTTGTTGCCGACGGCAAATCCGAAATTCCCACCCGTGTAAAAGCCCGTGGGCCAAGCTTTAATAACCTTTCCGTATTGCCCGAAATTTCAAAAGGCGTACTGATTGCCGATTTGATTGCTATAGTAGGATCTATTGATTTTGTGCTGGGTGAGGTAGATAGATAGACAACCGTCTTGCTACCTGATACTCACTACTTGATACTAAAATGAGCGTTGCCTGCGGCCGGGCTTTTTGCTCATACTGCACGGGTCTTAGCCGCAACCTGCCCTCTTTCCCTTCGCCCGGCCGGTATCCGCGCCAATCCCTAACGCATTTGTCTGAACTCGGATTAAGCAGATTTATCAGATCTTTTCGGATTTTTTTTCTTAAACTATCAATTATTCCTCCGTCTGCAAATCAAAATCCAAAAAAATCTGATAAATCCGACGAATCCCGGTTCAGAAAAAAGCCCCTAATAAAAAAAGAGACACCTTACGGTATCTCCTTTTAACTATTAATTTTTATTGGAATTGGGCGTTGTTAATAAACTTTAACCATGAATACATAATTTTTTAGTTTTCTGACTTGTTGCGGGCGGCTTAGGCCGGCAAGGGTATTCTTTGTGCTTAAGGTTAAATCTTTACTCAATGAGTCAGCTGGTATATTCTGTATCGCCTTTAGTAAAAAGGTCGATTTTTTTGCAAATCCTGCACCGGCCACATCGGGCTGTCTGCCACTGATGATACCAATAACATTCCCCTTGCTATCCAATAACGGGCCGCCGCTATTACCCGGGTTAACCGGGATAGAAACCTGGTATTCTGTAGAATCTCCGGAATGACCATTCCTCGCAGTTAACGATCCGGGACCGAAATTTTCTTCACCACTTGGGTATCCGAAGGTATAAACATCTTCGCCTAAATCGCTAAGTGATTTTTTGAAATTGTAAGGCACATTACCAAGATCTTTAAATGCAGGATCATTAATTTGCAATATTGCTATATCATATTGTGGCTCAGTATAGATCACCTTAGCATGAAATGATTCGCCTGCTGCATTCTGAACATCTACCGAATCGGCACCCTCTACAACATGAAAATCTGTTGCTATATAGCCATTGGATGATAAAGCGAAACCAGTACCCCTGTATTTACCCGGATTTGTATTTCTCGGCTTGACATGGGTTTCTTTTATAATAGTATTTGTTTGATTTTGTAAGTCATTGGCTTTATCCTCAACTCTCTTAATCTGCCCCTTTAATTGTTCATAGCTTAAATCACGATTATTAAGTTTCCCTGTAAAAAACAAAGTGCTTAATATTGCGAAAATAGCTATTGATGCAGCCACCGATATTTTTGAATGGTGATGCCTCCACATGCTAACTATCCAGTTAGGATGTATCATCAACTCTTCTTTCAGTGTATGCACATCTATTTCGCTGTGGATAGCATCCAGTCGTTTTTCCAGCTCAATACGTTCGCCGTATTGTTTAATTAGCCCTACAAATAGTTTGTGTTCTATTACCTTGCTGTCAACATTAGCGTCGTTTTTACGCAATGTCTCAAATTCGGCACGCTCGGCGGCGGTCATATCGCCGTTAAGGTACCTGTCAATCAATTCCAGAATAAGGTTCTCGCTCATCTCTTTACACTCCTTTTACTTCTGCTGAAAAAATAATTTCTTCAGCCTTTGCAGGCATTTATACTTTTGCGTTTTGGCATTATCGGCATTGGTATACCCAAAACGTTCACAGATCTCCTGCATCGATCTGTTATGTATATAAAAATCTTCCATAATGGTTTTACAGGGTTCGCCTAACAACTGAAGGGCTGCCTCCATTTTATTAAACTGTATATCCCGGTCATTATGTTTTTCAACCTCATCATCAACAGGCAGGTACTCTTCAAAATCCCTGATATCGCCTCCATACCTGTTCATCTGGCTTAACCTTTTAAGCCAAAGCCTGCGGCAAACCGAATAAATGTATGTTTTAAGCTTGCTGCTTAACTCAAACTCGCCCGATTTTATCTTATTATAAAGAACAATGATAGCTTCCTGGTATATATCCTTGGCATCATCCTCGTTTCCGTTATTGTTGATAATTAACTGTAATATCATCGGGAAATAGGTTGTGTATAGCCTTTTCAGTACTATTTCCGAATTGTTAAGTATCCCAAGAACTATTTCGCTGTCTGTTGGTGCCGAAGCTTTTAAGTCTTTATTCACTCTTAATACTGTTTATGCCAAAATGTAACCCAACGGTGTAAAAAAAGAATCAAGAGTTAGGAGTCAAGAATCAAAACTGACTAAAAGTAGTTAAATTCAATACAAAATGATACTATTTAATTATCTGCCCGGATATTCAAACCGGGCTTTTTCCTTTCTTGATTCCGGACTCTTATTCTTGTTGATTCTCTTCAAATATTAATACTGTAATTGCAAATAAGTAACCCCTGAAGCAAATTATATTATAGCGGGCAAATCTGCAAAAAAAAACTTACAACCAAACTTACCGCTACTACCTTAAGATAAATAGCAATATAATATTTTACTTTTTAATTAATTTATTGGGTTACCTTTTTCATTTAAGTGTATTAACAACAGTAAACGTTAAAAAACACTAACATTTTAAAACACACAACGATGAAAAATTTATTGAAAACCAGCTTTGTAGCTTTAGTTATTGCTGCTTCTTTCTCAGCTTGTAATGGTGATGCTAAAAAAGGCGATAATGATACTACCGTTAAAGTTGATTCTACTGTTAAAATTGACTCTACAGTTAAAACTGATTCAACTAAAGTTGATACTGTAAAAAAAGATTCAGTTAAAAAATAATTAACTGCTATAGTGCTATAAAAAAGATACCGGGTATTCCCTGCAATTCTTTTTATGGTTTAATAGTTTTTTTTGATAAAAAGGTAACCAATATTTTTTTAAAAAATCATGGGTTACCTTTTATCATTAATTGTATTAATAACCGAACGATCAAAAAATTATCAAAACTTATAAAACTCAAAACATGAAAAATTCATTCAAATTAGGCTTAGTTGCCTTAGCTATCGCTACTTCATTTGCTGCTTGTAAAGGTTCTGGTTCATCTTCAGCTGCAGATTCAGCTAAAGCAGATTCAGCGAAAGTTGATTCAGTGAAAAAAGATTCAACTGCAGCAACTGATTCAACTGCTAAAGCTGGCGAAGCTAAAGTTGACTCTGTAAAAAAAGATACAGCTAAAAAATAATTACTAAGCCTTTAAACTGGCTGAAGTATAAATTTTCATGCCTTTTTATAGATTTATTAGTTTATTTACAATAAAAAAGGTGATCTGTAATTTTATTTTAAAATTATGGGTTACCTTTTTTTGTTTAAGGTATTAACAGAAAAACTATTAAATCACTCATTAAAAAAATTGAACATGAAAAATTCATTCAAATTAGGCTTAGTTGCCTTAGCTATCGCTACTTCATTTGCTGCTTGTAAAGGTTCTGGTTCATCTTCAGCTGCAGATTCAGCTAAAATGGACACTGCAAAAATGGATACAGCTAAAGCAGATTCAGCTAAAACTGATACAGCTAAAACTGACACTACCAAGAAAGACACTACTAAAAAAATGTAATCTAACTTTTTTTAGATTTCTAAAAAAACGCACCTGGTTTTCAGGTGCGTTTTTTTATGAAGTATCAAGTTGTTTATCAGTAGCAAGTATAACCAAGACTATTTGCCAGGCAGTAAAATATTCACCTAAGAAGTGCCGCCTATCAAACCAAGGCATCACAACCCGGTCTGGATACTTGATACTAATTTCTTAGTGAACACTATCGCGTAATGCTTTTATTTCGTCGTGCGCATCCAATATTTCGGCTTGTTGCCTGGTTATAATATCGCGTAAAAATGCGGGAATATATTCTTCGTCCAGCGCTTGCCGGTAGGCTTTTACAATAGCGTCTTCGCCAAATTCGCACTCTTCTAAAATATCGTGCGTATCATGAGCAGTAAAGGCGGCTTTTACATCCAGCCAGGCCCGGTGTATTTTACCACTGGTTGAAGTGCCTGTGTCAATATCTTTGCCCAACACCTCAACTTCTTTACCCAATTCATTTTTATAACGGTTGCTTGCGTCAATCAAACTTAAAAAAAGCATCCTCAAATCGCTTTCGCCATCTTTTAAATCTTTAAGGGCACGCTCATACCCTTTTATCCTGTCGTTATTAATCTGAACCAGGTCATTTAAAACTTCTGTTGTTGCTTGTGAATTTTCCATGATGAATTATGTTTTTATACAAGTACAACCTATCTGAAATCAAATTGTTTAATCAAATAGATAAAAAATATACTACTAAGAAATAATTGTTCACTTCCTAAATAGTGAAATAAGCCACACGATAACCAAAACAACAACAATAACTGATATCACGCCAACTACGGCGCCCGCCTTAAATATCCCGGTGATAACAGAGCAGCCGCTTAGTGTAGAAAGGACTAACCCGATCATCAATAAATGAATTTTTTTCATGACAATTTTTTATAAGTGTATATAAACCAAGGAATATTGCAGGCATTTTTTTCTGCATCCAGCCTATCTGGTAACAAGAATCACGCCTTTTTTCGAAGTCTGGCATAAACAGCCGATGCCTCACAGTTGCTAATAGAAAAAACCTTCAATTTTCCTGGCGATAAAGAAAGCCTGCGGGCAAAATGGCAAGTGTACATAAGTTTGATAAAAAGTGTATAGCAGAACCTACACACGGTTGATTAAAAATCCTTTTTTTAATCAACCGTGCGTTGTAAAGGCTAAATGAGGTGGTATTTACGATGGTTTTTTAACCTAAAAAATTAAATATAAAACAATGATTAAATATTAAAACAATTTCAAAACGGAACGGTTATTGCGTCTTACAATAAAGAGAAGAAAAAGTGCCAATCTATTTAGTTTATCAAAACATAGGTATTAACATACTTATAGTGCAGGTTTTGGGTAAATTTTAACTGATGCCGAAATATTTTCATAATTTTGAATTATCTATTTATAACTACATATTGCTATGACTTTTGAAATACAACAAAACATTAAATGCGAAAATTGCATAAAATGTGGAACCCGGCCTCAAATTGAACAATCAAAAAAACATTGGATTGTTGCCTGCCCAAATAAAAAATGCAACAATTTTGTGAAAGATGAGATGGTTAATATTGAAGGTTGGAACAGACTAAATAAGAGTAACGCCAACATTACGCCAAACCAAAATTTTAAGAAAACTGCTTAAGCCTTCCCTTAATATTTATATATAAAACAACACCATACTTAAGCGCTTTTTTCGGGCAGATGTTTAATTTTGCCGCTACTAAAGCAGCTCATGGTTAATACTATTTTTTCTATAAACAGCGCTACTGTAAGATTTTTGAACAACACCCTGTTTGAAAATCTTACATTTGCCATCAATAAAGGCGAAAACTGGGCACTCGTTGGCCCAAGTGGTTCTGGCAAAAGCGCGCTACTGCAAACCATAGCCGGCCGATTTAATATTACCGGCGGCTCAGTTACTTATCATTTTGAAAACAGGCCTGATGGTAATATATCTGTTACCGGCGGTACCGGCGTTAAAACAAAATTAATTGCCATTGTTGAGCCCAGGCACCATTTCCGAAATTTATCAAACACTTCCGACTTTTATTATCAACAGCGCTATAACTCGTCCGATTCAGAGGATGCTTTAACTGTTAATCATTATTTAAATAACATCGTCGGCGAAGCTACAAGTGGATATTGGACTTTACCCAGGGTAATGCTGTTATTAAATCTTGATCCCCTGCAGGATAAACAATTGATAAAATTATCAAACGGCGAAACAAAACGCCTGATGCTTGCGGCTGCCCTACTTAAAAATCCTGTTTTATTATTGCTCGATAATCCGCTAACCGGCCTTGATTTAAAAACAAGGCAGGGGTTTAATGATATTATCAGGCAGATAACCGCATCGGGCATTAATTTAATTATTGCTACCGCACCACATGAAATTCCCGAAGCCATTACCAACGTGGCCGTGCTAAACGCGGGTGCGATTATTCATGAACTTGCCAGGGCTGATTTTAAACCGGAGCAGTTTATTACCAATGCCGGCGATAGTATTGACATGACAGCGCTTAGCAGTTTATTAAACACTGGTAAACCACGCGTAACCTATAACCATATAGTAAAAATGGAAAGCGTTCACATTCAATACGGCGACAAAGTAGTGCTGGATGATGTAAACTGGGAAATTAAAACAGGCGATCGCTGGGCTTTGCTTGGCCCCAATGGTGCGGGCAAATCAACATTGCTCAGTTTAATAAATGGCGATAACCCGCAGGCTTACGCCAACCACATTGTTTTATTTGATAAAAAACGCGGAACAGGTGAAAGTATCTGGGATATCAAAAGAAAAATAGGTTTTGTATCGCCCGAGCTGCATCAATATTTCCCGACGGATAACAGTTGCCTACAGGTAGTTGAATCGGGATACTATGATACATTGGGCTTATTTAGGCCAAGCAACCAGCAAATGGCAGCTATTGCCTTGCAATGGATGAAAACGCTTGAAATTGACCAATATGCCCGGATACTTTTAAAAAACATACCCGCAAGTGCCCAGCGTTTATGCTTACTTGCCCGGGCGCTGATTAAAAATCCTGCACTGCTTATTTTTGATGAACCCTGCCAGGGAATGGATGACCATCAGCAACTTCACTTTAAAAACCTGGTAGATACCCTTTGCAGGTTAAGCAATGTAACCCTGATTTATGTAACCCACTACCAGCATGAAATCCCCGAGAGTGTTGACAAAGTTTTAACACTCGATAAAGGGAAAGTTGTTTATTAGTCATTTAAGGGCAGGTTTGATTGGGAACGATTGTTTTAATTTTTTTCAATAAATACATCAATGACAAGCGAAGCGACAATGACCAATGACGAGCGCAGCGACAATGACCAATGACAAGCGCAGCGAAATGACCAATGACAAGCGCAGCGACAATGACCAATGACAACGAAGCGCAATGACTAATTAGTCCCCCGGCTCATAATCAACCGGCAGTAAATCGCATAGCTTGGCTTTTGACCAGGTACCCTCGTAAAGAGGGGCGGGATTTGATATTACGGTGCCGTTGTTATCAAACAAGGCGTAAGTACCGTAAAGGGTAATAATGCTGGTTTCAAAGTTTTCCATATCCAGCGGGCGGTATACATCCTTAAATTCGGTAAGTTCGTGCTTTTTGGTATATACCACGTACAAAAAGTGCGGAAAGGTAATGGCGTAAATGCCGGCTTCAGGTGTACTGCGCAAAATTTCCATCGGCTGGTACGGAATCTTCACCACATTTTCGTCGCTCCATTTGGTTAGGTTGCTTAGTTTGTACCAGTGCATAACCGAGTCGCGGTTGGTTTCTTTATACCTTTTTATTTTTTGCTGTATCAGTTCTTCTGGTGGCCGTTCGCGGTTAAGGGCTCGGGTAAAGTCGTGAGCTTCAAAACCCTCTTCCTTTAATTTGTCTTTATATAACGACCTGAAAAAATGCTGGGGCGAGCCGTAGTAAGCTTCCTCACGTTTGTGTTTCCATATTCTTTTTTGTTCGGCCGATCCCGGCAGGTTTTCAAACAATGCCCTGCCCGAGTATTGTATGGTATGCTCAATACCATCACTTACAAAGTTTTTAAGTAAATATTTGGTGCGGTACCCTAAAGCCTTGTTCTCCATCACCAAAAACTCATCAGCATCAGCTTCCAGCCGTTGTTTACTGCGGTGATAATTAAGGTTAAGCACGCGCGGGTTAAGCACTTTGCACAATTTAGAGTTTTCGGTGGTGCCAATAAATTCCCTCCTGAATTGTTCGTAATTTTTTTTCCAGTCGGCATTGCTGCTTATCACAACTTCGCGCAACATCAATACTTTTTGGGTGAGGGATATATCGAGCTTTAAGGGCACATGGCCTACCTGCACCGTTTGCGAGTAATCCTCATATCCCACTACTGTAACAATAAGATCGTACTGGCCGGGCTTAATACCCGAAAGGGTAAACGTGCCATCCTCGGCAGTTGAGGTGCCATAAGTAGCGTTATTTAAAAACACGCTTGCATTGGCCAATGGCGATTTACTTTCGCCATGCACTACCCGGCCCGTAATGGTTGCTGTTTGCGCCAAAATAACAAACGGGAACAGTAAAAATAAAATCAGGGATAACCGGTACAGCCGCATCAATATGGAAAAAAAATAAACAATTTTAGTTCAAGCTACCAAAAAAACACATTTTTTATGAACACAGGATGAATTCTTTTACTTTTTGTTTTGTATCGATGCACTGTGTGTACCGCTACGGGATGAGACACCCTGAAACGCCCTGACACACCCTGGTACGGGGTGGTACACCCTGGTACGCCCTGAAACACCCTGGTACACCCTGACACGGGGTGGTACACCCTGGCAAATCCTATAGGCGCATGTCAACTATAAATAGTTGTTAGCCCAAAGTCTTAAGTTCCAAGTCAAAAAACACTTTAGACTTACGGCTTAGCGATAAAATCCTCAGATAAATCTTTATATACCTGACAATCAGATACTGACAACAATCTGTCACCATTAATCAATTTGCACATGTTTAAATTTGATCATAATCTTAAAATCATGTTTAAACCACCTCCCCAAATTCAAATCATCCGCAATGAAGTGGATGCCTTTACCAAACGTAAAATACAGGCCGGTAAGTTTGATAAAGTTTTTCATGGCCTGAGCATTTTAAAAACCAAACCCGCCAGGGCCTGGATGGAGCAGGAATACGGAAAACCTATACCCCGTATGCTTTTCGGCGCCTTTTGGTTCGAGCACGAACTATGTGTGCTGTTTGCCGATACCAACCTCGGAAAATCCATCCTGGCTGTGCAAATTGCAGAAGGCTTAACCAGATGCGATACCGTTGAGCCGTTTTATAATAAATGCAACGAACCTCAAATCGTACTTTATATCGATTTTGAATTGAGTTCTAAACAATTCGAGATCCGCTACCACAGCCATCAATGGGGCAGCCACCTGTTTGCCGAAGGCTTTTACCGCGCGGAGTACGATCCCGAAGGCGACGACCCGGTTTGTTACGAAAAGTACGAGGAGTATATCGAATCGGCCATTAAATCGGCTATCCAAAAAACCAAAGCCACGGTACTCATCATCGATAACATTACCTACATGACACATGGTACCGGCAATGCGGCCAGCGCCATGCCGCTCATGAAATCGCTCAAGGCCATCAAAACGCAATATAATTTAAGCGTGCTTGTAATAGCGCATACGCCAAAGCGCGACGGACGCAAGCCCATTACCGCCAACGATTTACAAGGCAGTAAAATGTTTATGAATTTTGCCGATAGCGCCTTTGCCATAGGCCAAAGCCAAAACACACCCGGCCTGCGTTATATTAAGCAAATTAAACAGCGTACCGGCCAGGAACTATACGGCGCAAACAACGTGTGCCTGGTTAAACTCGAAAACGATTACACATTTTTGCGTTACAAGTTTGTGGATTATGCCCACGAGGCCGACCACCTTTGCCCGCCCGACAAGGTAAACAACCACGAACTGCAGCAACGCATAGCCAACCTGCATGCACAGGGCATCTCCTTCCGTAAAATGGCCCGCGAGTTAAAACTATCCGTATCAACCGTGGTGCGCGTGGTTCAAAAAATCAATGTCGATCCTGAACAGGAAAATGCACCCTGTTAATATTTCAGGTCATCACTTTTAGGTTTCATAACTAACTATTATATTTATCTCAAGTTATGAAATCAAAAAACCTGATCCTTATCGTTTTACTTGTAGCATGCTATGTGGGATGTAAAAAGAGTGAACCAGCCATAAAACCTGTTGTAAAAGATACAGCCAAAACTACTAAACCTGATACGCCAGTAGTTATTGTAAAACCACGCGATACTATAATACACGACCTGATTTTTGGAACATGGGGATCAGTGAGTGTTATTGATGATTACCCTGAAAGATATTTTGGACCCGAGGGATTTTATTACGAGGATGTTGGCGTAAATTCTTACTGGAGCTATAATACGGCTACTTATCGATGGCTTACAAATGATACCCTTATGTTTGGCCCTATAAAAATAAAGATACTTAAATTAACGAAGGATTCGCTTGTTAATAGTCATAATAGCTACATATATAGATATTACCGAAAAAATGTACCGTATTTATCTGCAACAGGCTTAATGTCGACCATAATTGGACAAAGCGAGGGCGATTTTTCAAGTGCAGAAGGCAAAATTGCTCGTGAAAATTTTACATACCACCCTGGGGGTATGACCATTGACAATACAGATAATATTTATTTTATGGATGATGGTACGCATTCAGTCAGGCGAATTAATGCGACGGATAAAAAGGTTTATACCATAATTGGTGATAAACAAATTAGTGGGATTGAACTTGATGATGATACAATGCCTGCGCGCACCGTACACCTTGGCATGAACAGTCGTAGCTTAACTATTGATAAAAACAACAATTTATACTTACTACAGTATAAAAGTTCATTTAATTATTGTGTATTGTACAAATACTCACCAGTTGATAACTTGTTACATAAAATTTGTAGCGGTGTGTCCCAGGGTTATGGCGGAGATGGCGGGCCGGCAATCACAGCGAATGCAAACTTCATAATGTTTACAGGAGACAAGGACGGAAATATTTATATCGTTAATCAAACATCGTACATTGGAGGAACAAGAATAAGAAAGATATCTTCAAGTGATGGTAAAATAACTACCATTGGCGGCAATGGACAATTAGGATTTTCTGGTGACGGGGGGCAGGCAACTAATGCCTCGATATCCGTTACGGCACTTACTATAGATAATAAAAATAATTTAATTTTCGCCGACGAACAAGGTCACATAAGAAAAATCGCCCTTAAATCAGGAAGTATTTCAACAATCGCAGGAAACGGCAGTAAAGTTTATTTCGGCGACGATGTTGATGCCAAAAACGCTGGGTTTACAACAATTGTGGCTTTGGTGGTAAATAGTAAAGGCGATATTTTCACTGCTGAAAACTCCGAAAATAATCATCGGATTAGGAAGATAGACTTATTAACAAATAAGGTTACAACAGTGGCTGGAAATGACCATCCTTTTTACATGGGGGATGGAAACTATTTAAAAATAAGATCATTATCACCTACCAATATGACGTTGGATCAGCAGGAAAATTTGATAGTAAGCGACTACTATAACAATAGAATAGTGAAAATATCTTTAAAATAATAAATAAAGTCTTGGTTAAATTAAATCATGCAGGAAAAAGTTATACATGTTCCCTTCAACCGTTTGTTCTACACGGAAAGTCAACGAAATTTTTGGTCAGCATCGGCAAGTAAGGTTATTCAAAAATATATTATTTACACGTTATTAGGTTTAGTGTGTTCTGCCGCTGTTCTGACGGACAAGAGCGTAACAGATGTAACAATGGCTAAGGGAGCATGCGGCGGATTTGTTTTTTATATGCTGATAGCCTGGATAGGACTTTTTGAACGACGGGCCAGGTTTTTAAAAACCGTTAACCAACATGCCGACAGGTATGAAAAGGAAATGCTGAATGGTACATTTACTTTTAATGATGCCGGCTTTGAGTATAAGGATAAAGAGAAAACGCTGCTTTTTCAGTGGCACCTGCTAAAATCTGTAACGGTTGTTAAGGATAATATGTGCATTGCCCTGAAAGACCCGGCCGTACTGACATTTTTTTTAAGCCGCAGGCAATTTGGCGACGTGGAGTTCCATGAACTGTTTGAACTTTTACAAAATAAAATAATAAAGTAACCTATCACCAAAAGCGTTAAGTTGTAAGTCCAAAGTCGTAAACCTAAAGTCTTTTTTTGCTTAGAGCTTATGACTTAGAACTTAATACTTTGGGCTAATATTAAGTCAAGAGTACTAAGTCGTAAGTCATTCCATCAAACTATTGATAACAACAATAAAGATGTCCGGAAGAAATGCAAAAAGCGGATGGTATGTGCGATTCCTTCCTTGTTGAAGGAGGAGGTAGGCAGCCAAATTAGGCGTTGAAGCCGCTTTGCACCCCTCCGCTCGTATAAATCCTTCCTGGCGTTTGACTTCATTCCCGACCGCCCTCAAGGGGCAGGGAATTGCACAAAACCGTGCATTTGTCATGCAGCAATTCATTGCCCGCCCAACTAAAAAAACGTAACCGGCAATACCAGTTCTATCCTATTCCTGCCTGTTCCTCCAAAAAAGTCTTCATCCAGCAAGCGGCTATACCTGATACCGAATGAGATGCTGTTTTGGTTAAAAAACCTGGTGTCAAAAAATAGCGTTCCGCCGGCCGAGCGGAAGTTTTGTTTAAAACTGCTGCCATCGGTATAAAAATCATTGGCGGTGGCGTGGGTGTAATCAAAAAACAAAGCCCCACGCAGGCGCAGCAAGTAAACCAAATTGCCAAAACCGCCATCGGGATAGGCTATCGGAAAATGGTAGGTTAAGCCCAGCTTGTTCATATCCTCCAGATTTTGGGCCGCGTAGCCTTTACTGAAAGGAAAATCGTTAGAAAAACTTATTACATCGTCCTTACCCTTTTGCTGGTGCGCCAGGCTAACTACAAAGCTATGATTGGTAACCAGGCCGGGGAAGTAAAATGAGCCTGTAGCCAACAATTGCGTGGCACTTGCACCAGCAACTGTAGCCTTATAATTTACGCTGATGCTTTGCGCAAAGGCCGGGTAAATATTTTTGCGGGCTCTTTGGGTTTGATTATTAAACGCTACGTAATTATTGAGGTAAGTATAGCTCCTATCGGCATACTGGGCGGCGTAGGGCTGCTGGAAACTGGTACGATTAAAATACAGATCGCTGCCGATGGTAAGGCCTGTAAAGTTTTTGCCTTGCGAAAAATTGAGCGGTACCTGCAAACCGCCATGCAGCTGGGTTTCGTTCCAGTACACGTAGCTGCCTTTAGCAAAGCCCCGCCTATCTAAAGTATAATCGGCACCGGCAGACAGGTACGGGAACAACGCGCCATATATGGCATCAAAGCTAAACTCCTTATAACCTTCGTTGGTGTTGTAGTTGAAAGAAACCTGCGACTGAAATGTATTCAACACGTTTTCGCCCACAATAGCAACCGAATAATTAGGATCGCTGATGTTTGGGATAAGGCTGTGAAAGTTGAACAAGCCATGCAATTTTGAATATTTGGTAACCGACAAAGGTTTATCTGTAACGCGGGCCAGCATATTGGCCGAGCTATCTTTTTCAAGCGCATGTATACCTATTAGGGGCAAATTGCTATTGGCATATAAATCACCCGCATCAATCCATTTCAGCTCTCTGCTATCAGCCCCGGTTATTTGATAGCCGGTTGCGGTAAAACCAACCCAGGCCATTTTATGATCGGTAACAGCAGGCTGATAACTGCCTATGGTAACATCATTAGCCATTGGCAATAACTCGTAAAGTTTATTAGCGCCAACCATTAAGGCAAACAACCTGTCCTGTCGCTCAACAACAGCCGAAAAGTATGCCGTATCGCCTTTTAGCGCTGTAAAACCTATCGGTTTAAATGTAAACGGCAGCAAATATTGGGCATTGCCTGTGGCTATATCAATCAACGCCAAAGTCATTTTACCTTCGGCGTTCCTTACCGCCGAAAGCAGCCGGTCGCTTTTGTAAAATTTAGGATAAGTATAAAACAGCTTTTGCGGGTTAGGCACAACTTTCAGCAGTTTACCATCAGCATTCAATATATGCAATTCGCTTTTACCCAACGGGCTAACCTGTACGGCTACAATATTATCACCATCGGCACTAAAGGCAGGGGCAAAATACTTTGCTTTTTGGGTTATGCGGTGCTCTTGCCCTGTGTTTACATCCAATAACATCAATTCGCTGTAATCCCGATATCCCCAGCGGGCATCGGGGCGATAGGTAGCATAAACTACTTTACCGTTGCGGTAATCAAAATAATTATCGAGCGAGTAGGAACGTGTACTTATTTTACGTTCCTTTTCTCCGGTTTTAACCACAAAGGCCGGCACATGATCGTAACTGCTCTTCATATATATGAGCGTACTGTCGTTTAAAAAAGCGGGATACTCTCTATCGGCATCAAAGTGCTTGGGGGCAGCAGTTTTAACAGGCTGATTTTGCATATCTGCCGCAAACTGCCCTTTAAAATAATCAAGCCCCTGGTTTGCAAATGCTTTAAAGCTGGTGCCTGTATATTTTTTTACAGCGTTTTGAAAAGGATAAAAACCGGTATAAAAGCCGGCTGCATCGTGCGTAATATTTTTCCAGATGTCGTCGCCATATTTATCCCGGCCATAGGCAACCAGCATATAGCCAAGCGGGTAATGATCGGGCGTATAATCGCGGTACGATCCGTTGCGTAGTTTCATGTAACTATAGCTTTTGCCCGCCGCCCACAACGCCCGGTAACCATTAAAAAAGTATGGCAGGCGCCCCCTGCCCTGCCGGCTTACGTGGGTTTCGTTAAACACGGCATCCCCCTCAAAAAACCAGTTGGGTACCGATAGATCGTTCCCCAGGGCTTGCCCGCCCTCGCCAAAAAGGATGTGCAGAAAACGGGATAAACCTACGTTGAAATTATTGTATTGCTGCACGTGCCTAAACTCATGTATGGCCAATTGCTGCTGCCAGGGCAGGCTGCCTATTTCAAAGCTATTTTGTTGGGGGGTTAAAAAAAACTCGCTCCTGAAAGGCGCCAAACCTACATAAGCGTTTGATATCGTAGTTTGATTTTGCAACACAATGCTAATCTGCCGCTGCTTATTACCTATAGTTAGTTTTATAAGCCCGTTCATTTGCTGCACAATATTGGCCACATTAACTGCTGCCGTATCCATCCCATAAGGGAAAATAACTTTAGCAGCCGGTGTATTTACCTGCTTCCATTTGATAGACGGCGGATTGCCCCCAAACTCCTGGGCAGCCGCCGTAGTTGCTATAGTAAACAGCAATGGCGCCAGCAAGTTGGGCAATATTTTATAAGCAGACGGGCGTTTGTTCATTAGGGGTTGAAAGTAAGTACAATTTGTAATTTAAGCAATGATATTGCTTAAGCTTTACCTTTTTTAACAAGTTAGCCATCGTGAATTTAAGATTTACCTTGGCAATCATTTGTATAAACAATGAGATTGCCGATGCTAAAACCCGATGGGGCCTGAAGGTGTAAGAAGTTCATTAAAGGCTTGTCAATACCGGGTTGTAAAGCTTGGGGAAACCCTGAATGAGAAATGAAGTTTATCGCATGGCGGCGAGTCGACTCACCCCGACGAGGCTACGCCCGTCTGCCCCTCTCTCCGCTTCGCGCATAGAGGGGCTAACAAACTGTCTTTCTTTCTTCAACCCTCTTTGCGGCTTGCCGGAGAGAGGGTGGTCGGGCGTAGCCTCGACCGGGTGAGTCTTAACCGGCGTTCAACCGAATGTTTATGTAAACCCCAGCACCTCATGGGTTGAAACGAAGGAGTCGCCAACCCGGTGCTTACCCTCCTCCCAAAAAAATCAAAATAATTTAAAATGTTTTCAATCATCAATCGTCTGTACCTTTAAAGGAATAATAAATTGATAACAGCCGTAATGCCCGAAGACAAAAACAGTCATATTATACATACCATTAAAGCGTATGGTAAAAGCCTGTTGAGTTTTATTAGGCGGCGGGTAAACAACGATGCCGATGCCGAAGACATTCTGCAGGATGTGTGGTACCAGTTTAGTTCGGTTATCAACTCGGAGCCTATTGAGCAAACAAGCGCGTGGCTGTACCGTGTAGCCCGCAACAAAATAACGGACAAGCATAAAAAAAAGACGGAGCCCCTGCTGGATGATATGCTTGCTACTGATGACGATGAAGAGGATACCGATAATTTTAAATCGATCCTGTTTGCCGAAACCAGTACACCCGAAACCGAATACCTGCGCAACCTGTTTTGGGACGAATTATTTTTGGCACTGGACGAATTGCCCGAAGAACAGAAACAGGTTTTTATTTGGCATGAGCTTGACGATGTACCGTTTGAGGAGATAGCTATCCGCACCGGCCAAAATATAAACACGCTGGTATCGCGCAAGCGGTACGCCGTGCTGCACCTGCGCAAAAGGCTTAAACAGTTATACCTTGAAATAACAGAATATTAAAAAGAATTTAAAACATTAAAAGATAATGAAAAGATCATTTTATAAAGCGCGGTTTATACTGTTCCCTATAGGAGCGGCCGCCATCCTGGCGCTCATCAGTTTTGTGGTGATGCAGTTATGGAACAACCTGCTGCCGGCAATATTGCACGTAGGCGCAATAACGTTTTGGCAGGCCATGGGCATATTTGTACTATGCAAAATACTGTTTGGTTTTGGTAAAGGCAGTAAACCGGGCTGGGCCCGCGGAGGCTCGCCGTGGATGCGCAAACGTATGGAAGAACGTTTTAAAAACATGAGCCCCGAAGAAAAGGAAAAATTTAAAGCTAAACTAAAAGATCGTATGTGTGGCTGGGAGCATCATGGCCACGGTGGATTTGGCCGCCGCCCATGGGACGATTTTGCATCGACAGAAGAAAAAGGAGATTAGTGAATAGTGAGGGGTGAGTAGTGAATGGGGAGTAGATGGGTAGGTATGCCCAGGTTGCTATAATCCGTTCACTATTCAACTCACTCACCACTTTTCACCGCTAACCATTCACCATTCACCATTCACCACTCACCAAAATGAACATCCTGGTATTTTCAACAAGCGTTAAACAAAAAAGGCAGGTAAACAAAGTAACCACTTTGCTTACCAAAATTCCGGCTATCGCCCAATGGAATTTCGACCTGGAAGACTGCGATAATATACTCCGCATCGAGGCTGAAAACCTTTCGCCCCGCTACATCGAAAGGCTATTGATAGGCGCCGGGATACATTGCCAGGAGCTGGAATACTGATTAGGTTGTACGTGTGACGTTAGACGTTGTACGTAGTTTTGATACAGCCGAACAAAACGTAAAACCACACTACTGATAACGTTGTACGTGTGACGTTTTACGTTATACGTAGTTCCCCTATACATACACCCGGACAAAACGTACAACCTACCACGTAAAACCTACACTACTTCTTTGGCGCCGGGCTGTTAATCTCAATCCAATAACCATCCGGATCCTGGAAATATAGTTGCAGCACACCGTCGGCCCTTAAGGTTGGCTCTTTGCTATCGCCTTTCCAGTTGCTGTATTTAATATTGTGGCTTTCTAAAACTTTGGCAAATTCATGAACAGAGCCAACCGAAAAACACAAATGTTCGGCTATTGGGTGTACACCGGCGCAATCGCCCTGGATGGCATGTAATTTCACCCCGTTGCCCAGGCTGTACCATTGGTGTACCGTATCTTTAAATGGATTGCCTACCTTGCGCAGATGCATTACATCGGTATAAAACGCGGTGCTTTTTTTAAGATTTTTTACGCAAATGGCAACATGATCAACCACCGGCACAGCATCGGTGCCCGATTGGGCCAGGCAAAAGCCCGGTAATATAAGGGCAGCAATTAACCATATTAATTTAAGACTACCCGGTTTGCGGGTATTAGGATTAAGTAAAAGGCTCATTTTAAGTTTTTTGGTTTAAAAACCTAAAGATATGTGTTTATATAACACTAAGGCCAAATCACAGAAATATTACTTAACCAGATATTGGTGATCAAACTCGGTTTCGGGGACAACATTAACCGTATTGTTCCTGTTCCAGTCATCAATATCTATTAAACCCATACGGGTTTGGTAATGGCCGTCATCGTTGGGGCATTTAACCACGTAAAGGCCTTCTGGCGCCAGTTCAATAACCGGGCGCGCACCGCATGTTTTACAAAACCTGCAGTTTATCGTTTTTGGTATATTAACGTAACTCCTCATATTATCTTTGTTTACGTTCAATAACCTGCTACGGTTGCTTATTTGTTAATATAATGCAATAAAAAATATTTTACCATAATATGCTATTCAATATGCACCTGGCAAGCCTATTGCCCACAAAAGTTCGCCAGGCTGGTATTAATTTCTTTTATTATATTTATTGCCATGCAGCCTGATATTGAACAGTTAAAAACCACTTACAAAAACCTAAGCGACGATAAGCTTACCAGCCTTGCCATAACCGAAGCCGCAAGCCTAAGACCCGAGGCGTTAGATTTACTAAAAGCCGAGATAAAAAGCCGCGGGCTGGATGAAGGTATTATGAACGGCGTAAATGTGCAACTTACCACTCCGGACAGTTTAGCCATTGATAGCTATATCTCGCTTATCCGCAACCAGCCATGCCCGGTTTGCAGTAGTACGGCCCAACCACTTAACGCAATAGTAATTGGGAGTGTTAAAAGCTTTATTATATTAACTCATTACAAGAAAAAGCTTATGATTGCCTGCCCTTCATGCCTGCAACAAGCCAACCAACGTGCTACCTCGTCAACAGCCTTAATGGGCTGGTGGGGGTTACCCTGGGGAATTATACGCACATCGCAGGCATTATTCCGTAACATGAAAGCCAACAAAGTGATCAGAACCGATGAGCCCTCGGATAAGTTAATCTCCTTCGTAAAAACAAATGTTGGTGTAATAGAGAGTGTACGTAAAAACAACCATTCGTTACAAGTTATGTTAGACAGCGTTAATAAGCGATAAAACCCGACCCATGATTGTGCAAAAACTAAATAAACTGGCATTCATATACGCCATATTGTTAGCGCTGATTGTTTGGTTTTCTGTCGTTTTGCAATTTATTATTTCTACAGCTGCCTATACGCAACAAGGCCGTACATTTGGTGGCGCCATAGTGCAAATCATCAGTTTTTTTACAATACTAAGTAATATACTGGTTGGGCTTTGCCTGGTTGCTGTTGTTTTAAACAAAGCTTCGGCGTTTAAAAAATTCTTTAGCAGCAACAGTGTGGCTACCGCTGTAGCACTTTACATCACCATAGTGGGCCTTATTTTTAACACGGTATTACGCAGCATTGTAAATTTAGATGGCTTGTTTGCGCTAACTAACGAATTAACCCATGTATTTAACCCGGTGGCTTTTGTTATCTTCTGGCTGTTTTTTACCGCTAAAACAAAATTATCGTGGCGGCAGTCCGCCGGTTGGTTGTGGTACCCGTTATTATACCTTATGTATGTACTTATCCGCGGCGCAGTTTTCCATTTTTACCCCTACCCTTTTGTTGATGCCGATAAACTGGGTTATCAGCAGGTGGCTGTCAATTCTTTTTTTGTGATGATGGCTTTTTTATTGTTTGGGTGCTTATTTCTGATGTTAAACAACAAACTGGCAGCAAGGATATATCAATAATACTTTATGCTGATTAGCATCCTCTAAAAACCCGGCGTATAACTTGCCAAGTTATAGCCGGCGATGTGGCGACATCTAATTAAAAGTAAAAAAGACGCCGGATTTTTCAGGTCCGGCGTCTTTTTCAGGAAAGCCTTAAGTTTTCGGCTTCCTATATGGCGTATTAACAGGATATCAAATTGTTTGTTACGAGTTTAATCGTTCCATAAATGGTTAAACGGGAACGATGTGGCCAGTTTGCTTTTTATAAAATGATCTTCTTCTTTTTGTAAGCAATCATTGGTGTAAACGTCTTCGTCGGCATTCACTTTTAAAATGCTGCCTGCAATACGCTCAACAATGGTTGATAGCGTGGTTACTTCGGTGTCGGGGATTTGGATTGTTAATATTGCCATGGTAGTTGTTTGTTTTAATTGATATTTCAAAAATAATTCTTTGTTACTAATGCAGTGTTTGTTTAAAGTCAAAAATTAATCATTTGATTAACTTTTATAAAACGCCATAAAAACCCTATCTATTGTTGCCCCTAAAAAGGTTTAACATTGTTTAACAAATAGCTTGTAACCGGGCGCCCGTTAGTATGATGACGATTAAGAATCGCTAATATTTTATTAAATTGCTTTTTTTCTATTTATTTATGCATGTCAACGGCCTTCTGAAAGTCTTCCTGATTATATCTGCAATTAGTTTATTATTTGACTGGTATGTATTCTCCGGGTTAAAAACATTAATTGCCGGCTGGCGCTCCCGGCTTTGGCAAAAAATAGTTTTATGGGGATACCTGCTGATTTCAATTGGTGTTACAGTTTTATTTGTAACCGGCTTGCAGGCTTTTAAAACCAACACCGGCATGCGGCCTTTTCATGAATGGGTATTGAGCCTGTTCCTCACTTTTTTTATCACCAAACTGTTTTTTATAGCTGTAATGTTTTTGGGCGATATCGGGCGGTTTCTGACAGGCTTATTTAAATTGGCAACGCAATCTCACGATAAACCGGTATTTCCGGCCCGCCGAAAATTCATCAGCGAAATTGCAGTTTTGGTAGCCGCAATTCCATTTACTTCTCTTTTTTACGCAATACTGAAGGGCAAATATGATTACCGCTTACACAAAATAACCCTTTATTTTGATGATTTGCCTGCCGCCTTTGACGGGTTTACCATAACCCAACTCTCTGATATCCACTCCGGTAGTTTTGATGATGTAGCGGCCATGCAAAAGGGCATAGATTTGGCCATAGCGCAAAAAAGCGACCTGTTTGTTTTTACAGGCGACCTGGTAAACAATGCTGCCGCAGAAATTGAGCCTTATTTAGACCGGTTTGGATCGATAAAAGCACCCTACGGCCAGTTTTCTATCCTTGGCAATCATGATTACGGCGATTATATTGAATGGAAAAGCCCCGAAGCCAAAGCTGCCAACCTGGAAACCCTGAAACAGCACCATCAAACTTTGGGTTACCGCCTGCTTCTCAATGAAAATGTTACTATCGAAAAAGAAGGCCAAAAAATCTCGCTCATTGGGGTTCAAAACTGGGGCCGCGGTTTTATACAAATGGGCGATTTAAATAAAGCGCTCCGTGATGTACCCAAGGATGCCTTTAAGGTATTGCTATCGCATGATCCTACCCATTGGGAAGATCATGTGCGATATAATCCGGCCAACATCCATCTCACCCTATCGGGCCATACACATGGTGCGCAATTTGGCGTAGAGATTCCCGGCTTTAAATGGAGCCCGGTTAAATACAAATATCTCGACTGGGCGGGCCTGGCCAACGAAAAAGGCCGTTACTTATATGTAAACCGTGGTTTTGGTTTCCTGGCCTTTAGCGGCAGGCTTGGCATTTGGCCCGAGGTTACTGTTATTGAGTTGAAGAAAAAGGTTACAGCTTAGCCACACCGACATGAACAAGTTGCTGCAATTGATTTTGGTGTTACTGATTTTTACTTCGTGCAGGCATCACAAGCCTAAACCGGTTAATAAGTTGTATGTTCCATCAGACGAAGCTGAGATTACAACGCTTGCTTTTAATTACATTATGCCATCAGATAGTGTTTTAAAAGCACATTTAATTAAATACAAATTCCCCGCATCCCAAACAGATAATATCGAACAGCTAAAAAATCAATTAGATACTGCCAGGCTGTACATTTTCATTGCAGATACCTTGATGAGGATACCAGAGGATTATCTGAAAAAACAGGCTAAAGACAGGCACAGGAACGACAAAGATATAGTAAAAAATATGCTGGTAGATAGCTGGGCGCCCGAAGTGATCATTAACGAGAAACCAGGCATTTTCCAACTTAAAAACCTGTCATTTACCTATAACTACGAATACACGCTTTATAATCAACGAAAAAGACTGCCGCCGGTTTTCTTTAACGCAGGCATGTTCAGGATGTCAGCGGTGTTTTTTAATCACAATAAGACCAAAGCTTTTGCCTACATTGAAAAACGCGGCGGGCTTGTTGTAGCCCAGGGCTATGATATTTTCCTGGAAAAGAAAAAAGGTAACTGGTTTGTTGTGTTGTGCGATATAGATTGGTCATCCTGATTTCTGGCAAGGTTTTTATACCTTTTATGCCATATCTATAAAAAACATAAAAACATGGCAACATCCAACGTAAAAGAGATAGGCAAAGGAAACACAGAAGTGAAACCAGCGCACAGTACCTGGGAGGTGATGAAGCCCTTTGTACATTTTGGCCTAAAGGCCACCGGGCTTATTGCAAGCGCGCTTATCACGATAGTTAAAAATATCCCAAAACCAGGCAAGCACAAACAACCTGAATACAAGAATGATACGGTTATTAAGATTTAACTTATAACATTTATTTTGACATTACAAAGGCCGGATGCAACTTTTCGACCCCGTATTTTAACGGGGTCAAATACCGTGTTTTCACGGATTGACGGCCGTTTTTAAAATCCCGACATTTAACATCGTTAACCCCTGAAATTAACTAACGATGCCCCTACAAATAATCGGTGTTCACAAAACCAGCGATGCGCATGATAACCCTTACCTGGCTATCAACTCGTTAATGTGGATTGATGATCATACTCAAAACCGCGGCATTACTTCCAGGGATGTACTTTTCGATTGGATAAATGATAACGGCCTGGCTTATATTCTTGATGACGAAGGCAACAAATCCAAATTACTCACAGCAACTACCAAAAGCGGCCTCAAATATGTACGTACTGTTTTTGATGAAACAAAATCCGACAGGCTGTTAAGCCTATCGGCCTAAAAAAACCTATAAAAAACCTAAACCTTCGTTTTTTATACCTCAACCTTGTAAGCAACCTTCGTTATATGTTTAACGGAGGTTTGCTTTTTTTTGCCCCCTGAAGAAGAGTCAAGAACCAAGAATTAAGAGCTTAGGCTTGAGATTACCCGCATAAAACAAACGCCGCCTTAATATTGGGTTACGTTTCATAAAACATCCTCGCTTATTTAACCAGAATCCATCACACCTCCTAAACCATACTTTTGTTGAATTAAATTCATTTTTATAAATTATTATTGAATTTAATTCTGTTAATAACTAATATTACCGCATGATTAACGAAACAGAAATAGTTTTAGACAAAACCGATCTGCAGATATTACGCTTAATGCAGGACAACGCCCGCATATCAAACGCCGACCTGGCCCGGGAGTTGGGAATGGCGCCTTCGGGAATATTGGAGCGGGTGAAAAAGCTGGAACAAAAAAATGTTATTCAGCAATATGTAACCAAAATAAACCCAACCGCGTTGCAGCAAAAATTGCTGGCCTTCATTTTCATGAAAGCCGCCGACGGGCCGGGTTCTGATAAAACCACGCAGGAGCTGGCCAAAATACCCGAAGTGCAGGAAGTACACCATATAGCCGGCGACGATTGCTACCTGATTAAGGTACGCACTTATGATTCGGCATCGCTGATGCACCTTATGCGTACACACTTTAGCAAAATACCACACATTTTGAACACGCGTACCACCATAGTACTCGAAACCGTGAAAGAACAACAACAATTAGTTATACCCGAAAAATAAATATACCATGGCCACATCTTCACAAAAATCCGCCTCGCCCCTGTTGGTTATCATAGCTTTTGCTACGGTTTACTTGGTTTGGGGTTCTACCTACTTTTTTATAAAAATGGCTGTTGATGGTTTCCCTCCGTTTTTGCTGGGCGCAATCCGTTTTTTTATGGCAGGCGCTTTATTGCTTACCTGGTGTGCTGTTAAAGGCGAGCGGATTTTTGTAAAGCGCAATATGATCCATGCGGCAGTAAGCGGATTTTTATTGCTGGTAATTGGCAACGGGGTAGTGATATGGGTTGAGCAAGCCCTGCCAAGTGCTATGGTAGCAATTATGGTATCAGCTCCGCCAATATGGTTTGTATTGCTTGACAAGCCAAACTGGGGCACCAATTTTAAAAACAAAAGCACCATTATTGGCCTGGTAATTGGCTTTGCAGGTGTAATATTATTATTTAGCGAGCAGATAGAAAGTATGATGGGACCGGCATCCGGGCCGTCAAAACTGCCCGGAATGCTTTTATTAATAGTAGGTACATTGGGCTGGGCATCGGGCTCTCTTTATTCAAAACATTACAATACGCAAGGATCGGCAGCGGTAAATACCGCATGGCAAATGCTGTTTGCAGGTGTCGTATTTATACCATCGAGCTTTTTACGCCACGAAGTTCAAACACTTAACTGGGGCGCAATACCGGCACATAGCTGGTACGCGCTGCTATACCTTATCGTTTTTGGATCAATAGCTGCATTTAGCGCCTACGTTTGGCTGTTACAGGTACGCCCGGCAACACAGGTTGGTACTTACGCCTATGTAAACCCGGTTATAGCTGTAATATTGGGCGTACTTTTTGCCCACGAAGGTGTTACCCTTATACAGGTGGCCGGCCTGGTTGTAATATTAGCAAGTGTGCTGCTGATTAATTTGAGCAAATACCGGAAGGAAAAAGCCGCAAAACAGGAACTTGCGGAGAGCATCTCATAATTGTCCCCAACGGAGTTGCTGCATAAACGCGCTTTTTATTTAAGCAACAAAAATGTCACACAATAGTGGCCGGAACGGAAAGAATGGGGCGAAAAAAAGAAATTCCGCATGATGGAATTATGCGAAAAGCAAGGTGAATTTTCCTGAACAAGTGGCCGTAGAATTCATAAAGTTATCATTCTGTTGACCCTTTTTTTACCCGTCACTAACCCGTTGCGGCAAATGTGTTTGATTATAGCAACATTCTTACATATTAAGTTTGTGTTAACCCGCCAATCTATGCAAAACGATTATGTAATTTTGAGTAGAATCTTTTTACTATGAAACAAAAGCTACTCATCGGCTTAGCTATTTTAGCATCGTCAGTTACAACATTTGCCCAAATGCCCGGCAAAATTGCCCAAACAGGGCAGGTTTTATTGCCAAACGGCTGGAAGCTTAGCCCGGCAGGCACATCCCTCCCCTTGGGCGATTTACCGCTCAACATCCAGCTATCGGCTTCGGGCAAGCTGCTGGCGGTTACCAACAACGGCCAAAGCACCCAATCCATCCAACTTATCGACCCAAAAAACGAGAAGCTGCTGGATGAAAAGGTGGTAGCCAAATCATGGTACGGGCTTACGTTCAGCAAAGACGAGAAAAAGCTTTACGCATCGGGCGGTAACGATAACCTGATCTATGTTTTTAATATAACCGGTACTAAACTGGGCAAACCCGATACTATTAAACTGGCGCCAAAATCATGGCCAAAAGACAAGGTATCGCCGAGTGGAATAGCGGTCAATAAAAGCGACACCAGGCTTTATGTGGTAACTAAAGAGGATAGCACACTTTATACGGTTAACCCTAATGATGGTAAAACATTACAACGGCTCAAGCTGCCATCAGAGGGTTATAGCTGCATCTTATCGCCAAATGAAAAAACGCTTTATATTTCTTTATGGGGATTTGGCCAGCTTGGCATTTACGATGTGGCTACCCAAACACTTAAAACTATAAAAACAGGCAGCAACCCCAACGAATTGCTGCTGAATAAAAAAGGCAGCCTGCTTTATGTAGCCAACGCCAATGATAATTCGGTATCGGTAATAAACACGGCAACGCACAGGGCGCTCGAAACTATTTCTACAGCCTTATACCCTACCCATCTTACCGGCTCAACTACCAACGGCCTTGCCTTATCGGCCGATGAAAAAACGCTGTACATAGCCAATGCCGATAACAATTGCCTGGCCGTGTTTGATGTAAGCAAACCCGGCAGCAGCCGCAGTATGGGTTTTATACCTGTGGGCTGGTACCCTACCAACGTTAAAATACTGGGCAAAAAAATACTGGTTGCCAACGGCAAAGGTTTTACATCAATGGCCAACCCGCAAGGACCGCAGCCTGTAAAAAAGGCCGATAACAGCGGCTATCAAAAGGGGGCTATCAATAGCAGGGAGCAATACATTGGCGGCTTATTTAAAGGCGCACTGTCGTTTATAAATACACCATCGGTAAGTGAGCTTAAGGTCTATACCAAACAGGTTTATGCCAACACGCCTTTTAACAACAAAATAGCCAAAACAGCACCGGGCGAAGAGGGGAACCCTATCCCCCGCCGGATGGGCGAAAAATCGCCTATTAAGCACGTGTTTTACATTATTAAAGAAAACCGCACTTACGACCAGGTTTTGGGCGATATGCCACAGGGCAACGGCGATACTTCGCTGTGTATTTTTGATAAAAAAGTAACGCCCAACCACCACGCCATTGCCAGCGAGTTTGTACTGCTTGATAACTTTTATGTAGACGCGGAAGTAAGTGCGGACGGACACAACTGGAGCAACGCCGCCTACGCCACCGATTTTGTGGAGAAAACATGGCCAACCAGCTATGGTAGCCGTGGTGGTAATTACGACTACGAGGGCACCCGCAAAACAGCCTACCCCAGGGATGGCTTTATATGGGATTACTGCAAACGGGCCGGTGTAAGCTACCGAACCTATGGCGAATTTGTTACCGATGGCAACCCGGGCAAGGCCAGCCTTAAATCGTTAGAGGGGCATTACTGCACGAAGTCGCCGGGCTTTGACCTGGGTGTGAAGGATATTAAACGCGTAGAGATCTGGAAACACGATTTCGACTCGTTACTGGCTATTAACGCTGTGCCGCGTTTTAACAGCGTAAGGATTGGGAACGACCATACCAGCGGGCAGCGTAAAGGTGCCCTATCGCCCATAGCGGCTGTTGGGGATAATGACCAGGCAATAGGCCAGTTTATTGAATATCTTTCAAAAAGCCCTATCTGGAAAGAGTCGGTAGTATTTATTTTAGAGGATGACGCCCAAAACGGGCCCGACCATGTGGATGCACACCGTTCGCCGGTGTTTGTTGCAGGGCCGTATGTAAAACGTAACACGGTGGTGCATGGTATGTACTCCACTTCGGGCGTATTACGCACTATCGAACTGATATTAGGCCTGCCACCCATGAGCCAGTACGATGCTGCCGCCATGCCCTTATATGATTGCTTTACCAGCAAAGCAGATTTCACACCGTACGTGGCCAAAGCCGCACAGGTTGACCTGGAGCAACGCAACGTTGCTGTAAATGAAAGCAGCCGCCGGTCGGAATTGTTTAACCTGGCCAAAGAGGATGCGGCACCAGACATTGATCTGAACGAAGTGATCTGGAAATTTGTTAAGGGCGAAACCGCGGTTATGCCCGCGCCAAAACGGAGCGCCTTTGTAATTTTGGAGCCGAAGAAGGAAGAAGACGATGATTAGTGTTGAGTCTTAAGTACAAAGTCTTGAGCTCTAAGTCAAGAGCCACAAAGTATTAATTAAAATCTCTTTTGACTTAGAACTTTAGGCTTTAGACTAAAAACTACCGCGGTTGTTTAATGAAGAATATATGAATTAATAGAAATTAGAAAATCTAACTTTGAAGTAATTCCTGAAATTCAAACAAATCCCTAACTTCGGGTTCTGTCAAATTCTAATTGTTATGATCACCATCGAAAACGAATACCTGAAGGCAAGCATCGATACCAAAGGTGCGCAGTTAAGTTCATTAATTGATAAGGCAACCGGCATTGAACACCTTTGGCAGGCCGATGCCGCCGTTTGGCCATGGCATGCACCCAACTTATTCCCGGTAGTAGGTGGCTTAATTAACAACGAACTGGTGGTTGATGGCAGCAAGTACCCTATGGGGCGGCATGGCTTTGCCAGGCAATCGGAGTTTATAACATTAGATGCAGGCGATGTTTCGGCAAGTTTTTCGTTGCCTTATTGTGATAACACCTTAAAGACATACCCCTTTAAATTTGATTACCAGGTACTGTATACACTGATAGATAACGCCCTCAGGATAACCTATAAAGTAATTAACCTGGATAAAAAAACCATCTACTTTTCGGTAGGGGCTCATCCTGCTTTTAACGTCCCCTTTAACAAAGGCGAAAAATACGAGGACTATTACATTGAATTTGAAACCGATGAGCACCTGGAAACAGAACTGTTATCTGCCGATGGTTTTTTTAATGGCGAAAGTCACCCGGTGCCCACACCCAAAAACAGGCTGCAATTAACCCGCGATTTATTTAATGCCGATGCCCTGGTGTTTAAAGAGTTAAAATCGAGAATGGTAACCATAAAAAGCGACAAGCACGGCCAAACACTATCGGTTGAGTTCCCTCACTTTAGCTACCTGGGCATCTGGGCCAAACCCGGTGCCGATTTTGTGTGCATCGAACCCTGGTTAGGCTGCGCCGATACCGCAGGCGAGCAAAAAGACATTAAACACAAAGAAGCTATCCAGAAACTAAGCCCAGGCCATGTTTTTGAGGCTCCGTTTTTTGTGAGTTTTTAAGGGGGGAAGTATAAATCATCATTGCATCGTTCGTACCCATGACATATTCAATTTTCCTGTCATCCTGAGGAACGAAGGATCTGTCAGCTATGCATGACCGATAGAAAAGTTCGCGAATAGATCCTTCGTACCTACCCATGACATATCGAATTATATAGGTACTAAGTCCACATTAAATTCGATAGCGAGCTTTTGTAAATACCTTTGCTTCTGCTCTTTAAGCATGTTATCATATACCTCTATGCCTTTTTCTACAAAATCGCTCCCTTTAACCATTAAACGCCAATATTGAATAGCCAATTTTCTGGCAGTTGCTTTGATGGCTATCGCCGGACCTTTTCTTCCTCTTAACCGCCTGGCGAATGCTCCCCATCCAATGTATTTGCTGTTTAGCAAGCCGCACGCCATCTCCTTGAATATCTGGCCGGCGGTAGGTTTTCCTTTGCTTTTACTTTTGTTTTTCTTGCCCGAACGGTTCTGACCGGGAGATACCCCAAGCCAATTGGCAAACCGTTTTTCCGTCGACCACTGGCTTAAATCGGCTCCAATTTCTGTATATAACTGTAACCAGTTATAATCTGTAAAGCCGGGAAGTCTGGTGGCATCCCGGCCACCAAATATTTTCAGCAAATGCCCGCCAAGGTCTTTAACCTGGGGCTTATTGTGCCTGATCGGTTTTCTATTTCCGGTATTTGTACCGGGCGGTAGTTGTTTGTCTTTATTAATCTGTTGCAAGGTGCTATCTATTTTCCGGTCACACTCCAAGATCTGGCCTTGATAAAAAAGATATGCCTTATAAGCCTGCTCCAGGGCAAAAAGCCCATGTGGCGTGTAATGGCCCTCCAAAGCCTTTAATACTTCTTCGCTCTTTTTATCTTTGATTTTTTTGTGGCAGAGAGCAAGCAGCTTATAACGGTCTCTTTCACCGGAAAGGATTGCTGTTATAAGGGCTTTTCCACTGGCCCCATGTATCTGACTTAATACTTCCGGTAAACGGATATTCATTTCGATCAGGGCCTTTTGCATATGCTGAATATGCATCGAGGCACTCCGGAGGTGGTCTTCACGTAATCGCTGGTAACTACGTAGCTCCTTGAGCAGCCCCTCAGAAACGTAGCAACGGTTCAGTAAACCATAACTATGTAACTGCTGGATCCACTGGCAGTCTTTCACATCTGTCTTTCTTCCAGGCAACTGTTTGGTTTGGCGGCCGTCGACCAGCCACACATCTAACCCTGCATCTGACAGGATATCATGAAGTACATACCAGTAAACACCTGTAGCTTCCATCGCCACTGTAGTTACCCGGTTCTCCAGTAAATATTTACTAAGTGCTACCAGATCGCCGGTAAAGGTTTCAAAGCTACGGACAGGGCCGCTTTCCAGGCCAACGAAAACATGACGGGAGCCAATATCTATACCGGCTGCATGTGTACGCATTTTTTCCATATCAAGCTTGTTTTAAATAAGCTGTGCCCGAAGGAGTATAAGGAAAAAACAGGCTACCCATCGGACAAATCACTGTAAACAGGATCGTACCATACCTTCAGACTCTATCTTCGGAACCATACTCAGACACAGGCACGAAGCACTATAACTCGACCGGCCACACTGCACAGCGTTAACAAAAGTATGTCATTTCACCTTCAGAATTTCGCGAAATTTTAACACTCAGGATGACAGTCTTTTATCTTTGAATATCATTTCCCCTTTAAAGTTTCGCGAAATCTTACAACTCAAGATCACAGTTTTACTGTCACACCGCCTTCTGCGTTGCCAGTTTCTTCAACTCATCCTTGGTTTTGGCAAACCAAACTTTATTGGTTTTGCGTTCCATGGCGCTTAGCTGGCGTTCTTCGTTCAGGATATCGGCAAAAACCTGGTAGGCATCGTCGGGGCGATTTTGCCTTATAAGGAACAACCCGTACTGATAGCGGGGCTCAAAGTACGAGTAGCGGCCCTTCATCGCCTTAAATTCCTTTTCGGCTAAATCAACCTGGCCCGTGTTTTCCAGGGCTTCAGCGTACTTCATATGCGCTTTTGAGCGGGCAAACTGGGGTAGCTTATAAATTTTCTGCGCTATCGGGATAATCTCCTGGTAACGCTCCTGCTCGTAGTAGGCAATAATTAATTGGGCAAGTACATGTTCATTCTCGGCGAAGGCACCGGTTAGGCTGGCCTGGTATATTTCAACTGCTTTATCGGTAAAGCCGGCTTCCAGGTAGGCATCGGCCAGTTTTACTTTGTTTGCAAAGGTATCGGTAAAGCGCAACTCATCTTCCAGCCGTTTTAGTTTTACACCGGGGTTAAGTACAGCGCCCACATCCACTTTAGGTATACGGATGGAATGGCGGTTGGTTAAAATTTCCTTATAAATATAAATAAGGCAACCCAAAACAGGGATAACAATAAGTATCCAAAGCCATTGTTGTTGAGTACCCCTGCGCAGGCAATGAATAATACAAAAGGCTTCTAAAATAAGTACCAAATAATAATAGCTGCCGCCGCCAAAAAGCATATTCATATTGCAAAAGGTATTAGAGTTGTAGTTATCCTCAAAAATAAAAAATTGCAGCATTTAATGGCATCATTTTAAGTTAAAATAATGCTTTTGGGGTTTCAGCCCACATGTTTACAAATAATGCCTATTGCAGTTGATTATCAGGCGGCTCGCCATTATAGTGCCGATGCGAAACTAATTTGAACAACGTTCGCGGCAATGCTGTAGCCGTGGATTGCTGAGATATTCAAAAGCGGAAACAAAAACCCTATTTCAGTTTGATGCCCCGCCTGCTGAATATGGGACAGCAGCAGGTGATATAACCAAATTTGTTAAATCCTTTGCCTGCTTTTTTAATATTAAATTCACAAACAATACGATTTATTTATGTCAATAATCTTTTTTAACACATGTTGATAATCTGGTAAATAGAGTTTATTAGCATAGTAAAATAATATTTTTTTGTTTATTATTATTTAAAAATAGTTCATACATTAGTATCACCAATTTACATAAACCTACTATCAAAAACAGTATTATGAGCACATTAACCACAACCTCGTACGACGTAATTCAGGAACTCCAAACCCAGATCAATGATGACAGCGACTTTGCAAACGCGCTAACCATTTCGTTAGTGTCGGCAAATAATTTGGCTATTGCCAACCTCGATCCTGATTTGTACAATGCACTCAATGATTTATACTCGGGCTTTGGGTGGCCTACTATCCCCGGCGATTATATTACCTACCTGACGCTTTTTTCAGAAGTAATACCCAGCGAAAACACCGGCATTTATGATCCCTGGGAAAATACACCCGGGCAAAACGGCTATAGCCAGGAGATATACGACCGCCTGTGCCAATTTTACTGGCTGGTAGACCAGGGTGCATCCGGTGTTACCTTGCAGAACTACCAGAGCCCCATTAATGAGTTTACGTTTGCAGGCTGGCTTGACGAGTATGCTACAGCCTGGGGCAGCTTTTTAGATACACCTGCTTCGCTTACACCAGAAGCACTTCAATCGTACTGGAACGATCCGGAATATAACCTGCCCGACTATGCTAACGACTCGCCTAACTGGGTTTCATTCAACACCTTTTTTTACAGGCAACTTAATTCAACACAGCCCGATGGCTCGCCTATGCGCCCGGTTGCCAACCCCTATGACAATACCATTATTTGCTCACCGGCCGATTGTACTTTCAAAGCATATTACCAGATTGACCAGGACGGGAATGTGATTGATAGCGATGGGAATTTCACAACAGTTACCTTAAAGCAAACACATACCATAGGCAATATCAACGATTTACTTGGCGAAGCGGGGAGCCAGTATGCCGCCAATTTTTATAACGGCACTTTTGTTCATTATTTTTTAAGCCCGTTTGACTATCACCGCTTTCATACACCGGTGAGTGGCACCGTTCTTGACCTGGTAGCAGTACCCGGTAATGTATACCTTGCTGTTAATATAACCGATAACCAGTTTGATGCCCCCGACGCAGCCGAAGATGGATATGAGTTTACCCAAGCCAGGGGCGTATTGGTAATTGACACCAGCACAAGCGGATCTGACGTTGGCCTGGTTGCTACCATACCTATCGGGATGGCGCAGGTATCGTCAGTTAATATGTACACAGATACCCTGCAGGGGCAACAAGTAGATAAAGGACAAGAGTTTGGCTATTTTGCCTTTGGAGGATCAGATATTATTATGCTTTTTGAACCACCTCTTGACGACCTTAAGTTTATCACAGATGTAGCAAACGCCCAGGAACCATCAAGCTATCAGGATGCTAATGCATTTCACTTCAGATATGGACAGCCTTCTGTTATTATTGTATGATAAATTAACAGGGAGATTTTCGGCGGAATCAATAATTAAAAAAGGCGATCAGTATTTTCACCTGATCGCCTTTATAACGTGTCTGCGATACTGTTGTTAAGATCAATACTTGGGCTAACAACAACCCAAGACTATAGCCGGATACTATTTTTGACGATGTTTCATATCACACCTACCATTCCTCGCGCCACTCTTCGGTTACGTCACCATCATAGAACAATCCGGCTGCTTCGGCTGCCTTTTGGATAAATTCGGCCAGGTCTTCGCGCTCCATGGTTTCAATAAAGTAGTCATGATCAATATTCAGCTGATCGAAGCCTTTTACAACGGCTTCAATAGCTTTCCAGATAGTTCGTTCATTGGTGGCACCCTGTAAGGCGGCAATATAATTATCCAGCAATACATCGGCTGTTACAATTGCCTCTTCGGTAAAAAATTCGCTGCCGTCATCTAATTGCGCTTTCCAACCTACTGTCGGCCTTGGGGTTTTTATCGGTTCCATAAGGTTTTGTGGATTTATATGGCCTAAGGTAGTTTAATGAAAGTACTTTTGCAAAACATAATGTAACCGGCCATGTAGGAATGATAAAGCAAGGAACAAGTACAAGTGGTTGTAGCCAAACCTGTTCTTTTGCAATAAGGATAGCAATGAATACCGGCCAATAGCGGCATAAGTGCCGGCCGCGCCTAAGGCCTTGCGGGCGTATAAACGGATAGCCTGGCCCGGGCCAACTTCTACCCCGCTGGGTCGGGATTGCCATGCCCCTGTTTGCAATCGAAATCTCCAGTTTATTTTGGGCTTTCCCTCTGCTTAAACATTAATAAATTTTATTAGTAACAATACAAACAAGTAACAGTCAAAAGCACATTAATACAGATTACCATAACCTGCAAGTTTTGCTGAATTATTATTAAAAATTACCCCATTAATAACACCTATCATGGCCACAAAAGAATCATTCTCTATAAACGGAGACATCCTGCTTAAAAAAGTAAAAGACCTTATTGCCGAAGGCAACATCAGAAAAATAACAATAACCGATCATTCAGGCAAAGAACTGATGACTTTCCCTTTGGCGGTAGGCCTTGTGGGCATTTTCCTGGCGCCTGTATTGGCGGCAGTTGGCGCAGTAGCCGCTTTAGTTGGCGAGTGTACCATCACTGTTGAGCGGGAAGAGCCTAAACAACCAGAAGCGGAAGAAAAAGAAGAAATATAATATACTATCGCAATTTGGCGGTGAAAAAACCCGACAGGCCTGCACCCTATATTTCGTCGCCAGATTGCGTTAACTGCCTTACGTTCGATTATATTCAAGCCCATTCGTTTCAAACACGGAGGCCACATGTTATAACCTACTTTATATTACCCGTACTTTTAAGCGCCCAGTACACCAGCACAGGCTGAAAAAACAGCCTTGCAAACCGTTTACCATCGGTATCTAATCCAAAAGCACTGCGTTTATTTACATATTGCGATATATTACCGGGGAATATCGCTGTAAAAAATGTGGCCGCGATTTTACCTGTAGTTGCTTTGTATTTTTCGGGAGCAAGTACCAATGCAGTTCCCAAGGTTATCTCGGCTATGCCGGAGTATACCACAGTATCGTCTGTTTTTAAAGGCACCCAGTCGGGTACTTGTGCCTTAAAATCTTTACGCGCAAATGTAAGGTGACTGATGCCAGCCATTATTAAACCTACCCCTAATAATACCCGGGCGGCTGTTTTTATGTTTTCGTCTTTCACGGTAGTTTATTTACAATTTGGTTTAACGATACAAATACCATTCCATGTATAAAAATCGCCGGCCGGTAATTGCGGTCGCAGTAAAAAGCGATTTTTATATACCGTTGAAACCGAATTCTTCAACAGTCATTTTAACTTGACAGTTTGATGTTAAATCTCTTTACACAATGGCTTTCACTCCCGGCACCTTAACTAACACCGCTGCCAGCAAAAAGGAACCAACAACAGCTCCTGGAGCAACAACTAACAACTTAAAGGCCGGATCGACAGCCCATGGTTTCAGCAACACCGATAACGATATCAATACCAGCGGGTGAAAAATATAAACGCAGAAAGTTAAGCGGGAGAGCTTTTTAAAAAAAACGGATTGATTGTTCCACCTTTGGCGGGCTATACCCAACAGGGCAACGATGATAAAAATACCTGTAAATTGTTCCCAAAAGGCATACATTAATGATTGCCAGCTGCCATGCCCGTTAAGGGTTTCGATTGGGCTTTGGGTTATAGTTACCACTGCGTACAATACAGGGAACAATACAACTATCATGGCCAACGCCACTATAGCAAAACTTTTACCCAATTGATAGTTTACATTATTCAACCATCTCCCCCGCGAAGCTATAATACCTAAAGCAAACAAAGCCACATACTGCGCAAAATGCCCTAACTGGAAACCAACCGGTTTCAAGATCCAACCTACGGGGAAAACCCATCGGACAAAGTAGCTCGCAAGTGCCAGCGCGGCGGTAAATAAAATAATCTTCCGGCCACCTGGCGGCATTGGGTTTACTACACCTGGCTTTTTATCAAACCAAAATCTTACTACTACATACAACACGCTGAATAACAATAAAGCCGCTACAAACCACAGCACCCCAAAATTTATCCAGGGATGAAAGCCGCTCAAAAATTGCAGATAAGTAATGTTGTTCCCCTGGGCAAATCTATAAACAAGGTAACTTAAAACCGGCGAAAGTATAAACGAATAAAATATCAGCGGGATACCAAGGCGTTTCAATCTGTCGCCCAAAAACTTCAGAGTGCCCTTTTTATTATATGACGATTCGGTAAAGTATGCCGAAAGGAAAAAGAAGAAGCCCATGAAAAACGCCTGGTTGGTGGCTACAAACAACGTCATGGGGATAAGCGCCGCCTTAAGCGTGGTTTTTTCGGTAAGATACCAGCCTCCGGGCGCTCCATACGTAATAAATGCATGATGCATGATCACCAATACAGTAAGCACTACCTTTAAATTATCTACATAGCCGATTTTGGCGCTGTTGCTATTTGCTGTCGCAGGGATACCAGTTTCTGTTTGCATAAGGTTGTCGATAAACAATATTGTAAAACAGACGGCAATTTTGCCCCCTTGTTACAGCACACTGCAAAATTATCTGCCTTTATTTTTTAATCTGAATGGCTAATAATGCACTTTTGCCATCATAATAAACATCATAACGATCAACATTTTATCCTCATGGAAATAAGGCCGGCTACAAAACAAGATTACGACTCGATTTGGGAAATATTCTCGAACGTTACACAAAGCGGCGATACCTACGCATTTGACCCGGAAACCCCAAAGGCCGATTTGGACAAATATTGGTTTGGCAGCTCTATTGAAACGTTTGTTGCCGAAGAAGATGGCAAAATACTGGGCACCTATATATTAAAACCCAACCAGCCGGGCCTGGGCAGCCACGTTGCCAATTGCGGCTACATGGTGCATCCCGATACCCGCGGTAAAGGTGTGGGCAGTCAATTGTGCCTGCACTCGCTTGAAAAAGCTAAAGAACAAGGTTACCAGGGCATGCAGTTTAACTTTGTGGTTTCAACTAACGAAAAAGCCGTAAAGCTTTGGCAAAAATATGGCTTCGCCATCATCGGAACCACTCCCGGCGGATTCAGGCACCGACAACTGGGGTTTGTAGATACTTATATCATGTACAGAAACCTGTAAGTTAAACTTATTGCTTGCCCAAAACGGGCGGCGAAGCGCCCAGGTTGGTATTCCTTTTATCTGCCGGGATCTTTAAAAACGCTTTGTAACTGGTATCCAGATAACTAACAAGGTTAAAAGCAGCACTAAAATAGTATTTTGTTGATGGGGTATACAGGATCAGAAAATCATCCATGTCCTTATCTTTCAGAGGCAGGTACTTAGCCATATTTTCGGCGTTAAAAACCTTAGCTATTTCATCCTGTTGCTGCTGGTCTTTTAAAAAAGCGGCTTGCTTAGCTTTTCGTTTTTCATCCTTTTTAAAATAATGTAACCGTATAGCTACGCCGCCTTTATAATATCCGGTTTTTGCATCGCGCTGGTACACTATCGTTTGGTTATGAAAATCTGGCGATTGAAACGAGCCTGTGTGCTTGGCTTCGGTTGCCGTAACGTTAACCTGGTTAAGCATGTTATGCTGCGGTATCAGAAAAATCTCCATTGGCTTATTGCCGGTAAGCAATACGGTATCGGCCCGGTAAAAACTGCTGCTAAATACCAGTACCTCGCCTATTTTCCCTTCAATATTAAATAGGCCACTTTTATCGGTAATGAAAACCTTGTGCGTGCCCATGTTTTCAACCTTAACGCCTTGTAGCGTTACACGTGTTTTGTTTTCAAACACAACCCCGGTTTGGATAGTTTGCCCAAGCGCTAATGCCGGAATTGAGCCGCTCAGTAGTAATAAAAGTAGATGTTTAAGCATGTTTAAAAATAAACATAAATCCGATCTGTAACTGTAACGAAATTGCATTTTAACTAAAATTAACATTTAAACGTAATTACATATACATCAGATACTTAAAGGTTGTTATCTTAAAAAAAGATAATTTTTTAACTACATTTTAATTTAAAAAAGTATCTATATTTGGTTCCAGTTTTAACCAAATACCTCCTGATCTTATTTTGAATATACTGTTACAAAGTTCGGAAACCCTGAGCGGGGGCGAATTGTTAGCTGTGCATAAATTCGCAGTCACGCTATCGGAGCCCATTTTTAGAGTTGGTAAAACCAGTTTTAAAAGCACTTGGTTTGCTAAAGTAAACGACCTATTACAGCAGCTAAAACTCAACATGGAGCATATCGCTCAAAGCATGCCCTTTGCTGCGCCATCAAATGCCCGGAGCGAAATTGAACAGGCACAAAACAATTTCAATTTATATAAAACCCATCTGCCCCAAAGTGGCACAAGGTTGCACAGTTACGCGGAATTTAACAGCAATAAAACATACTACAACAAACATCAATATATAGCTGTGCAGGCCGGCACTACAATTACAAAAATTGAAGACCTGGCTGAATCAAATAGAAATAATACCAACTCATTGGTATATGGTGATGTTGGCTGATGTAATATATTTACGCTCCTTACCTTTATTATGGACCAACTTGTTAATGTCAACTCATTTGAGTACAAGTACGAACGACTTGAAAGCTCAGAACTTATCGCTATCATACGCAATTCAAGAAATTTTCAGCCTCTTGCTGTTGAAACTGCGTACATCGAACTTCAGCGCAGGGCCTTGCCACCCGAACAACTTAAAGAAATAAATGACGAATTTAATTTTTACCTGAAGCGAAAAGTCACCAAACAAACGCAGGAGTTAAATTCGCCCAAGCCTCAGCAAGCAAAAAAAGCGCCCGTAAATCAGCAGTTTTTTTCGGCCAAGCGGGTAATCGGCATTGTTTCGTTAACAGTTTTGGCAGTGTATTTTATCACACTCGCCGAGGGTGATACCGCCGTTTTACGCATGATTACCGAATCAAGCTCATATCGCCCATCTTTTTTGTTTGTAGTAATACCTTATTTAATGTTGCCACTGGGCGCCATTGGTTTTGGTTTAAGAAAACAACTTGGGTGGATAATGCTGTCCTGGGCAGTAATGTATAACGCGCTTAAACAGGCATATTTTTTAAAAAAGGACCTGGATATTAAATTAAATGACCGCTATGCCGATATCATATCAACAGACGAAGTTATCCGGAACCTCATTGTTATCAGTTTTTTTGTACTGATATCTGTAATAGTTTGCCTGCCCGGCATCCGCGCCAAAATGAAAACCAGCATACTAACCATGGTACTAACGATGGTTGCTGCAGTTGGCTTTTTAGCATTGCAAGTGATGAAGGTTATTTAGTTGGGTGGTGAGTAGTGGTCAGCGGTCAGTGGTCAGTGGTCAGTGGTCAGTGGTCAGTGGTCAGTGGTCAGTGGTCAGTGGTCAGTGGTCAGTGGTCAGTGGTCAGTGGTCAGTGGTCAGTGGTCAGTGGTCAGTGGTCAGTGGTCAGTGGTCAGTGGTCAGTGGTCAGTGGTCAGTGGTCAGTGGTCAGTGGTCAGTGGTCAGTGGTCAGTGGTCGAATTAAACACAAATGGCGCACCTTTCGATGCGCCATTTGTGTTTAATAATGGATGATTTTGAAATTCATTCCCATGGAGCATATCGGAGTTATAAGCAAGGCCGGGAGGGGTTTCTCCGCACGATTTACAAATACACTGCTTTTCGCCTGATTTAACCCCTACCTTCCCTTCCCCAAGGAAGGAATCGCACAGTCCCCGCCTTTTACCAACTTTCACCATTCACTCCTCACTCCTCACCACTCACCATTCACTACTCACCACTCACTATTCACCACTCACTGCTCCACCTTCTTCATTGGCTTTTTGCAGCTTTTTGAGCATTTCGCTGCCAATTAAGGCGTCTATAATGCCGTTGCCACCGCCTTCTTTGCCGCTTACCATTATTTCTGGTACCAGTTTAATACCATTGCTGGCAAGGGCTTCGGCTACACGCACAATGGCGTATTGTTCGGTACCCATGGCTTCGGTTTTTTGTTTGGTAACTTCGGCTTCGGCCATACCTATGGCTTTAATTTTAGCACCTTCGGCCAAACCATTCACTTCGGTGGCGTTTGCATCAGCCTTGGCGTTCACGGTTTTTGCTTCTGCATCGGCCTTGGCAATCGTAATCCTTACTTCGGCATCCGCTTTTGCGTTAATGGTTTTTGCCTCGGCCTCACCACGTGATGCGGCAACCCTTGAGGCAGCCATTTGTGTATTTATCTCAACCTGGCGGGTCGATTTTACAACCTCCGGCTGCATATCGGCACCGGCACGGGCGCTTTCAAATTCCTTACGTTCAATTTGCGCATGGCGTTGTATCTCGTAAGTTACTTTTTCCTGTTCGGCTATTTTACGGTCGGTTAAGGTTTTCATCAAAGCGGCTGGCGGCACAATGTCGCCAATCAGGGTATCTACACCTATTACATTGTAGCTTTGCAGTACGGTGCTAATGTGTTCTTTAGCATCGTTTTGCCTTTCGATACGGTTGGCCAAAAAGCCGATAACATCACTCCGTTGAGCCGAGTTACGGAAATAGTTGGCAATGGTAGGCTCCAATACCTGCGATACCAGGTTTTTCATTTTACCAAAACGGGCTATCACTTTTGGCGCTTCGTTACGTGGAACGTGTATAATTTGTGACACATCAAGGTTGAATGTAAAACCATCTGATGACCTTACGGTAATAGTACACAGGTTTTTATCAAGCTCATGTGCCTCGGTACGGCTGTCGGCCCAGTTAAGCACGATGTTGGTAGTTGGCACAATTTCAACAGCGTGGGTATAAATGTTTACAGGGTGTTTACCAGGGTCAAGCGGCTCATCCCAAACGCCTTTTTCGTTACGTTTTACAATATTACCATGTTTAAAGGCATCACCGCTGGTATCCTTACCTTCGGGGCCAACAAAGGAGTTAACAACGCCTACATAACCAATGGGTATGTATATCATATCTACCTGCTCCACAATTACAAACCAGGGGTTAAGGTAATAAGTACCGGCCAGGATAACATCTTCCTGCAAACCCTTGCGGCCACCGGCGTTGATGAACGCTATAGGATCCTGGTAGTTTTTATGCCCTTCTACCGAGTAGCCGGCAATTTCGCCTTTGGCCAGCGGCTCGCCATCCAAGGTAGTAATAATACCAACCTTGTTTTCCTGTATTTGGGTAATAGGTACCGTTACAATCTCGAACAGGAAAGTATTGATACGGTAACTACCCGGCGTAAGGAAAGCGGCCTGCGGGCCCTTTTGACCGTTGTTATCAAGGAACGCAATAGCATCCTGGAATTTATCGCAGTTTACCGGTTTACCAAGCACACGGCCTGTATCAAAGGATGCACCGTCCTTTGCTTTTACCAGCCCGAGCTTGTTTTGCTCAATAATGGTAAAGGGCTCCATAGTAATACCATACTGCCAGGGCCACATGCCCCAATACAAGCCTGGCGCAAGCGCTTTGGCCTGCATACCGGCCTCGCCATTGGTGGCAATGATACGTCCGTCGGGCAACCGCGATTTACTTGACAAGGTAAACTTTTTAACCACCAGGCCAATACGGTCGTCGGGGACGATCACCATCCCAAAGAATACGCGTAAAACAAATTTGTACAGTACCAATAATAAAATTAGGGGCACGGCATAAAAAAGCATAACAATTGATTTGTCCATTTTTTTAAGATTTAGAATTTAATTTTTTTTTGATTTTTTTAACGGAACCCTTAAGGTGCGGGCCCTCACAATACTAAGTAGCATACCTTTTGGAAGGGAGTCCTTGGCTATTTAGTGTCATTTAGACAGTTACGGTTATAGGTTGTTACAACAATTTTAAAAAATATTTTTGGATTTGGGAATTCGAATGTTCGATTTCGGATTTATTTAAATCAAGAAGTTTTGAAAGTGGTAAAATTTTGCAAAATTCCAACAGGAAAATGATAAGCTCATGAAAGACAACAGGGTGGCCTCAGAAGCTAAAAGCCCACAGAACCAAAGTGTTCAAAAATCTTGATACTTGATACTCCCCTCATCTACTTTAAATAATTGCAAACAAATCCAAATCGCCAGGAGTTAAAATGTAATACAACTAAAAACTTTATGATCATGGCCACATCCAATAAAATCACTCCAAAAAAAGTAAGCCCCGATACCAGCAAGCAGGCTAAAAATGAACTCAAAACCGACTTCCCCATGAGCGAAAAGGACGAAGTAAAAAAAGCCGAAGAACGAATGAAAAAACAAACAAAGGGCAAATAATTTTCTGTTTATTTTGGCAGCAATTTTATAGCTTAGGCAAACAATTATCCTCATTATGATTAAACATAGTTTTTTATTGTTTGCTGTCGTGCTGCTGTTCATCACCGCGTGCAAGCCGTCAGTTTCGGTCACCTCACTTACCGGCAAATGGAAATATGTAAAAATAGAGCACCCCAATGCCAGCCCTCCGGATACCATGAAAAAGGCCGACCTTGATGAGGTAGCGCCATATATCCAGTTTACGCCCGAAATGAAGTTTCTGATTGTATGGGGTGGCAAATTTTTAGCGCATGGCACCTTTACCCTTAATGGCGGCAACATGAACATGACCGAAAAATTAGAAAATGGTAAAACTCGCAGCTATGTTTTCACCGTATCGGAACTAACGGAAAACAAAATAGTTTTTGAAACTATTGGTGTTGATGGATCGAAGGTGACGGCGCTAAGAGCAAGTAAATTTTAGGCCCAGGATATGTCATACGAATATCCGTTAGGAAAAAAAAATCGTTATGACGTGCAACAGATATAGTTAAACGAGTGTTCTAAACTACCGTCATTGCGAGTACATATCAGGATATCCCTGAAAAAAATGGGGATGACGTGATTGCAAATTGTGCTGAATGTGTAGACACAAAATTTTGCGGATTCCCCTTTCAAGAGGTCGGAGAGGTGTGTTTATGCACGTGCAATGAAACGCGGAAAAACATACCCCTGCCTGCGACCCCAAGCACTTCTCGCTGATTGTTTTGTTTTACTTAAAAATATTAACCGCAAGTAGTGTACCACCCCGTACCAGGGTGTACCAGGGTGTGCCACCCCGTACCAGGATGTGTCAGGGTGTATCACTTTTACCGGTACAGTACACTTTGGTGCTAAAAAAAACCTGGTACCGCACTTTCCACCCCGCCCTCTCTCGACAAGGGGATAAAAATACATCTGATAATCAATAGCTTATATCGACGTCATTATAAGGTACGAAGATAACCGACCGCAGAGATCTCATTAATACCTATAAAAATCAAAACACAACATTAATAATCCCGAACAATATGGGACTTAGCATGTAGGGGATTGCTTCGTGCCTCGCAATGACGGATATTTAATATTGATAGTCAATAACTTACAATCGTGTCATTATAAAGTACGCAGCAATGACATAACGTTAATCATCCAAGAGTCCTTGCTACAAAAAACTTTTCTCTCAAAAGGTGATATATCTTCCCTAACTTGCACATAGTAATAAACAGTAAACAATGGATACAGTTAAATTACAGGAGCAGGCGCAGCAAAGGCAGGAGCTTTTTGTCGGGCTATATAAAAAGGTATTCCCGGCTGTAGCAAAGTACGTGGCCCGCTGCGGGGGCTCGTTTGATGAGGCTAAAGATGTTTTCCAAGATGCCTTATTAAGCTATTACGAAAAAACAGCACAGATCGGGTTATCTGTTAATAATAGCGACGGCGCTTATATTTACGGTACGGCCCGGTATCTTTGGATAAAACGTTATAAAGAAGGCGGGCAAACCTCGCAGTTAAATGAAGCTCTTATCGTCAACACTGCGGAGGAAAGCATCAGTTTACCCGACGATAGCAAACTGCTCCGCTTTTTGGAATCTGCCGGCAAGCGCTGTATGGAACTGCTCCGTTCGTTTTATTACGATAAACTGCCGATGACACAGGTTGCCGAAACATTTGGCTTCTCGGGTGTACGATCGGCCACCGTGCAGAAATATAAATGCATAGAAAAAGTAAGGGAAACTGTTAAACAAAAAGAGCTAACCTATGAGGACTTCCTTAAATAACATAGCCCGGATAGAAGCACACCTGCTTGGCAGCCAAAAGCCCACAGATGCTTTACTGTTTGAAGCCACGCTATTACTGGATGATAGTCTGCCGGTTGATGTATCCGCCCAAAAACAAGTATATAGCATGGTACGGCAGTATAGCCGCAAACAATTAAAACAAGAGATAGAGGCGGCTCATGAAAAACTATTCAGCCAGCCTGAACATTTGAGTTTCAAACAGAAAATAGCACGATTATTTTTTAAGTCTTAAGTCGAAAGTTCTAAGTCTCAAGCCCAGGGTTTTAATCGACAAAAAAAACAAGACTTATGACTTAGTGCTTCCGACTTAAAACTCACTACTCACTACTCACCACTTTAAATCATGAATATTGATAAACAGGAATTCCGCAAATATGCGGTCATGCACCATGCTATTGCCGGTTCGCTGGTAGATAACTACATCTCAGGAGTCGAAAAAAGTGCCTTGCCAACGGCCATGACGCCCTATATTACCGAAGAGCGCGAAATGCGCGTAGCCCAGATGGACGTGTTTTCGCGCCTGATGATGGACCGCATAATTTTTATGGGCCAGGCCGTTGATGATAACGTGGCTAACATTATCCAGGCGCAACTGCTTTTCCTGCAGTCGACCGATGCCAAAAAGGATATCCAGATGTACATTAACTCGCCCGGTGGCTCGGTATACGCCGGCCTGGGTATTTACGACACCATGCACTTCATCAGCCCCGATGTAGCTACCATTTGTACGGGCATAGCCTTATCCATGGGCGCGATATTATTATGCGGCGGCGCGGCTGGCAAAAGGGCTGCTTTAAAACATTCGCGCGTAATGCTGCATCAACCATCAGGCGGCGCGCAGGGCATGGCATCAGATATCCAGATAGCCGCGCAACAAATATTACTAATGAAACAGGAATTGTATGAAATAGTTGCTAAACACAGCGGCCAGCCCTACGAAAAAGTTTACCAGGTATCAGACAGGGATTACTGGATGATAGCCGCCGAAGCCAAAGAATTTGGGATAATTGATGAGGTGCTGGTGTAGGCAGATGTGCAGATTTCAAATTTCAGATGTGCAGATGGGGGCGTACTTACCGGCAAAAGACTTACGAAGTTTTAAAAACTTCGTAAGTCTGCAATTCGGTCAAATATGATATCAAACTTTCAATGCGCCGCCACCGCCGCACCGGCCACTGCTTCCACCTTATTCTTAATAAACCGCTTCCCTACAAATAATACTACAAAAGCCACAACCGAGGATGCCGCCATAACACCGGCCATAGGCAACGTACCCTGGTTTTGAATAAGTGTGATGCCGTATGATGCAAGCGCACCTATCGCCATTTGTAGCGCTCCCATTAATGCCGATGCCGAGCCTGCGTTTTTGGTAAATGGCGCCAACGACAAGGCGGACGCATTGGGGCTCGAAATGCCAACACAGCACAAAACACCGAATATCATAACTATTGTACCAGCCATACCAAACCAGCCATTTAATGATCCGGTTAAAAATATTGCCGAAATTATAACCAGGCAAACCACTGTGACGTTTATAATTCGCTCGCTTTTATAATACCTAACCAACAGGCTGTTTACCTGGCTTGCTCCAATAAAGCCAATTGATAGTCCACCGAAAACCCAGCCAAACGCACCTTTGCTTATCTTAAAAATGCCGATAAAAACAAGCGATGACGATGCTACATAGGTAAACAAACCGGCGAATATAAAAGCGCCGCTTACTGCGTAAGTAAAAAATTGAGGCTCTTTTATAACCGCCCAAAAGTTAGTAATGATGGGTACAGGCTTAAGCGAATAAGTAGGATCGGGCTTATAACTCTCGGGCAGGAAGAAAAACACAGCAATAAATATGAGTACAGCTATCACGGTAAGTACCAAAAATATGGCCTGCCATTCAAAATGATTAACTATAGCGGTGCCCGCGGTTGGGGCAAGCATGGGCGAGGCGCCCAACACCAGTATAAGCAGGGCAAACACCTTAGCATTATCTTTTACCGGGAATAAGTCGCGCACCATGGTCATTGCTGCCACGGTTGCAGCACAGCCTCCAATGGCCTCAAAAAACCGCATTCCCACAAGTATCGGTAGTGAAGTCGAAAAAAAACAACCTATTGAAGCAACTATGTACAAAATGAGGCCGAAATAAAGGGGGCGTTTACGTCCAAACCTGTCAAGTAACGGCCCATATAACAACTGGCCGGCCGATATGCCGATAAAAAAGCTCGACATGGTCAGCGTCATTTGCTCGGGGCTGGTATGTAAATACGCAGCAATGGTATCAAACGCCGGCAAATACATATCTATTGAAAATGGCGCCAAAGCTGTTAGCGAACCTAATATAAGGATAAGGAAAAAGTATCTTTTTTTAGTCATGTGGCGTTATTTGTTCATAGGTTATGGTTCATAGTTCATGGTAGCCGTACTGCCGTGAATTAATTAAAACGTTGCTATTTTTGCCTGATAATTTTTTGAAGCAGCCATGATCCATGAACTATCAACCATGAACTCTTCGCTAAAACGTTTCGCCTAAATTAAGGTTTATCGACGAATAGTTGCGGCTTACACCATAGTCAAGGCTAATATTTGTACCAGATTTTTTATTGAATTTAAACCGCAAGCCGGTGCCACCCGCGGGGTGCCAATAGGTAAATTTATAGGTATCCGGTTCGGTTACCGAGTTCACGTTGGCAAATAAAACAAAACCCAGCAGGCCGTTGCGGGTGATATCACGGCGATACTCGGTTTCAAAATAAGCCAGTCGCTGGCCCCGGTAACGGTTTTGCTGAAAACCCCTGCCCGATCGTTGATATGGCTCCCAGCCTAAACTGGGCAGGTTTAAATAAGGAGTGCCCGGTGTAAGCGATGTCCAGTAATACGTCCAGAACGCCAGCACATTTTTAGGGCCCGAATTAGTTAGCGAAACATACTTACGCAAATCGATATATAATGATTGCCAGTTGGTATGGCTTCCCAGCACTTTAGTATTAAACCGGTACGACACGTTAGCATAAACCCCTGGCAAAGGGTCAATTGAGTTTCTGCGTGTATCGTATAACAAATTCAGGGTGGCCCCCGATGAAAATGCATCCTGGCCAGTTGCTGTACCGTACTTATACTTCGTAAAATCGCGCAGGGTTTGTTCACCCTGGCTATCTATATCGGCATAATAATCAAGATTATACCCCACACCAGCATAAAAATAAGGTTTTATTCTTTTTAGCACGGTTTGGTAAAGGCGTATATAATTATAATCAACCAAAAATTTGTCGTGGTTGTTCATATCGCCGCCAAGGCCCCAGGTATATTGCGGATAAACTAATAAGCGGATATCGCCTATCACATTCCACTGATTATCTTGAAGCCAAACGCTTGAACGAATAGGTAACCCATAACGGCCTTTCAGGTTAAAATAAGGGGTAAACACCACGGTAGAAAGATTGGTAGTCTTTTGATCGCCCAGGTAAAAGCCTGCTGTTGTTGAGGTAAACAGCGCCCTGCCCCCGCTTCGCCCGTCAGACGTTGAGATAGGCAAAAAGGAGAAATAAAATTTCTTTTTCTCAGTAATTGAAACCTTCCTTGGCTTAACGTTAAATACCGACCGGAAAACATCTATCAGGTCCCGCTGCGGAATAGTATCCGTTGGTTTCCTTATTGTATCGGCATCAGGCCTGCTGGTTTGCGCCATTATAGCAAAAGGTATTAAACAAAACAATAATGCTATAAACGTTTTACCCATTATTTATTCAACGTAATATGTACACCTGCTGGGCATTGTTGCCTGTAAAACCAAACTTATTAACGAATAACCCATCCGTAACGCATTTATCAGGCAAACTTTATTTTACATTTTGCCGATAATAGCACTCACTTAAGATAATAAAAAAAGGCCACGGTTGTAATAGAACCGGGGCCTTTAAATAAAATTTAACTCTTTTTAACCTTTTACTGGTACTTAACCGTAGTTACAGTAGTGGTTTTGCTGTATGGATGTGCGTGATGCCTTGGGTGGGCCTTGCGCCACGCAATACGGCGGGCGCGCTCTTTTTTTTCCCTTGCCCGGCGGGTTTCATTACCAATAATGTAACCGCCCCCTGCGCCTATGGCACCGCCAATTAAAGCGCCACCAACATTGTGGCCAATAAGGCCACCGGCAACAGCGCCACCGGCACCTCCTATTATAGCGCCCTTACCCTGGTCGCTTATTCCCTTTTTCTTTGTAGTTTGAGCCTCGGTATTTTGCGCAAACGTTAATAACATCGCGAAAAACAGGCATGCAAATATGATTAGCTTTTTCATGGTATAATGTATCTGATAAGTGTTAATAATTACACTTACGCAAATAGCAGGCCAAACATTCAGTTTCTGTAGATAATGCCCCCTTTACCACTGCCTGGTTTTTAACTACTCAACTCAATCTACAATAGCCCATAAACTAATAACGCGTATTATCCCTGAAGTTTTGTGCGCGTACAGCAATTTGTTGTAAAGTAAGCTCGCTATATTTTTTTGCCCGATCAAACCATTCGGGCGCCTCGTCGGCCAGGTTATCGACGATTGATTTTCCGTCAGGTCCTTTTTTTGTAACGTAATTTATGCCATAAGCAACTGCAGCGCCAATAGCAAGTGTTTTTATAATGCCCATATTTTTAGTGTTTTATTTAATAAGTATATGACAATGATGGTGCCAGTTTGTTACGTGGCGCCTATGCTTAGAGTTTTATAACTACAAATAGTTTAATGCGTATACAGGCAATAATAACGCTTAGTCCCGGCGTTGTTTAATGACAACTTCCATGTTCTTTGTTTTTAACTATTTTTACCACAACTATGTTTTTTATCCTGTCAAAAGTACTATCATTTTTGCTGCTGCCTGTTCTATATGTTTTTGTTTTGTTGCTTATTGCTGTACTATCAAAAAAGCCAAGGTTAAAACGCAGGTGCCTAATTTGGGGTGTTGCATTGTTTTGGATATTTTCGGCCCCGGTATTTTTAAACCTGCTGGCCAGGGCGTGGGATATTGCTCCGGCCAAACTGCAGCCAGGCAAAACATATAGCGCTGCCATAATTTTAGGCGGTTTTACAAGTGAAAACAAACATGGCAAAGGAGTATTTAACTGGGCCGCCGACCGGTTTATACAAGGTGTTTTACTACAGCGGAAAGGTAAGGTAAAAAAAATAGTGATATCGGGTGGCAACAGCAATCTTGTTCCTGGAGCTTTCAGGGAAGCAAATTTTGTATTTCAGCAGCTTCGGGCTCTACAGATTCCCGATAGTTGCATATTGATAGAGAACCAGGCCCGAAACACACTTGAAAATGCATCATTAACCAAAACATTGTTAATCAAAAACAAGCAGCAAGGTCCTTATCTGCTGGTAACTTCGGCCTTTCACATGCGCAGGGCCATGCAAATTTTTAAAAGCCAGCACGTTGATGTAATTCCGTATTCATGCAATGTAATAGCAGGCGATGTACAATGGTCGTTTTTTGAGTTTATGCCCAGCGCCGAAATTTTAAACAGATGGAGCTTTTACATAAAAGAAATTGTTGGCTTTGCAGTTAACTATATAATAGGCAAGGGCTAATTGATACCCAATTTCAACTCGCCGCCGCTATCCTGCGCTTTGTTATTCGTATTCCAGTCGTTTATGTCTATTAACCCTGGTAGGGTTTGGTAGTGTGTGCTGTCTTTAGGGCACCGTACCGTAAATTTGCTTCCTTTACTTTGTTCAATTACGGGACGGCTACCACATATGATGCAATTCTCACAAATTACTGAAGGTTGTATGCTAATAAATTTGCCCATTTGACTGTTAATTTGGCTCTTGCTTTTTTAATTTAATAAACCTACTATGATGTATTTTTGTACCAGCGGTTAAAATCGGCTTCATAAACTAAATTGATATGCCGATGGCGGTTTTTAAGTGGCACAAATGGATTTTACAATGATAGCTTATATTTCAATAACAATAGTAGTCAACAAATTATTTAATTATTTTGGCAAACAATGCGTTTAAATCAAATTAGCTGTTTATGGGGATATTATTAGTTGAGGATGAACCAAATGTGGTATCGGTAGTTAAACGCGGCCTTACCGATTATGGCTTTGAAGTAAGTGTTGCAGCTAATGGCGCAACGGGTTTACAAATGGCGCTTGATCATGACTTTGACCTTGTTATACTTGATGTAATGCTGCCCGTAATGGATGGCATACAGGTTTGTAAACACATCAGACAGCAAAAAAAGATGATACCCATCATTATGCTTACTGCACTTGACTCTACCGAGAACATTGTAAGCGGCCTGGACAGCGGGGCAGATGACTATATGGTAAAACCATTTAAAATTGCTGAGCTTGCTGCCCGCCTGCGCACCCTACTGCGCCGCGGCGGAAGCGAAACGTTAGCAAATAACACTTATACAATAGGCAACCTGGTGCTCAATACCGAATCGAAAATAGCTTACCGCAGCAACGAAGTATTAAAACTCACAGCTACCGAATACCGGCTACTTGAATATTTTGTAAAAAATCAGAAAAAGGTACTATCCCGGATCCAGATCCTGGAAAATGTTTGGGATATTGATTTTAATATGGGTACCAATGTGGTAGATGTTTATGTAAACTATCTGCGTAAAAAGCTGGAGAAAAACGGGGGCCCTAACCTTATCCATACGGTGTTTGGTATGGGTTACCTGATGAAAGAGGGCGATACCGATGAAGATACAAAGTAAAATAACATTACTATTCCTGCTGCTGTCGGGCGGTATACTTATACTGCTTAATGCATCCATTTTTTACCTGGTTTACAAATTCAACTTCGATGATTTTTATAAACGGCTGGAAGCCCGCGTAAATATAGCGGCGGAAGTGCAGCTATCGCCAGGCGCCAAAAGTAAAGCTACCTTAGAGGTACGCAACAAGTACCTGGAGAAGTTGGATTCGGAAAAAGAGTATTTTTTAGCGGTAGATAGTAACAAAAAGGTGCATGCAAGTGCCGGCATTGCCCAGGTTTTTATCGACGATATATTAATGACTGGCCAGGCTCATTACAGGCACGATAATACTTTTTATGCTGGCTCACTGTTCAAAAAAGACAATGCGGGTTATGTTGTTATTGTTTCGGCGTCAAACCCCGCTGGTTTTCAGGAACTAAAAGACCTTCAAAAAATATTGCTGTACGGCTTTTTGCTGGCCATGATATTGGTATATTTTGTAGGCAAAATTTTTTCCTTCTACACCTTTCAGCCGGTGCGGCGAATCATCAACAATGTAAAAAACATTACAGCTAATAACCTGCATTTCCGGCTGGACGAACTGACCGGAAAAGACGAGATAGCCGAACTATCCCTTACATTTAATGATATGCTTAACAGGCTTGAAACGGCCTTTGAAACGCAAAACAATTTTGTAAGCAATGCATCGCACGAGTTGCGCACCCCCCTAACCATCATATCATCTGAGCTTGAACTGGCTTTAAACAAACAAGACCTGAACACGCATCAACGCGGGGTTTTAAACACGGTGTATGCCGAATCGGAAAAACTGGGTCAGATCCTGAACAGCCTGCTTATGCTGGCCCAATCGGGTTTTGACGGCAAAAGACAAAACTGGGAAAGCATACGCATGGATGAACTTCTGTTAACCGCTTCTGAATCGGTTAAACGAATAAACCCCGAGAGCAGTATATATATCGACCTTGAAAACCTACCGGCTGATGAAACCCTGCTTTACGTAAAAGGCAACAGCAATTTGTTGCGGCTGGCCATCAACAATATCATCAGCAACGCTTGCAAATACTCAAACAACCGGCCGGTTACAGTTAGCCTGTTAACCGAAAACAACAGAATTATTATTGCCATTAAAGACCAGGGCATCGGCATTCCCCAAACCGAGCTTCAGCATATATTCGAGCCTTTTTTCCGCGCCTCAAATGCACACGAGTATGAAGGCCATGGCGTTGGCCTGCCCTTAACACTTAACATCATCCGCCTGCACAAAGGCAGCCTGGGCATCAGCTCAGAAGTTGGGGTAGGTACAGAGATTAAGGTGTTTTTGCCAGTTGAGCCTCACCCTGCCCTCACTAACAGTATAAGTTAAGGCAAAACGCAGGTATAGATAATATCGAATAATGAATTTTGAATGTCCAATACTGAAGTTTTCCCTTCATTATTCGATGTTGGACGTTCAGTGTTCGATATTTAAATGCTTTGCAATTTATTAATTGGTGTGGCATTCTAATCAAATTCTAATAACTTTCTTATATCCTCCTAATTATTGGCTGCTACACTTGTATCAAACAAAACATACAAGGTTTCACCATTAATTAAAATTACCATGAAAACGTTATTAATCCCTACCGATTTCACCCAGCAGTCTATCCAGGATATTCCTGCTTTGGCCCAGGTTTTTTACCCCGAAAAGGTAAACATTGTGTTGGTACACATGCTTAAAATTACTGATAATATGAGCGAATTGCTGATGCTATCGCGGCGCAGCGTAGAGTACCGGCAAATCCCCGATAATTTTTATATCAGGTGCCGCGATATCGAAAACAAGTACAGCCATGTCATCAACAATATTGCGATCACTTTTTTTTATGGCAGCACGGTTGCAGTTTTCAATAATTTTCTGGAAGCTAATGAAATTGACGCCATTGTGCCTGCACATGACAATTACGAGTTGCTTTTTAAAAACAGCATAGCCCCGCAAATGCTTTTCGATAAATGCGATACAGCCCTTATAAAACTACCTAAAACGCCGGGCACTTTGGCCAACGTGGTAATTGAAGAACACGTTTTAACTGAACAAGAATCATAAATTAAAATCTTACACCTTATGTTATTAAAAGAAAATATACCGGTAAGCTATGTATTTGGCAAAATAAAAAAGGAAGTTTTGATGGTGGCGGTTTACGCAATTACTGTCTATTGTATTCACCAATACTATAACTTCAAAGATGTTTCGATACCACTAACAGTGCCTACCATCCTCGGAACCATTATATCGCTGCTATTGGCCTTTCGGTCAAACCAGGCTTATGACCGGTGGTGGGAGGCCCGCATCCTTTGGGGAGGTATCGTAAATGATTGCCGCACCTTTGCACGCCAAATTTTAACTTTTGTGGATAGCAGTCATGATGGCGAGCAAAAGTGGGCGTTAAAAGAGCGCATCATCCGCAGGCAAATGGCCTGGTGCTATAGCTTAAGCTGCCATCTGCGCGGCCAAAACGCAAAGGATAACCTGGAGGCCTACCTAACCGACGATGATGTAAAAAACATCAAAAAGCTTGACCATATTCCGCTTGCAATAAACGAGCTGCAGGGTCATGACCTGCGCACACTGTATAAACTGGGCTGGATAAATGAGTACCAGCAGGTGACCCTTGATAACACACTCACCAACTTTATGAATTCGATGGGTGGCTGCGAACGTATCAAGAATACCGTTTTCCCGGTTACCTATAGCGTATACATTCACTGGCTGGTCATGTTTTTTGTGTTGCTACTGCCTTTCAGCCTGATGGAGTTTTTCGGAATTTTCCAGGTGCCATTGGTAATAGCCATATCATCGGCCTTTTTCCTGATCGAAAAAATGGCCATCCACCTGCAGGATCCATTTGAAAACAAACCTACAGATACACCAACAACAACCATCAGCCGCACCATCGAAAAAAACCTGAAACAGATGATGAAGGACGAGTTACCTCATGACATCGACGCATTGATCAGTAAACAGACTCAAAAACAAACTCAGTTTTACATACTTTAAAAAATCAAGAGTTATTACTTTTTTCTGTTCCGTGATGCCGCCGGATTCCAAAAGGAAACGGCGGCTTTTTTGTGTTGAACGTCAAAAAAGTCTTGATACTTGATACTAACTACTTGATACTTTTTAAACGTCTTGCCTCTTGATTCTATTTTCCCCGATTCTTTTCGCTACTTTGGCTATCTTAAATTTTGAAAAAAATCGCACTATATAAAAATGACTTATTGCCTCGGAATTAAGGTTAAAGAAGGCTTGTTGGCTATTGCCGATACCCGAATAACCTCTGGTACAGATACCACTGTAAAAAAGAAGATCACCATTGAACAAAAAGATCATTTTTCGCTTTTTATCATGACCAGCGGTTTACGGTCGGCAAGGGATAAGGCCATTGTTTATTTTAACGAATTGCTGGAAACCGAGGATTTTAACAAAATGTACAAAGCTGTAAACGCCTTTGGCGAGCAGGTGAAACGGGTAATTGCCGAAGACAAGGCATCGTTAGAAGCCGCAGGCTTCCGGTTTGACCTGAACACCATTATAGGCGGGCAGCTAAAAGACGACGACGAGCACAAGCTTTTTTTGCTGTACCCTGAAGGAAACTGGGTTGAACTTGGGCAGGGCGCACCTTATGTAGTTATAGGCAATTCGGGCCATGGCAAAGCAATATTAAACCGCATCCTTACCGAAGACAGCAGCCTGAAACTGGCCCTCAAAACAGGCTTTCTTTCGTTCGATTCAACAAGGGTAAGCTCCAATAATGTGGATTTCCCGATTGATGTAGCTGTTTATAAAAAGGATAGCTTCGATATTATTCAACAGCGATACGAAAAGAAAGACCTGGAATATATATCGGCCCAGTGGGCCGAAGAATTAAAACTGGCTTTAGAACATATATCTGAAGACTGGATGGATACGACCTTTAACAAATTAGAAGAAATTAAAACCGAAAGCTGATCAATGAAATTCAATGTGTTTACCCAAATGGAATATGTAGTACGGGCGCCGGGCACATTGATATTAAACATACATGCATTACGTACACCCAACCAAACTGTACTGAACGAGGAATTTACAGTTGACCCTTACGTAAAAATTGAGGAGATCATATCTGCACAGGGCGAAAACCGGTTGATGCGCTTCGAGGTATATCAGCCGGGGACTATTAAAGTTACGTACAATGCGCTGGTCGACAATTTTTACGAACTTACAGACTACTCGCAACAACAAGAAACGTTGGTGGCCCAGCTCGACTCATCGGTGCTACCTTATTTAAACCCAAGCCGTTATTGCCAGTCGGATAAATTATACCGGCTGTCGCACAACCTGTTTGGCCACATTACCAACCCATTTGAAAAAGTAGTTACCCTTACCGACTGGATTCACAACAATGTGCAATATTTAAGCGGGTATAGTAATTCGCAAACATCAGCATTTGATACCGTTACGGAGCAGATTGGCGTTTGCCGCGATTTTGCCCACCTGGGTATTGCCCTTTGCCGGGCCTTAACCATTCCGGCACGCTATTTTACGGGTTATGCATATCACCTATACCCTGCCGATTTTCATGCTTGTTTTGAGGCTTACCTTGGCGGCAAATGGATTCTTTTTGACGCCACCAAACTGGTACCCTTAAACGGGCTGATAAAAATAGCCACCGGTCGTGATGCTGCCGACACAGCCATAGCCAATATTTTTGGCGATGTAACCTTTACCACCATGCAGGTAAGCTGCGAACTTGCCCCCGATGAGCATAATTTTGAGCCGGTGTATTATATACATGGCGGGTATAACGGATTATCGTATTTATAGCCGCTCTATTTGGAAGTTGTACTGATTGAAGCGCATCAATACTATGCTTTCTTTTTCAACCTGTTCCCATAAACCCAGTTGATGCCTAATACGGCAACGCATATCAACAAACCAAAAAATTCGCGGGTTTCTTCAATCCAGGGTTTTTCGGCCTTCATACTTTCTACCAGGCTTTCGGAGTGGTGCTTGGTAAACCAGTCTATCAGGCCGTTGGCGTCAAATATTTTATAAGTAGCATAAGCCAGGTAAATAAATATACCAACTGCATACCAAACCGGGTAAAACTGTTTTCGCGAAGCCTTAAAGCAAAACCATGCGCTGTAAAGGTAAATAGGTACCCAAATGTAAGGGTCGGGGTCATTATATTGCAGGGCTGCAAAAATGACAAACAGCACAACAAATACGATGTTGAAAATTTTCATTGTTTAAATGGATATTGGTTTTGATTGGGCTTAATGCAGGTTAAGCGCTTAAAGATAATAATTTTTGAGTTTGCCTGTCAATGTTGGAGATAGTTAACCAGGGCAAACGCATCTAATTGGGTTAACATAACTTAACACATTTCAAATATATTTTTTATAAATATTTAATAATCAATGTTTTGTATTTTAACATGGTTAACACTAAACTGATCGTTCAATTTAGAAATATCCAAATATTTGTGCCTGTTGTTGGCCAATACAAGTCACTTATTCGATTAAAAAGACACGAAGCTTTTTTTTGCCAAACGCAAATGCGCTGGCCATCTCAACAAAATGCGAGCATAAATTTCCGGCTGATTTTATGTAAATTGTAAGTTCACATTATGTATATTGTAAGTAATACCTATGTATTTTGTAAGTTCGCGTCATGTATATTGTAAGCAATTAAGTAATTTTGTTAAATTTCATCGAGATGAGTAAATTTATACAACGTCAAATTGCGCCTATAATAGAGGCTCAAAAAAGCAAATTTCCCGTATTGGCTATTACCGGCCCAAGGCAATCTGGTAAAACTACCTTGCTGAAAGAGATTTTTAGTGATTATAGCTATGTAAGTCTCGAAAATCCAAACACACGATCCTTTGCTATGGATGATCCGATCGGTTTTTTGAACCGTTACGATCATAAAGTCATTTTAGACGAAGTACAACGAGTGCCGGCATTATTTTCATACATCCAGGGCAGGGTTGATGAATCTAAAATGATGGGGCAGTATATATTATCCGGCTCACAAAATTTCCATTTGTTAAATAATATCACTCAAACGCTGGCGGGCAGGGTTGCATTGTTTAAATTACTACCTTTTGATTTTACTGAATTAAAACAGGCTGCTTTATTAGCAAGTTCTTATGCGCCGGCCAGTATTAAGGGGTTTTACCCGGCTATATTTGACAGGGATATTGACCCGGTTGTATTTTATGCTAATTATATTCAAACATATCTTGAAAAGGATGTAACAGAATTAATGAATATAAAGGGTCTTAAGCAATTTCGTACCTTTTTAGGTTTGTGTGCCGGGCGGGCGGGCCAGTTACTCAATTTCAGTGCTTTGGCTAAGGAATGCAACATATCGCATAATACCGCGAAAGCCTGGTTGTCGATACTTGAAAGTAGCTATATTGTTTTTCTTTTACAGCCCTATCATCAAAACTTCAATAAACGTTTAGTTAAAAGCCCCAAATTGTATTTTTATGATACAGGCCTTTTAAATCATTTACTGGAAATAAGAACTGCCGAAGAACTTGACGAAAACCGGCTAAAAGGGAACATATTTGAAAATATGATCCTGGCCGAGTATCAAAAACAAAACCATCATTTATATCTGCATAAAGATTATTATTTCTGGCAGGACAGCAATGCCCATGAAGTCGACCTGTTGATGAAAAAAGCACAAGGCTTCTCAATTTTTGAAATCAAAGCAACACAAACTGTAAGCAATGCACTATTTAAAGAGATGGATAGGTTTGAGGAGATTGCCGCTCCTGAAAAAGTAAATAAAACGTTGATTTATGGTGGCGCCGAAAATGAAAAAAGAACAAGATACGACGTTGTTAGCTGGCAAAATGTACCTGATTTTATGGGTTAATATGAAGTCGCACCCAGTGATTCCGCTGGTTACACGCCCGTGTCAACGGCTCTTAACTTCCATCTCCTCAATTTCAAAACAAACATTTAACATTATTATAACATCCATCAAAACAATTTCATTACTTAAGCGCTTTTGGATAGTAGTTTTTTGTCCCTCCTGATATCCTTTATATGAGCTTAGCTGATCTTTACCCTTCAAAAAAAATAATATTAATCAGCTTTATATTTTTCTGTACCGCTTGCAAGGTTTTTGCCCAAAACAATATATTTGATCAAAAGCCCGAGGTGAAACTACGCTATTACCGGGATGTTCGGGATACCTCGGTAAAACGCAGGTTTGGCCGCGCTGCAGCCGAATTGGGTATAGCCGAAATTACCCCCTGGATTTTTGACCGATATGTAGCCAACAAGGATTACGCCCGTATAAACTGGAAAAGCGTTAGCCACAACCTTAACCCCGGCAACTGGGAGTTTGATAACGATCCTTTTCAAACTAATCAGTTTGGACACCCCTATCACGGCAGTTTGTTTTATAGCGCGTTCCGAAGCAATGGCTTTAGCTTTTGGCAATCTGTACCGGCTACCATGGCGGGTAGCTACCTTTGGGAAACCTTTGCCGAAAACCAGGCACCCTCTCCAAACGATTTTATAAATACCAGTTTTGGCGGTATCGTGCTGGGCGAGATGACTTTTCGCCTATCAAGCCGCATAGTAAACAACCGCCAGCGGGGTTTTAAAAGGCAGGCCAGCGAAGTAGCTGGACTAATAATTAACCCCATGCGCGGACTAAACCGCATTTTAGACGGCACCTGGGGCAAAGTTTATGGCAATAGCACCGAGCGCGACTCATCAAAAATAGGCGCAGAGTTTGACCTCGGAGGGCGGATATTTAATTCCCAATCGGTAAGCCCGTTTAAGCATGGTCGCTTTGGCTGGTTCGGCAGGGCAGCATTATTATATGGTGTACCAAATGAAGGCTTCAGGAAACCCTTCAGCAATATATCTATAACTGCCGAATTTGGTAAAGACGATAGCAGCTCGGTTAACGTGATAAGCGTGTATGGATCACTTACCGGCTGGGACGTTTCTGCGGTTGACCAGGATAAAATAGAGCACCTGGTAATACTATCTGCAAATTATGACTATATCCGCAACCAGGCTTTTTTCTATGGGGCGCAAAGCGTAAAATTCAATCTATTCTCAGAGCTTAAACTAACACACGGCATCAAAATAACCGGCAATCTTGGGGCTGGCCCAATACTTTTGGCTGCCGTACCTGATCAATACACATACAATAGCCGTAATTATGATTACGGACCAGGCTTCTCTGTTAACGGTGGCGGGACAATAAGGTTATTAAACAGGTTATCATACAGCGCAAATTACCGGGGAGGCTGGATGATAACCATAGACGGTAATAAATCGCATTATTTTTTGCACACCTTTAGTAACGAAGTAAACTACATGTTTATTAAAGGACTTTCCATAGCTGCCGAATCGGGTTATTTCCGGCTGGAAGGAAACTACCATGATTATCCTGATGTGAATAAGAAATATCCTTACCTCAGGATCTCGACAAGATATACAATAGGGAATTTGTAGAAGAAGCTAAAAGCGGAAAGCTTAAGGCTTAAAGCCTGACAACGCGCCAAAAAAACTTTGTGCTTTTAACTTTTAGCTTTCAGCCTAAAAGGAAGGCTTTGTGCTTTACGCCTTTAGCTTTCAGCTAAAATAGACGTCGCGGGCAGATTCGAACTGCCGTTTAGGGTTTTGCAGACCCCCACCTATCCTCTCGGTCACGCGACTTAAAAAAACTATAAAATCACTTATTAGATTGGCAGGGGGCGAAGATGGTATGTTATCTTTCTCCGTTGAATGGAGCAGGAATTAGCACCTTTTACATTATGCGGATGTATAGGTTGCTAAGACGTCTTTGGGCCTTTCCCTCAGTCTTTCTTGATAAGTTAAAATAAAGAACGATTTGTCTGTTTTGACAATGCAAACATAAAACATTATTTATATAAATCCTATAGAAATAGTAGAATATTTTTTATCAATCCATTATCTCTCTAAAAATCAGCAATATAAATAACAAATACTCCCGCGAGCTTCCAGCTCGTGGGCCGAATGATTTCAGCTTTCAGCTGAACTAAGTCAAGAGAATTTAAACCCGGAGATACTCACGAGTAATGCTAACCTAATCTCACAGGTGTTGAATTTCTGCCTTAACCCCCGTCATTCACTTTTCTTCCATCTGATGGATTATTCCACTACCCAAACAAGCCAATCTCCTGTATCCTTTTGCAAAAAAAACTGAATAACAGTTGCCTGTTATAACTGTATTTTGGGTACCTTAATATACAACTATACTTTGCAGATACATAAGGATAGTTATGCAAATGATAAGCGCTAATATTGCTTTAACCAATTGAAATAAACACAAAAATGAAGGTAGCTTTATTTGTTCCCTGCTATGTAGACCAATTTTATCCACAGGCTGCCGTTGCAACCCTGGAATTGCTGGAGAAGCTGGGTTGCGAAGTTCATTACCCTAAAAATCAAACCTGTTGCGGGCAGCCTATGGCCAATAGCGGCTATGAGCACCTTACCGGCGGCTGCAATAATTTATTCATCGATAATTTTGCCGGTTACGATTATATCGTATGCCCATCCGGCAGTTGCACGCTGCATATTAAAGAACATTTGCATTCTCACGAAAACGAAGATAAAGCTATCGAAATCCGTAAACGTATTTTTGAACTTACCGAGTTTTTGGTAGATATATTACAGGTAAAAAGCCTCAAAGCCAGCTTCCCCTACAAAGTAGGTATGCACCAAAGCTGCCATGGCTTGCGCGGTTTACGCATTTCGCAAATGACCGAACTGGTGGCCCCGCCGTTTAGCAAACCAGCTCAATTGCTGGGCCTGGTTAAAGGCCTGGAACTGGTACCCTTAAGCCGGGCCGATGATTGTTGCGGCTTTGGCGGTACCTTTTGCGTGGTAGAAGAAGCTGTGTCATCCAAAATGGGTAAAGACCGTGTGGACGACCATATTGAACATGGGGCACAATACATCACCTCGGCCGATTTAAGCTGCCTGATGCACCTGGAAGGCATCCTGCGCCGCCAAAACAGCAGTGTTAAAGTAATTCATGTTGCCGAAATTTTAAACCACAGTATCTAATATGAGCAGCACCGCAACAAAAGATCACCCGCAATTGGCCGCCATATTTAACCGCGACGAACCACGGGTTGACTGGCACGACGAAACCCTGTGGTGGGTTCGCGCCAAACGCGATATTGCCGCACATAAACTACCCGAGTGGGAACTGCTGCGCGAAACTGCCTCGCAAATTAAAAACAACGTACTATCAAACCTGAGCACTTACCTGGAGCAGTTTGAGGCCAATGCCATTAACAATGGGATAATAGTACATTGGGCAGCTAATGCCGAAGAGCATAATAAAATTATTTACACCCTGTTGGAGAAACGCGGCATCAGCCGTATGGTAAAAAGCAAATCGATGCTTACCGAGGAATGTCACCTTAATGAATACCTGTTAAAACAGGGTATAGATGTTATCGACTCCGACCTGGGCGAACGCATTGTTCAGTTAGCCGGCGAACCGCCAAGCCATATTGTACTGCCCTGCATCCACAAGAAAAAGGAAGAAATAGGCGACATTTTTCATGAGCACTTAGGCTCAGCCAAAGGCGAATCGGACCCTAAAATATTAACCGAAACGGCCCGCCAGCACCTTCGCGAAGTGTTCCTGACCCGCCGCGCGGCCCTTACCGGCGTTAACTTTGCCATTGCCGAAACCGGCGAGTTTGTGATATGTACCAACGAGGGCAATGCCGATATGGGCGCCCACCTGGCCGAAATTCATATTGCATCCATGGGTATCGAAAAGATAATCCCGGAGCGTAAACACCTTGGTGTATTTTTGCGCCTGCTTACCCGTAGCGCCACAGGGCAGCCTATTACCACCTACTCCAGCCATTTCAGCAAACCGCAGGATGGTAAAGAAATACATGTTGTGATAGTTGATAACGGCCGCAGCATCCAGCTGGGCCGCGAGGATTTTCGCAATTCGTTAAAATGTATTCGTTGCGGGGCCTGTATGAATACCTGCCCTGTATACCGCAAAAGCGGCGGCCACAGTTACCATACCGCGGTTGCCGGCCCCATAGGCAGCATCCTGGCGCCCAACCTCGATATGGAAAAATATGCCGACCTGCCTTTTGCCTCAACCCTGTGCGGATCGTGCAGTAACGTATGCCCCGTTAAAATTGATATTCACGACCAGCTATACAAATGGCGGCAGGTAATTGTTAAGGCAGGCTATACGCCCAAAGCAAAAACTTTAGCCATGAAAGGTATGGCTTTTACCCTATCCTCGCCGATGATCTATCGGGCGGCAGGCAAAATGGGGCGCTTTACGTTTAAATATGCACCCTTTGCGGTTAATAATGGCGCAAACCCATGGTACAAACACCGCGAAATGCCCAAAGCACCCGAACAATCATTTGGCGAATGGTATGCCAAAAGAAAGGAAAACAAGAAATGAGCAGCCGCGAAAACATATTAGCAGCCGTAAAAGCCAACCAGTTTAGCCAGGCAGATTTGCCCGGCCTTGAGGTTTTAAACACCCTGACGGCCACCAACGACGACCTGGTTGAAAAATACAAAACCATCGGCAGCGCCGGGGGCAGTTTTGTGTACGAAGTAGCCGGCTACGAGGCCATCCAAAACATTCTTCACAAAGAGTTTAAACCGGGTGTAAAAATCATATCAGGCATTAAAGAATTAAGCGAATACACCTATGTTGCCGATGTAAAAAACGAATTATCCCACAGTTTTGCCGATGTGGAGTTATGCATCCTCTGGTCGGGCCTCGGCGTTGCAGAAAACGGGGCATTATGGCTCACAGAGGAGGATATGACCGTCAGGGTGCTGCCCTTTATTGCTCAGCACCTGGCCGTAGTAATCAGTAAAACTAATTTGGTGCCTACCATGGCGCAGGCTTATGAAAAAATTGGCGGGGCCACATATGGCTATGGTGCTTTTATCTCTGGCCCATCAAAAACCGCCGATATTGAACAATCATTGGTTATTGGTGCGCATGGCCCAAGGAGTTTGTCGGTGTTTATACTTCCTTAGCCCCTTAATTCCTGGTTATATATTTTTAATTAAGTCTGCCGGTTGATTGACGGCAGGCTTTTTTAATGGCTTCGTCTTGAGTCTAACTTCTTGATTCTTTTCCCGGGCGTTGCCTGCGGCCGGGCTCTTTGCTCATACCGCACAGGCCTTATTCACAGGCCGGTATCCGCGACGATCCCTAACGCAAAATTGTCTGAACCGGGATTCGTCGGATTAAGGGATGATTGGATTTTTAATTTAGCATAATGCCAACTCACTACTCACTATTTCAGGACAAGACACACTTCACTATTCACTACTCACTTCCCTGCCAACGGAAACCCTTTATCAACCCAGTTGGATTTCAGATTGGTGGCCAGGTTAAGCAGTTTCACATCAGTAAACCCCAATTTTTGCAATTCAGAAAAAGCCGGGCGAATGTTAGGGCACTTAACAAATGGGCAGCATCCGCAGTAAATAACTATCGCGGTATTTTTGGGTAAATTAGCAACAGCCATTCTTAACTTTTCCAGGTTTTCTGGTTTGTTTACTGCGCCAATGTGGGTAGCGCCTTTAATATCTTCTACAGCACCGATGTTAAAGATAACAAGCGCAGTTGTACCAGTTTTTATGTTAGCAGCTAAGGTAGCCGGTTCCAGTAATTGACTTTCTGTCCAGGGGTTAGTAACGCCTAACGTTGGCATAGTCATCGGCGAAGTTTGCGCCCTGGTGTTTGTAGTTAATAAAACTACAAAAATCAAGCTTAGCAAAGCTCCAAAATATTTATTTTTCATGTTCCGGGTGTTTATCAGCAACTTTGTTTGCTCAAATATGAACATCAATTATCTATGGAAGAAGATAAAAAAGAACATTGGGAACGGATATATCAGACCAAAAATCCCGGCCAGGTAAGCTGGACGCAAGCCATACCGCAAACCTCGCTTAATTTTATTCGTGGCTTCGATTTAGCAAAAACCGACAAGATAATCGACATCGGCGGCGGCGACAGCAAACTGGTTGATTTCCTGCTACAAGAGGGTTACACCAACATTACCGTTTTGGATATCTCCGAAACAGCCTTAGCCAAAGCAAAGGCACGACTTGGCAATAAAAGCAGCCTGGTTACCTGGATAGTTTGCGATATTACCAATTTTGAACCCAAAGAAACCTACACCCTTTGGCATGACCGGGCGACCTTCCACTTCCTGACAACACAGGATAAAATTACCCGCTACTTAAATATTGCCGCAAAAGCAGTCAGCCATTATTTGATCATCGGCACATTCTCTGAAAACGGGCCCGAAAAATGCAGTGGGTTAGTCATTAAAAAATACGCAGAACAACAATTGCAAACCATATTTGACCGGCATTTTGAGAAGGTAACCTGTATTACCGAAAACCATACTACTCCTTTTGCAACAAAACAAAACTTCCTGTTTTGCAGCTTTAAAAAGCGCAAGGATAACCTATAAAAAAGCCATTTGGTAATGATGACACAAAGATGAAGATTACCTATTGTAAGAATATACCGATTGGTATATTTTTGTCATGTTGAGTTTAATCAACAACGCATCAAAATGAAAACTTCAAAAAACACCATACTCATTACCGGCGGCAGTGCCGGCATAGGTTTTGAGTTAGCAAAAAAATTATCAGCAGATAACCATGTTATCATCATTGGCCGTAACGAGGCCCGTTTACAAAAAGCTGCGGCTCAATTACAAAACGTGAGCGCTATAACCGCAGATGTATCCAACCCTGAAGATGTAGAAAAACTGGTAACAAAACTAACTGCCGATTTCCCCGAACTCAACATCGTGATTAACAACGCAGGCGCTGCAAATCTGAATAACCTGCTTACCGATACCAATACGTTTGAAAAAGCCGGTGAAGAAATGCTGACTAACTACCTGTCGGTTATCCGCCTTAACGAAAAACTGCTGCCATCACTCAAAAATCAACCAGATGCGGCTATTGTAAACGTATCTTCAATAGTCGCGTTTGCGCCAAGCACCAAACTGGCTACTTACGGCGCCACAAAAGCTGCGTTACATGCATACACCAGGGCTTTGAGATTAGCATTGGCCGAAACCGGCATAAAAGTTTTTGAGTTGATGCCTCCACTGGTTGATACTGAATTCTCTGCCGAAATTGGTGGTAAAAATGGCATCCCCCCTGCCCAGGTTGCCGATGAGTTTTTAGCCGGTTTACAAAGCGATACCTACGAGATTCGCGTTGCCGGTACCGAACAATTTTACAGGCTTTACCTATCCAACCCGGATGAAGCTTTAAGGGTGATAAATTTACCAAGGGAATAATAGCTAAATAAAAAAATTTAACATAAATTATACCGATTGGTATAATTTATGTTATTTACACAATTCGCTATGAAAAGAAGCATCCTCATCATCACTGTTATTACCGCGGCCATGATGGAGCTCATTGATACGTCGATAGTCAATGTAGCCTTATCGCATATGAGTGGTAATCTGGGATCAACGCTGGAAGATACCTCCTGGGTTATCACCGCTTACGCCATTGCCAATATTATCGTAATACCCATGACCAGCTTTTTGGCTACCAAACTTGGCAGGCGCAATTACTATATAGGCTCTATTATCGCTTTTACCTTTTTTTCGGCCATGTGCGGGCTGGCGTCAAATATCTGGACATTGGTACTGTTCCGTTTTTTACAAGGCATTGGCGGCGGCGCGCTGTTATCGGTATCGCAGGCAATAGTTTTTGAGGTGTATGGCAAAGCCCGCGCGGGTATTGCCAGCGCCTTATTTGGTGTAGGCGTGTTTTTAGGCCCAACAATTGGCCCAACCCTTGGCGGTTTCATCACCGAAAACTACTCCTGGCCCTGGATATTTTTTATCAATATCCCCATAGGCATCGCCGTTGCAGTATCCAGCATTTTATTGGTTACCGAACCGGAGATTAAAGTTGAACCAAAAGCCGTCGACTGGTGGGGCATCCTGCTGTTGATTATAGGCATCGGCTCGCTCCAAACAGTACTGGAGCGCGGCGAAACCGACGATTGGTTTTCTGCCGGTTATATTGTAGCGTTAACGGTTATAGCCGTATTCAGTATCCTCACTTTTATCTGGTGGGAGCTTACCATCCCCAACCCGGTTATTGATTTGCGGGTACTTAAAAGCAAATCGCTGGCAGTTGCCGCAATACTTACCGCAGTAACAGGTGTGGGCCTGTTTACATCGGTGTTTTTAACACCGGTGCTGGCACAGCGGGTACTACTATTCCCGCCTACTATAACGGGGCTTACCTTGCTGCCCGGCGCTATATTAGCCATTTTTGGCCTGCTGTTTTCGGCTACCTTGCTTAAACGGGGCGTATCGCCACTAATAATTATTACCATTGGCTTTGTGTTGTTTATAATTTTCAGCTTCCTGATGTCGGGCCTAAACCTGGAAGCAACACCTGGCAACCTTGCCAGGATACTCATATTCAGGGCTTTGGGGTTGGCTTTTTTAACCGTTCCACTTACGGCATTGGCAGTATCCGGGTTGGATGCCAAAGATGTTCCGCAGGGATCGGCATTAAACAATATGATGCGGCAACTCGGCGGCTCGTTCGGTATCGCTATGATCAATACTTATGTGGCCCATCGCTTTGGATCGCACCGTAACGATCTTATTTCTAACATCAGTATTTACAATCCGCAAGCTACGCAACGTATAAACGGACTAACCCAATATTTTGCAGGCAAAAGCGGCACGCTGATAGAAGCACAGCATAAAGCGATGGCAGTGGTAAATAACGGGATAGACAGGCAATCATTCCTGATGAGCTACCTGGATGCCTATATTTTTGTAGGGCTGTTGTTTGTATTGGCTATGCCTTTATTGCTGGTGGTGCTCGATCGTAAAAAGCAGGCTGGCCCGGTAGTTTTGGTAAGCGATCATTAATCGGGATTATGTAGAAGCTGAAGGCAGAAGGCTAAAAGCTGACATTGATTTTCTATTCGACAAAAGCAACATATGTAAAATTAATTATAGATTTTATATAAAAATAACATACGTTCAAAAATTCCCACAATTCAAATACCAACCGGTATATTTACATCATGGAAAAGGAATTATCAAAAGCCGAACGCACCCGCAGGTTCATTGTAGAAACCACCGCGCCCATCTTCAATAAAAAAGGATATGCCGGTACGTCGCTGTCTGATTTGACGGATGCTACAGGCCTTACCAAAGGGAGCATTTACGGAAACTTTGCCAATAAAGAGGAAGTTGCCGCCGCAGCATTTGATCATAACTCGGCTATCCTGAGAAAACAGATCCAGGACCGCATTCAAAAAGCCGGCACTTATTACGATAAGCTGCTGGTTTACGCCCAGGTATATCACAGCTTTACCAGGGCTACATTCCCGGCAGGCGGCTGCCCTATTTTGAATACTGCCGTTGATGCCGACGATACCAACCCTTTGTTAAAAGATAAGGCCGCGCAGGCAGTGCTCCGCTGGAAAAAATCGATAGAAAACCTGATACAAGCGGGTATTGATGCGGGCGAGTTTAAGCCCGATGCAGATTTAAGCGGCACCGCCCTATCTATGATAGCGCTTATTGAAGGCGGCATTATGATAGCCAAGGTTACCAACACCCCCACAAGCCTGGATAGGGTATTGCAAACTGTAAACGCTTTAATAACCGCCCTTAAAGTAACCTAACCCTATTTGCCGCCGCACAATTGTAAAATTGTCGGCTTAATGTAAGAAGACTGTTACCAAAAAAAATATTTAGCTGTAATTCAAAACATTACAACAGCAGGTTGTAGCCACAAAAAACAAATTTTAAATCCGCTACGTTATCAAGAGTACCAATTATATAAAAAATGTCTAAAAAAATCTTGATACTCGATGATAGCGAAGATATCCTTGAGGTGATGAAAGACGTGCTCGAGATGGAGGGTTACGAGATTGAAATTTTAAATTATACGGCAGATATATGCAAATCGGTCATAACTTTTAATGCCGACCTGGTGATATTAGACTATATCCTTTTTGGCATAAACGGTGGCGAACTTTGCCATATGCTAAAAACCAACCCGCTCACGGCCCATATACCAGTAGTTATGGTTTCGGCTTACCCCCGGGTGCTGGAGTCATTGGGCAGCTATGGCTCTGATGCCTTTGTAGCCAAGCCCTTTAGCCTTGCCGACATTGTTAGTACGGTAAAAGCATGCCTGCTGAAGGCCGGAGATATTGAGCATAGCCTTAACTAAAAATGAGTCCGAAGTCTTAAGTTCTAAGTCTCAAATGTCATTTTTTGACTTAGAACTTAGGACTTCCGACTAAAAACTATCCGTAGTTACAATATGCTATGCTCGTCAAACGCCCTGCCTTCGGCGTTAGGCTCATGATAGTTTTTGATAAAACTTGCAATTTCTTCGGCTTGCAGGTGTGTAAGGTCGCCCATGCCGCTGTACTCCCACTGGTTCATGTTATCGTCAAAAACAATATCGCCCAAATCAACCATACCCTCGTTCAACCCAAAAACACCGGTAGCCTGGATGTGGCCCCCCGTTGTGGGCTCGGTTACCGGGTTTATGGTAATAAAGCGATCGCCATTTGATGTATATAATGTATAATCTACAGGCTTTGTCATGTTTAATGTATTTGCATTACCTACAAATCAAAGCCGCTTTTGTTTACTTTATTTAGCTAAAACGTTACCAGCATTTAGCTAAAACGTTACCAGCCCATTATTTCCATCACCCTTGCAAATTCGGGCTGAAAACCGGCATTTATAGTGATTTGCTGCCCGGTTACCGGGTGGTTAAATTGCAGGTGCGATGCGTGAAGCAGCATGGTGTTCATATCCCAGGTATCGGTAAAAAACTTATTCTGCTTGTTACAGCCATGCGTACGATCGCCGATAATGGGGTGAAAAATGTGGGCAAAATGTTTACGCAACTGGTGCATGCGCCCCGTGGTTGGTACAGCCTCAATCAGCGAGTACCTTGATGTGGGGTGTGCGCCAAAAGGCACATCAAGTTCGGCACGTTTAAGCGTGGTGTATGTTGTAAATGCATCCTGCAATGTTCCGTTCTCTTTGCGTAACGGATAATCAATATCCTCGGTATCAACGGTATGCCCGCGCACAATGGCCAGGTATTTTTTTTGCACCTTGTTATCCATAAAAGCTTGCTGCATGGCCACCTCTACCTGCTTATCCAGCGCAAAAAGTAAAATACCGCCTGTTTTCCTGTCTATCCGGTGTACCGGGTTAACCTTCTGCCCTATCTGATCGCGCAATATCTGCAACGCAAACTCCGTGGCCTCTGCCGCAATGGGCGACCGGTGTACCAGCAATCCATGCGGCTTATTAACAGCAATAAGGTATTCATCCCGATATACGATCTCTAACATCCGGCAAAGGTAGGGATATAGTTGGTTAAGTTGATTGGGTTGGATTGAGTTGATTAGGTTGGATTGGGTTTGATATTTTACATAATGTACACTCACAACTCACAACTCACAACTCACAACTCACAACTCACAACTCACAACTCACAACTCACAACTCACAACTAAATTTTAAAAAGTCAACCATCTAAAAAAAATATTTTAATTAGTTTATTCTTTTTATATCTTTAGTTCATCACAATAAACCGTAAAACAATGACTGCCAAAGCAAAAACCGTTACAGGCGATACCGCGCCTGATAGTATCAACTCTGCTCCTACACGGCTTTTTTCATTAGATGCCTTGCGCGGGTTTGATATGTTTTGGATAATGGGTGGCGAAGAGATATTTCATACCATGGCTAAGGCCACCGGATCGCCTTTTTGGGGTTCCATCGCCAACCAGTTTACCCATCCCGACTGGAACGGTTTTCATTTATACGATCTGATCTTCCCGCTGTTCCTGTTCATGGCAGGTGTATCAACTCCATTTTCGGTTGGCCGCGAGCTGGAGAAAGGTAAAAGCAGGCAGCAACTGGTATTGCGTGTGATGAAAAGGGCACTGATATTAGTATTGCTGGGCTTGGTGGTAAACAACGGCCTAAATATTATGCCCATTAAAGATATCCGGTTTGCAAGCGTGCTGGGCCGCATAGGCATAGCCTACATGTTTGCCAATATTATTTACCTGTATAGCAGCGAGCGCATGCAAATGGTTTGGTTTTGGGTATTCATTATAGGCTATTGGCTGCTGTTAAAATTCACATCGGCCCCGGGCTATCCGCATGGCGATTTAACCATGCAGGGTAATTTTGCATCCTACATGGATAGGGGTATCCTGCCGGGAAAACTATATTTGGGCATTCATGATCCCGAAGGATTATTTTCAACCATCCCGGCCATTAGTACCGGGCTACTGGGCATCATTACCGGCACCATCCTGAAAAAAACGGGACTGGCGCAAATGAAAAAAGTAGCCATCCTTGCCATAGCCGGTGTTGCTTTCCTGATTATAGCCCAGGTTTGGAACCTCGATTTCCCTATCAACAAAAACCTGTGGACCAGTTCGTTTGTAATGCAGGTGGGCGGTTTAAGCTTATTGCTGATGGCTTTCTTTTACTATATTATTGATGTGCTGGGCTACCAAAAATGGTCGTTTTATTTTAGGGTGATAGGCATGAACTCCATCCTGATCTATGTATCTGGCCACTTTATTAAATGGAGTTATACCAATAACGGCTTCTTCGGCTGGATAGGTCAGCTCATAGGCGATCCGTTTAACGCTGTGGCCATGGCCATTACCTTTGTGATGGTAAAATGGCTGTTTTTATATTATTTATATCAGAAGAAGACGTTTTTAAGGGTGTAATAAAAAGGCGCTAAGGGCTTGCCCCCCATTATATGTCCAATGTTATTAAGTTAGGAAAACGAACGTAATATCGAACAATGAATTTTGGATTTCCAACATCGAAATTTTTCTTTTATTATTCGATACAAGGCATTCAATGTTCGATATTCAAACGATCTTAACCAAGCCTGGCTGCCTTCTCTTGATACTTGCTGCTAAAATAGCTACCAGATCTCTGTCCTGTCTGCTGGTTTTTTGTACATTTTATTGCCAGGCTTAACGTTAAATGCTTTGTACCAGGCGCTAATGTTGGTTAAAGTAGCATTGGCACGGTGCGGATCGGGCGAGTGCGGATCGGTAAGAATACGTTGGGCTGCCGCCTCAGGGCGTTGCGAGCTGCGCCATATTTGCGCCCATGACAGGAAGAAGCGCTGATTGGGCGTAAAACCGTCTATCGTATTGCCTGATTGACCTTGCTTTGTTTTCAGAAAGGCTTCGTAGGCAATGCTTAAGCCGCCCAAATCGGCAATATTTTCGCCAAGGGTTAGTTTCCCGTTTATATGCAGACTATCCAGCACGGTGAGGTTGTTATATTGCATTACCAATTGATTGGCACGTACTTTAAATTTATCAGCGTCGCTTTTTGTCCACCAATCGCGCAGGTTACCATCGGCGTCATATTGGCGGCCTTTATCGTCGAACCCATGGGTCATTTCGTGGCCTATTAATGCGCCTATACCACCATAATTTATAGCATCATCGGCATTTAAATCAAAAAAGGGGAATTGCAGGATCCCTGCCGGGAAAACAATTTCATTATTGGTCTCGGTATAGTAAGCGTTCACGGCTGATGGCGTTAATCCCCAACGGGCTTTATCAACGGGTTTACCAAGGTGGCCGACCATAAAATTGTACCGCCATTTGTATATGCTCCGCATATTGCCCAGGTAGTCATTACGGTTTATTATTACACCGGCGTAAGTTTCCCATTTATCGGGGTACCCTATTTTTACGGTAAATGCATTCAATTTTTTAAGCGCGTGTTCCTTTGTTTCGGTGCTCATCCAATCCAGGCGCTTAATGCGGTCGCTCAGGGCCATTTTCATGTTGTTTACCAGTTCCAGCATGTATTGCCTGGCGGCCGGGCTAAAATATTTCTCTACATACAGTTGTCCTAACAATTCGCCAAGGGCTCCATCAACTGTATGGCTCGATTGCTCGTTCCGCGGCACATGTCTTTTTTCGCCGGTCAGCGCGCTGTTATAAGCAAAGTATGCCCGTACAAAAGGCGAGCTTAGGCTTAATGAGGCCCCTTTTAAAATATTCCATTTAAAAAACACCTTCCAGTTTTCAACCGGCACAGCCGCCAATAACGAATCGGCCACTTTGAAAAATGTGGGCTGCCCAACCAGGATACTGTCCTGCCCGGATGCTTTAAGCATTGGCAATAATTTGGTCCAGTTTAAATGCGGGGTAACTTTATTAAAATCTGCCACCAGGAATTTATTGTAAATAACATGCGGGTCGCGCATAGCCACACGGCTAAGCTGCGCTTTTGCCAAAGCCGTTTCAAGGTTATAAACTATTGTCGCATTTTTAACAGCTTCACCGGCATCACAGCCGCTTAACGTAAACACAGTTATCGCTAAAGTTTTTAAAGCGTCCCGGACATCCTTTGATCGCTGATCGTTTTTTAAATAATAATCCCTATCGGGTAATGCAGTACCTCCCTGGCCAAGGCGAACAATATATTTTGATGCATTTTTATCATCTTGATTAACCTCCAACCCAAACAGCTGTGCGAATATGCCGTTAACACGTTCAAAAGCAAGCTCATTGATAAGGTCGTCAAGGTTGTCGACTTTGTCAATGCGTTCCAGGTCGGGCTTAATGGGCGAATAGCCCAACTTTTCAATAGTGACGGTATCCATGCTGCTGGCGTAAAGGTCGCCAACGCGCTGTATAAGGCTGCCTTTAGGTGCAGTTACCGATTGCCTGCTTACTTCTTTCAATAATTCTATAAGCTTTTTGGCATTTTCCTGGCGCACAATAGCAAAGCTGCCCCAACGGTTTTCTTTGGCAGGTATCGGGTTATTTTTAATCCAGGCGCCGTTGGCGTATTCAAAAAAATCATCTCCGGCTTTAACGGACGTATCCATATTGGCAGGGTCGATAAACTTTACAGGAGCGGGGGGGCTGCGCTTGTGTTTTGGTGGGTTTACTTTCCCGGTTACCTGGGCGTTTACAGATTGCCATAAGACTATCAGGAATATGAAACACCAGAACCTTAATTTCATAATTATTATTTGGAAATTAAAGGTAGTAAATTGCAGCAAAAATGCGCGAAACTATGGCCGCAACCGTTTAACGGTTAAACCAGTTTATTACAAAACCCAGCCTTGACCTTTTTAAAACATCGAGCCAAAAACGGTGTATATGCAGTGATTTCATGACTAATTAATGTTTGAGTAGTATTATAACTTTTTAATTGCAAAAATATTGTGACTGGAAGTTGATGGTTCATGGTTGATGGATCATAGTTCATGGTTCATAGTGGAAAGGAGTTTTATAATCAGGGAGCAAACTAAATTCGTCGTTGCGACATTCGGCTACGAACTATCAGCTATAATCCAGGAACATAGTAAGAAGAAGTCTCGGCCATGAACTATCAACCATGATCCATGAACTAAACTATGATCCATGAACTAAACTATGATCCATGAACTAAACTATGATCCATGAACTAAACCATGATCCATGAACTAAACTATGATCCATGAACTATTTGCTATCAACCCCTAACAATCGTATTTTTGCGCGTTATGAGTATTGCTAAAACATATTTGCCTAAAGAAACCGAAGATAAATGGTACAGTTATTGGTTACAGCACGATTTTTTTAAATCGGTGCCTGATGAGCGCGAACCTTATACTATAGTGATTCCGCCGCCAAACGTTACCGGGGTTTTGCATATGGGGCATATGCTAAACAATACCATTCAGGATGTATTGGTACGCCGCGCCCGCATGAAAGGCAAAAATGCCTGCTGGGTACCCGGAACAGATCATGCCAGTATTGCTACCGAAGCCAAAGTGGTGGCCATGCTTAAAGAGCGAGGCATCAGCAAAAAAGACCTTACCCGCCCCGAATTTTTAACTTACGCCTGGGAGTGGAAAGAAAAATACGGTGGTATCATTCTCGATCAGCTTAAAAAATTAGGCGCATCATGCGATTGGGGCCGTACCAAATTTACCATGGATCCCGAAATGTCTGAAGCGGTGATTGATACCTTTATTCACCTGTACAAAAAAGGCCTGATATACCGCGGTGTGCGCATGGTAAACTGGGACCCGCAGGGAAAAACGGCGGTATCTGACGAGGAAGTTATCCGTAAAGAAGTAAATCAGAAGCTTTATTATATTAAGTACGAAGTAGTGAGTAGTGAGTCGTCAATGGTAGGTAGTGAATTGCCGATGGCTGTTAACGATGGCACCACTCACCACTCACCACTCACCACTCACTACTTAACCATTGCCACAACCCGCCCGGAAACCATTATGGCCGATGCTGCTATCTGTATCAACCCTAATGATGAGCGGTACATCCACCTTCACGGAAAAACTGTTTATATCCCTTTAATTAAACGCGAGATCCCGGTTATACTGGACGAATACGTTACGATGGATTTTGGTACGGGTTGTTTAAAGGTAACCCCGGCGCATGATTTGAATGACTATGAGCTTGGCCAAAAACACAACCTGCCCGTTATTGATATTTTAAATGACGATGGTACGCTGAACGAAAAGGCGCAGATACTGGTAGGTGAAGACCGTTTTATGGCCCGTAAAAAAATAGCCGGTTTACTGGAGGAAGCTGGTGCTTTGGCCAAAGTGGAGGATTATAAATCACAAATCGGGTTCAGCGAACGTACCGATGCTGTTATCGAGCCAAAATTATCGATGCAATGGTTTTGCAAAATGAGCGAGATGGCCAAACCTGCATTGGATTATGTACTAAACGGCGAGATAAAACTGATCCCGGAAAAGTTTATAAACACCTATCGTCACTGGATGGAGAACGTAAGGGACTGGAACATCAGCCGCCAGTTGTGGTGGGGACAACAAATCCCGGCATGGTACCTTCCAAACGGCGAATTTGTTATTGCCAAAAACATTGACGAAGCATTAGCCGAAGCAAAACTCAAAACTCAAAACTCACTACTCACTACTGACGACCTACGCCAGGACCCCGATGTGGTTGATACCTGGTTTTCATCGTGGTTGTGGCCTATATCGGTATTCGATGGTTTTAAAGACCCTAATAATGCCGATATTAACTATTATTATCCAACTAACGACCTGGTAACCGCCCCCGAGATCCTGTTTTTCTGGGTAGCCAGGATGATTATGGCTGGCCATGAGTTTAGGGGAGAGTTACCTTTTAGAAACGTTTACCTTACTGGAATTGTAAGGGATAAGCTGGGTCGTAAAATGTCGAAATCATTGGGTAACTCGCCCGATCCGCTTGATCTTATCGAGCAATACGGCGCCGATGGCGTACGTGTAGGTATGCTGCTTTGCTCGCCTGCCGGTAACGATTTAATGTTTGATGTAAGCTATTGCGAACAGGGCCGTAATTTTGCTAATAAAATTTGGAATGCCTTTAAATTACTAAAAGGTTGGGAGGTTGATGATAGCCTTGAAAACCCCAATAAAATTGCAATTGAATGGTTTGGCAGCAGGTTTAACCAGGCCCTGGGCGAGATTGAAGATGACTTTGGCCAATACCGTTTATCAGAAGCGTTAATGGCTACCTATAAGCTGGTTTGGGATGATTTCTGTGCCTGGTACCTGGAGATGATTAAGCCCGCTTACCAGCAACCAATTGATAAAGTTACTTATGCAGCTACCGTTCAGTACTTTGAGAATATATTGAAAGTGCTTCACCCCTTTATGCCGTTCCTTACCGAGGAATTATGGCATGATGAAATATTTGGCGAACGCACCGAAAAAGACTGCTGTATTGTTGCCCAATTGCCAAACATTGGGGAAATAAATACACAACTACTTGAAGAAGTGGAGATAGTAAAAATTGTTCTTACGCAAATCAGGAATATTCGTAATAAAAATGAAATTTCGCCTAAAGAGGCGCTGAGCCTTTCATATAAATCAAACTCGGGCATAAATTACCTGCAGTACGCGGCCATTATAGCCAAACTGGGTAATATATGCGAGTTTGCATCTGTTGCCGATAAAGTTTCAGGAGCGGTTAATTTTATTGCTTCAACCGATGAGTTTTTTATTCCGTTAAGCCAGAAGCTTGACCCTGTTGTTGAGTGCGCGAGGCTTGTAAAAGAGAAGGACTACCTTTTAGGTTTCCTTAAAGCGGTTAACGCGAAGCTTGGCAACGAGCGTTTTATGGCCAATGCCAAACCCGAAATTATTGAAATTGAGCAACGCAAAAAGGCCGATGCCGAAGCCAAATTGAGCATCATTGAACAAAACATGGTTGATTTGGCTTGCTAATTGCATGAACGAGAGGCTGCGAAATACAAAATGGAGGTAGGTATTCAACGTTAATTGATTAGCTATAATACGTTTTGTATAAGCAAGGTGCTTTAATCATGAGTAAAGGAGTAAGCTTTTTCAATTTTTCAATTTTCAGGATTTTATCAAAGGAGCAGCCTTTTCTTGACCAGGCTCGTATCCGGTTGCTTTATTTTGGTTTCCCCTTAGTGTTCATTGCCTTAGGGGCCGTTTTCATGAGTGTTTATTTCCAGGGTCAAACTATGCTGGCCTATACAGCCGGTGTATTAATGGTTTGTGTAGCCGGGCTGTTTAAATTTTTAACATACCGGCCTCAATGGCGTTTAATTTCTCATTTACTGCTTAGCGCGGGTACTATTGTTAACCTTAGCATAGTTTATATTACTTTACAAACTGTAAATATAGTTACTGTACAGGTAATTATATTAGTTATTGTATTTAGCTATTACATGCTTGGGCAAACCGGCGGGCTTATTTATTCGTTGTTGAATGCGATGCCTGTATTGGTTTTCATGATTATTGAATTCACAAAGGGGTACGTTATTGGTATTAAGCCAGACAGGATAGATCAATCTACTATTATTATTACCCTTTTTGCCAATTTTATCCTGTTGATATTTATTCACAGCCATTTTTATACCGCCTTTTTAAAGAATATAAAACAGCTGAAAGAAAGCGGTGAAGATTTGGTTGCACTAAACGCCCAGCTTGAAAAAGCAATAAGCAAAGCCGAAAAATCAACCCAGGCCAAGTCGGAGTTTTTATCTACAATGTCGCATGAAATCCGCACGCCGTTAAACGCGGTAATAGGCATGAGCAACCTGCTAATAATGGGCAACCCGAGGGCCGATCAGAAAGAAAATCTTGAGATCCTGAAGTTTTCGGCCAATAACCTTTTGGCCGTTGTAAACGATGTACTTGATTTTAACAAAATTGAATCGGGCAAGTTAGTTTTTGAAAATATCCGTTTTAACCTGGTTGAGCTAATGAACAATATTTGCGGCGCGCAAATGATTAAGGCCGAAGAAAAAGGATTGTTGTTTAAGCTTGACGTGGATAGCTCCCTTTGCAACAAGATAATTTTTGGCGATCCTACCCGTATTACGCAAATTATTTATAACCTGGTAAGCAATGCCATAAAATTTACTGCAAAAGGCAACGTATGGGTTAGGGTTACCTGTTTTGAGGATAGGCACAATACGGTTACGGTTAAATTTGCGATAAGAGATACAGGTATTGGCATCGAAGAACATAACCTCACCAGTATTTTTGAGCCCTTTACCCAGGAATCATTAACCACAACCCGCCAGTACGGCGGCACTGGATTAGGTTTGGCTATTGTGAAACGTTTGCTGGATTTACAGGGCCTGCATATGGATATATCAAGCATACCAGGTTCAGGTTCGGAGTTTTCATTTAATATGGAGTTCCCGGTATCAACAGAAATGGCAGTTGAAAAAGCCATAACTCCTTTGGTGCAGCCGCGTGAAAAAGCCGATGTTATATCGGGTATCCGTGTGCTTATTGCCGAAGATAACATGGTAAATGTTATGTTGATGAAAAAACTATTATCTAAATGGAACATAACACCAACCGTTGCCGAAAACGGCCTGCGCGCGGTTGAATTGATGCAATATGGCAACTTTGATATTATACTGATGGACCTGCAGATGCCGGTAATGAATGGTCTTGATGCCACCATGGAGATCAGAAAAATGGCCGATCCTAAAAAATCGCACATTCCTATTATTGCCCTTACGGCTTCGGCACTGCTGGATATTAAAGAGAAAATTTTTGAGGCCGGTATGAACGATTATGTTTCGAAACCATTTAAGCCCGACGAACTGCTGGAGAAAATGCACCTCCTGGTACGCGCTGCTTAAACAGGTTTGCTGTAAGCAGGCAACTCTTCAATAAACTGATATTTTCTTTTTTCGTGATTAATGGTACAATAAAAATGCTGCAGGCCGTTGCTTACCGCTAATAGTGATACTTTGTGCACCATATTATAACGGGCTACCTGATCGAAAGTCTTTTGATCGATACTAACGGATGGCGCTTTGCATTCTACAATCAAAATTCTTTGCCCACTGCTGTCAAATACTACTATATCGGTGCGTTTTTGCAGCCCGTTAAGCTTAAGGCCACCCTCGAGCCGGATGAGCGAACGCGGATAGCCTTTTTGCCTGATGAGGTATTGTACAAAATGCTGCCGCACCCACTCCTCGGGTGTAAGTATTATGTTTTTTTTACGGATTTCATCAAACAAGCTCAACTGCCCGTTATCGTCGCTTATTTTAAAAGGATAGGGAGGAAGATTGAGAGGTGGTAAATTCAAAAGTCAAAATTCAAAAGTCAAAATTCAAAAATAGGAAGTAATGTGAATAAGATAAGTGAAATTCAAATATTACTTTCCACATTATGGCAATAGCAACATTTTACCGCTTCGTTTTTTTAATTTTGAATACTCAGCCAAAAAGTCATTTTTGACTTTTGAATTTTTAATTTTGACTTAAAAGAACCAGGAAGTCATTTTTGAATTTTGACTTTTGAATTTTGACTTAAAAAGAATGACCGCAGCAGATATAGTAAAGGATATAAAGAACCGTAAATACAAGCCCCTGTACCTGTTGCACGGCGAAGAGCCTTATTTTATTGATGTAGTGAGCAACTACATTGAACATCACCTGCTGCCAGAGGCCGAGAAGGGCTTTAACCAAACCGTAGTATATGGCAAAGATACCGAGATGATGGCCGTTCTTAACGCGGCCAAACGCTACCCCATGATGGCCGATTACCAGGTAGTAATGGTGAAAGAAGCCCAGGATATGAAATGGGGCAAGGATGATGACAACAAAAAAGGCATCGACCCTTTATTGAGCTACCTGGAAAAACCCCTGCCAAGTACCATACTGGTGTTTTGTTACAAATATGGCAAGTTTGATAAACGCAAAAAAACATACAAAGCAATTGAAAAAAACGGGCTCATTTTTGAGTCGGCTCCTTTGTATGATAGTAAGATACCTGCCTGGATAGAGGGCTTTATTAGCGATAAAGGTTATAAAATAAACCAACAGGCATCGGCCATGTTATCTGAATACCTGGGCAACGATTTATCTAAAATAGCCAACGAGCTGGAGAAACTGATGCTTAACATAGCTGCCGGGCAAGAGATTACCCTAAAACTGGTGCAGGACAACATTGGCATCAGTAAAGAGTATAATGTATTTGAGCTGCAAACCGCCCTTGGTAAAAAGGATGTTTTAAAGGTTAACCAGATTATTAATTATTTTGAGGCAAACCCTAAGGCAAACCCCATTGTGCTTGTATTGGGTAACCTGAATAATTTTTTCAGCAAGGTGCTGGCCTATCATTATGTAAAAGATAAATCGCCTCAAAACGTTGCCCGCGAAATTGGCGTAAACCCGTATTTTGTAAAAGATTATGAGCTGGCCGGCCGTAGCTACAACTATTACAAAACCATGCAAATCATCAGCTATTTGCGTGAGTACGACCTGAAAAGCAAAGGTGTTGAATCAAACGCACCCCACGGTGAGTTAATGAAAGAACTAATGTTTAAAATACTGCATTAACCTTTCTTTTGCCCAAATGTTAGCTTACCCTTGGGGGTGACAAGGTAACATTTTTGTTAGATGTATCACTCTGGTGCCTTTACCCGTACCCTTGATTTTTCATGCTAAAATGGCTGATACAGCTTAGTTTAGCGGTTTTTCACCCATTGGCCTTCCAAGCCTGCTTATTTGTAAAGAAGTATTTACATTACAATAAAATTAACCCGTAATTTAATTTATTATGTTCATCCCATCAAAGGTAACCTGCAGTGCTTTTGAGCCTCATTATCAACATAAATTATTTGAGATATGATACTTTTATTCTGCGGATTATCAGGAGCTGGTAAAACAACATTGGCTAAAAATGTTGCAAATGAATTAACCGGGCTTGGCATTAGGACTGAGATAATTGACGGCGATGAATATCGCAAAGAAATTTGCCGCGATTTGGGCTTTAGCAAGGCCGATCGTTGCGAAAATATCCGGAGGCTGGGCTTCGTGGCCAGTCGATTTTCGGCCCACGGAATTGTTGCCATAGTGAGCGCTATAAACCCATATGACGAAATGCGCCGCGAACTTGCCGAAAAATACAAGCATGTAAACATTGTGCATATTGATTGCCCGGTAAAAAAGCTCATCAGCCGCGACACCAAGGGACTTTACAAAAAAGCTTTTTTACCCGATGGACACCCTGATAAACTAAAAAACCTGACAGGCATTAACGCGCAGTTTGATGTTCCGTACGCTCCCGACCTGTATATAAACACCAACGAAAGCACCGTAGCGCAAAGCACCTCAACCTTGCTATATTTTATACTGAGCAACCTTAACCCGTTTGATAAGGCCGAAAAAAAAGTAGCCCATACATAATAGTTAAATCTGTAAGATAACAGCTATTAGCGCCACCGCACGTTATGCAAAAACGAACGCTTATTATAACCGGCATGCACCGCTCCGGTACCTCTCTTATAACGCACTGGCTTGCCAAATGCGGCATGCAGCTGGGCGAAAAAATGGTTGAGCCGGGCCCGGGAAATGCGGAAGGGCATTTTGAGGACGTAGAGTTTTTGAAGATCCATGAGGAGATCCTGACCAATCATAACCTGCCCAGGAACGGCTTAACAGACGGATATGTTGACGCTGTTTCTATTTATGAGAAAGAGAAAATAAAAAGCATTATAAGGGTTAAACAGCAGTTGTACGACCAATGGGGTTGGAAAGATCCCCGCACCTGTATGTTTCTTGATGTTTATAAAGAACTTATTCCAGATGCCCGTTATTTGGTTATTATGCGCGATTACCGGTCGGTAACCAGTTCATTGTTAAGGCGGGAGTTTAAAACTGTTGACAGAAAGTACCTGGACCGTAAACATTTATCAAGGTTGGTATGGCTAATTTTTAGACGGGCACACAGAAAAAAATCCTTTTACCGGATAAATACCGAAGCATATTTAAAAGTGTGGATTAACTATACCAGTGATATTTTAGCATGCATTAAAAAATTGGCCCCCGACGCTTTTGTTGTGGTTAACTACAACATGCTGAGCAAAGAGGATACACGCGTTTTTGGGCACCTGCAAAACAAATGGAATTTTTCGTTAACCTATTCAAAGTTTAAGGACGTGTTTAAAGAGAACCTGATAGGCCAGGATATTGATATAGATCCCTATATTACCAATAAAGCATTACTAAACCAGGCAAAGCAATTACAGGACGAATTGATGGGATATATGAGCCTCTGAAGGAAAGTCTTTAGTGGAAAGTCTTAAGTTCTACGTCAAAAAAATAATTCAGACTCAGAACTTTCGACTAAGTACTTATGACTTAACACTACACGCTTTCTATCCATTCCTCCGCCGATTTTACATCGGTAAAAAACTCAATCACCAATTTGCCTTTTAATGCATATATGCTTTTACGGGCCGATAACTGGCTGAAAACACTTGGCGAATGCACCCAGGCAAAATAACGTAAGCCTGCTTTTTCCATATCCGGGAACCACTCGGTATTACCCCAATCAGATGCTTCCGACCAGTTGCCCAAAACATGGATGTTGCTATTGAGCACCTTGCCTACATTGTTTTTGATAAGCATGTTTTGCATTTTAAAACAGCCATGCTGTACCGATTCAAGGTTTTGGAACCCTATCCAATCAACATCAAGGCGGTTATGTTTAGGGTTATATTTAATAATAATGGTATCGTCCTGGTAATGGGTGTCGCTATCTGCAACAGGTTTGGCTTTGGTAGCTGTATCAGGTATAAGCCTGAAAAAGAAAGTTGAGCCTTTACCCGGGGTACTTTCAATCCAAAAACTGCCATGGTGCCTTTTCAATATCTCGGCCGATATAAACAGCCCCAGGCCAAGCCCCTCAAAACGCATAGCAGTGTTATCAACCCGGTAGTATCGGTCAAATAACCGCATCAGGTTTTTCTCTTCTATGCCGATGCCAAAATCTTCTACAGAAACAATGATGCTGCCATCGGAATGTATGCTGCAGTTTACCAATACTTTTTTGCCTTCCGGCGAGTATTTAACGGCGTTACTGAGTAAATTATTTACCACCTGTTCCAACCGGAAACGGTCGCCGGTATAAATTACATCGTCGGCCTTTTCAAGAATAATCTGGTGCGATGTAGTAGCCTGCTGCATACTTTCAATGCTATCTTTAAGCATTTCCAGAAAGCTGAAGGGCTCCATATTATACTCCATTTTACCTGCGTTAATCCGGGTTACATCAAGCAAATCGTTAATCAGCTTCTCCAACCGTAACACATGCGAGGCCGATTTTTGGATAAAGCCATTAAGCTTGTGCATATCTGATGTGCGTTGCATCAGCTGGTTAAAAGCTTTTATACTGGTAAGCGGTGTCTTTAGCTCATGACTTGCTATAGATAGGAATTCATCTTTCTTTTGCTCGTTGTTTTTTTGAATTTCGATATTGGTATTTGTACCCAGCCATAACCTGATATGACCGTTCTCGATCAGCGGAAGTGCGCGGGCCAAATGCCAAACATACTGCCCGTTATGAAACTTAAGGCGAAACTCGACCATAAACTCGTTGCCGTTTTGCAAGGCCGCCTTCCATTTTTTCGAGCTGTGCTGCCTGTCATCAGGGTGGATAAATTCCTGCAGGCTACGGCCCAAAATCTGGTCCATACTTCGGCCAAAATCGTCACAAACCACTTCGTTTACATAATCAAGCGAGCCGTCAGGGCGGGCTGTCCAAACCTGTTGCGGCATGGCGTTAAGCAAAAAACGGAAACGCTGCTCATTTTCCTTTTCTTTTTGGCGGGTAAGTACCGTTTCGGTCAGCTCAAAAGCAAAAACCAAAATGCCATCTACTACACCATCACCATCATACCGGGCCTGGTAAATAAAATTAAAATACCGGTCTTCAATGGTGCCGCCCACCCTGCGTGCCAGCGGCACTAAAAGTTCTTTTCCTTCAAAGGTATTACCAGTGTAGTAAACCCTTTTTAATATATCGATGATGGGGGTACCATCCAACTCCGGGAGTGCCTCCATGATAGGCTTACCTAATAAATCCCTGCCAGGAAAAAGCTGCTGATAGGCCGGGTTTACCAGCTCAAATATCATTTCGGGACCGTCAAGCACACAAATGCCGGTTGGTACCTGCATAAAAAAACGTTTTAGCCTGTCGCGTTCCCTTGCAGCCTCGGCCTGGGCGTTAAATAGTTCAATGTTACGCTGTTCAACCCTTTCTTCCAGCGCATCGTTAAGCCTTAACACACTTTCTTGTGCCCTAAAAAGCTCCTGGTTAGTAGCGTGTAGCGCTTCATTCGCCGATTGTATCTCCTCGTTTGTAGCCTGAACCTCGGCATTAGCATTGGCCAAATCATAATTTAAAGCCAGCAACTCTTTCTCGTTTTGCTCCAAACGCTTTTTTGCCAAAACAAGCTCGGTTATATCATATTTAAAGCTTAAAACAGATATTATATCGCCATCGTCATTGCGGATAGCCTGGTATACATAGTTAAAATAATGATCTTTAACAGGGCCGCCTACTTCATCGGCCAATGGAATATTAATCTCGTTGCCGGCAACGGTCTCGCCTGTTTTGTATACATGCTGCAAAATATCCAATATAGGCTGGCCGGCTACTTCGGGCAGGGCATATAGCAAAGCCTTGCCTAAAACCTCCCGGTTTGGAAAAAGGTCGGTTTTGTAGCGTGGGTTTATAAACTCGTAAACCATATCAGGACCGGTCACTATCGCTATCTGGGCGGGAATCTCGGCAAAAAGTTTTTCTATTTGTTTGCCTAATCTTTCGGCTGTCGCGGCTGCCTGGGTTTCTTTATCCAAGCTATTTTTTAAAGCACGTTCGGCCAGTACGCGTTTGGTAACATCTTCGGTATGATGAATAATATAGCAAATCTCTCCCTCAGCATCAAACACGGGTGTATGCGACGTTTCCCAATAGCGCTCAACCAATTGTTGCGGATCATCACGATCCGGTATATCAAACCGCGTAACAGGCAACTGGTGCGGCTGAAGGGTTTCTAAAACTTTATTAAGCGAAAAAGCAATCCCCCCCTCTTCTGACGACCAATCCGGCATTTTGGGGAATACATCAAAAAGATACTGTTCTTCAATTTCGACCCGGGTTTTATTTGTAAGCTGCAAATAAACATTGCTGGCCGTGAGCATATAAAGCTCGGGCGAAAGTATAAGGTACGGTTGAGGCAAGGTCTCAAAAACCCTTAACATTTCCGGGGGCAATGCAGAACTGTGTTTTAAAGCCATTTAAGCTATAGTAAGATGTATACAAGGTTACTAAACTGATAGCAGATATTAAAATGATATTAAATGTGAAATTGTTTTAGAAAAAGTTCATCGGGCCGTTGGTTCATGGTTCATAGTTCATGGAGAAAATGGTATGCAAGTCAGGCAAATTCTGTTCATTCTTTAATTCTGAAAATTTTGATTCAGACAAAATGCGTTATGGATAGCAGCGGATACCCTCGCCACACACAAAGCCTTCAGGTGTATGAGCCCGGCCGCAGGCATCGCCTAATAGCGGCTGTGGAGCATATGGGGTTAATAATACCTGCTGCTGATAACCTGTATCATGATGATGGCCGAATATGCCGGGAATAATGAGACAATACATAACACAACTGCTTTTAAACCCGCGAAGCGGTTATTTAACGAATAGCCACATAAAGCCGACGCAATAAGCGGAAAAATGGGAATGAGGTACCTGCCCTGCATGCCGCCGAGGGTTGGAGATTCGAGGGCAGTCCAGGTTATATATTGGGCAGATATAACCGCGACGATGGTAATGATACTGCAAACCAGCAAAGCTATCCTGAGCCTGGCGCTGCCTTTAAAACCAAGGCTGATGATGATCCCTAAAACAAGGCAGATGTACGCATTGCGGTAATAAATATCGGGCAACGGCACATCAAGCCAGGCCAGTACGCCTACAAACATATCAGCTGTGTTTTGTAATGCGGTTTTATCAAAGTTGAAGAACATGCCTATAAACCTGAAAGGATGGTGCAAAATATACAATACCTGTAATTTTGAGTTGAGCCGCATTTCGGCAGGCGCGAATTTAATCATAAAACTGCCATGATTGACCACGAGCCAAAGCACCAACACAGCAAAAGGTGTAATAATACCGACGGCCTTTTGCTTTGGGGTAAGTTTTAAAAACAGGAACAAAAAGGCGAAGATAATATAAGGCGGTTTGGCAATGCCGATGATAGATACCAGGATAACCATGGCATACAGTTTCCATTGGGGCTGATGTTTTTTATCGCCAAAAGAGAAATCGTCTATAAAGCCAACGAGCAAAAAACAACAGCTAATCAAAACAGCATCCTGGCTTACCGAAGCAAATAACGATACCGTCATCGGGAAAAGTAACACGATGAATAGTAAGATATTACTCTGTTTGGCCAGCATCAAGGCAAAAAAACATAGCGCCACACATAGTAAACCATTTAATATCCGGGAAAGGTATAATGTATTAAGGATGCTTAAATGAAGCAGTTTACCCACCGAAATACCCAGCGCCTGCATTAAATAAACAACAGGCGGATAAATGGCCGTGTTGCCAAAATTGAAATAGATGGTACCTGTATGCCATCTTATTTTTTTAGCGCTGTCTATTTTTAACGTTGCCAATTTTATACTATCGTGCCGGGCAAGTGGTTTGTAAATACCATCGAGTTGGTAAATGCCTTTATCAACCTTGAAGCCTCCTTTATCGGGATAAACCAAAGTTGGGTCCTTGGATATAGAATCGGCTGCGGTAACTGGGTGTGCCTTGTCATACACAAATTCGGGCACCAATTCAAGCCTTGAAACCTGTTCGGCGCGTGCAAAATGATTCGGCTCGTCAGGGCTTTGAAAAGCCGGGGTTATCATGGCTATAGTAATCACCAGCGGCACAGCATACAAAAGATATATGTAATGCAGGCGCTCCCGGAGGATGTTGTAAAATGCGTTAAAAGTAAACATAGGTATCAACACAAATCAACAGCGAAGCTAAGGATTATGTGCGACGAAAAGCCATGGTACTTACCAAATTGGCCTTTTAACATCCAGCTTTAAGTCTTTTGCCTTAGGCTTTTCGCTTTATGCCCACTGATCTACAATATTCCTGAGATCGATTGCGTTAAGGGGCTTTACAATAAAGTCAGATACCAATTCCATCTCTTTGGCGCGTTTAAAGTCGTCTTCATCAATTGACGAGCTTACAATGTAAATCAGTATTTTTTTGCCAAGGCGGGGTACCAGTTTTATAAATTCGTCCAAAAACTGCCAACCGTCAAGCACAGGCATGTTCAGGTCAAGCAAAATCATGTCGGGCAAATTGGCAATGGCTTCCATGCAATTACAAATAAAATCTATTGCGACCCGGCCGTTATGAAAAAAAATAGTTTTTTCGGCAACTTCTGCTTTGGCGATAATGCGTTTGATGGTAAAAGTGTAGATATCATCATCATCTATCACACAAAGGGTATTAATTTTTTTCATTAAAAGTTATTTTAAATGTGCTGCCACTGTTGGGTTTGCTTTTTACGGTTATTTGTCCGCCTTGCGAGTCGATCTGAGTTTTGGTTAAAAACAAACCAACCCCATGCGAGTCTTTGCGGTCATGAAAAGTCTTGTATAAACCAAAAATCTTTTTTTCGTGTAGTTTCAAATCAATGCCAATACCGTTATCGGTACATTCTAAAACGGTGTTTCCGTTTTCGTCCCTGTATGTTTTTAATAACACCCTTGGCTCGACGGTTGGCTTACGGTATTTTATTGCATTATTTAACAGGTTCATCAGGATGCTTTCGAGGTAAATTTTTGGAAAAGTAACCTCTTCAACCTCAAATTGCTGCGTAATTACCGCGAGGTTTGCAGCTACGTCCGATCCGATAATTCCCAGAATTTTGCCAGTTATTTCCTTAAAGCTTAGCCGTTCGGCCTCTATAATTTCATCTTTAATTTTAATGGCGTATGATAAGTCTTCAAGAGTAGTATTCAGGCCTTCAGAAATCTTTTTGACTTTTTGAAACAGTTCGGCATTCTCTTCATCCAATGTGCTTTCATCAATTAATGACGAAACCAGCGAGATATTGCTGGCATGGTTACGGATGTTATGGGACAGGATGTGCGTAAAATTTTTGAGCTGCTGGTTGTTTTTGGTAACCATTTCTACGGTTTTGTTTAACGACAGCTCATTGAGCTTGTATTTATCAATGTCCATAAATACGCCTCTTAATTTGGCGGGCTGGCTATGCTCATCATACAACATTTCGCCACGGGCGCGCACCCAGACCCGGTTGTTTTTGGCGGTTATCAGCTGCACTTCCAGGTCATAACCCGTGCCTGTATCCCGGCACTCGTTTAATGCCTGGGTCATTGTCGTCAAATACGGTTCGGAGTAAAACCGGCTGAAATCATAAAAAGTGGGGTCATAATCATAGGGCAGTTCATGGATATCGAAAATAGTTTCAGACCAGGTAATCTTATTAGTGATTAAATCCATTTCCCATCCGCCAAATTTGCCCATCCGGCCTGCTTCCAGCAACAGGAACTCGCTTGCAGCCAGCTTCTCCTCGGCAATTTTACGCTCATTTATTTCCTTTTGCAACTCGTTAACCGAACGTAGCGAAAGTACAGTTGGCATAACCCGGTATAGCGTATATACTGTTGTTACCGATACAATACCGGTGAATAACCTTAACAGCGCGCTCAGGCGATATGCAGGCCACCAAAAAATGCCGGCGTCTATTAAATGTGTAATGCCACATAAAACAATAAATACCACAAATAACCAAAGTATTTTTGGAAAGGGAACATCCTTTCGTTTGGTGAGCAGGATGATAAGCAATAGTGGTATGGCAAAATAAGATACCGCTATTAACAAATCAGAAAAAATGTACAGCCAGCCATGAAATTCGCTCCATGTGCCACAATGCCATCGGGCGGGCCAGTTGCTGGTGTCAAATATCCCAGAAAAAAAATCCTTTACCTGTTGGTAAAGCCCCGCTTTGGCAATTGCCGCATGCTGCACTCTGCCGCATTGGGCACCACAAACGCTATGCGCTTTTGATGCTAATGAGTCTGGTTTAATCAATGTAAATTATCAGTTATCGCAACCGACAATTTACATTTTTTATTTTAACTTACAATAGTTAAATTTAATTTAACTATTTGTTAATCAAGTTAATAAATTTACCATCTATGAATAAAAGGCACCTGACTACGGCAAAAATAACCGTCGTATTTACAGGTTTATTTTGCAGGTTCACTTTCCTTTTTGTTAGCTACGGGCTTAGGAGCGGCCGTTTTGGTGGCTGTTTTGGCAACTTTAGCAACAGGTGCCTGGGCGGCGGCCTCCTTAACTATTGGTAAAGCGGGCGCTTTAACTTCAACAACAATTCCTTTTATTTTTTTTGCAGGTGCGGCTGGCGCGTCCTTTTTATCGCTTATTTTTGCAGCAATTGCTTTGGCTAAATTTTTTGAAGCCTTTTCAATTGCTTTGGTCAGGCTTTTTAAATCGGGCTCAAATTCGCTCACAATGTTTTTTAGCTGAACAGTAAACTTATCATTTAATTGTTTTTTAAGCGCCTTACGGGCCTCTTTGGCTGCGGATTTTACTTTTTTATCTTTCATATGTTCGGGGGATGGAAAAATTCAGGTTGACTCAAGAATTTTAAATTCGGCACAAAGGTACGTTAACTAAATGCTATTTTAATATTATGTTTATGTTAACAACGTTATGATATGTTAAGTAAATGTTATTGCAAATAATTGTCATTGGACTAATTATAAGGTTTTTAATTGCGCCAAAAACGGTGTTACTATATATTAAAAGCAAAACATCAACATTATTCAAATAAATATGTTTTAATGGACGAACCGTCTTTTTAAAACGTGACTTTTTGAAAGCGATCAGGTTATTCATAACTTAGCGGGCTTAGATGCTTCCTCAACAAAATGATCAAAGATTTAAACTCGCTTAACCAGGTTGCCGAATTTCATAGCACCTTTAAACATCCCATTGTAGCAAATCCGCAAATCCCTTCAAAAGAGCGCTGCCAGCTGCGTATTGAACTTTTGGCCGAAGAGCTGAAAGAACTACAGGAAGCCGTGAACGATAATAACCTTGTTGAAATAGCCGATGCGCTTTGCGATTTACAATACGTGCTATCGGGCGCTGTTCTTGAGTTTGGCCTTGCCGGAAAGTTTAAAGAATTGTTTGACGAAGTGCACCGCTCCAATATGAGCAAAGCCTGCAAAACCATTGAAGAAGCCAACCAAACTATTGAGCATTACCGCAATACTGCCGGTACCGAATCGCACTATAAAGAAATTGACGGCCTGTTTTTGGTTTACCGCACCGCCGATAATAAAACCTTGAAATCGATCAATTACTCGCCCGCCGATTTGGGCAGTATTGTAGGATAATAAGTTTAAAGCCGAAGGCGGAAAGCTTAAAACAATTAATTAATCGAACACTAAAATAAATATTTTGTCAGAACCGACACCAGATAAGCCCGAAGTAAAAGAAGCCATGCACCCGCGCAATGCGCACCGTATGGGATATGATTTTAAAGCGCTTATAAAGGCGATGCCTAAGTTACGTGCCTTTGTCACGGTAAATAAGTACGAGAACGAAACCATCAATTTCTCTGATCCCGAAGCTGTCAAATTGCTTAACAGGGCTTTGCTTAAATACCATTACCGGGTTGAGTACTGGGACATCCCCGAAGGATATCTGTGCCCGCCTATACCGGGCCGGGCCGATTATATTCATTACGCTGCCGATTTGTTAGCCACCGCTAATGATGGTATAGTGCGTAAAGGTAAAAAAGTACGCGTACTTGATATTGGTGTTGGCGCCAACTGCGTTTATCCTATCATTGGTCACCAGGAATATGGCTGGAGCTTTATCGGAGTTGATATTGATGAGGAAGCCCTGGCATCGGCACAAAAAATAATAGATCAGAGTAAGGAATTAAAAGCCGCTATTGAACTGCGCCTGCAAAAACACAAAGCAGATATTTTTACATTCGCTATAAAACCCGGCGAGCTGTTTGATCTTACATTATGTAATCCGCCCTTCCACGCCTCTATCAAAGAAGCAGCCGAGGGCTCCAAGCGTAAATGGAATAACCTGGGTCTGAAAACAGGCAGGGAAGAACCCGTATTGAACTTTGGCGGCCAGAATATGGAATTATGGTATCCCGGCGGCGAGGCCGCGTTTTTAAAGCAAATGGCTACCCAAAGTACCCGCGTTGCCAAACAATGCCTGTGGTTTACCACCCTGGTATCAAAAAAAGAGAACCTGCGTATTTTATATAACGCCCTGCAAAAAGCAGGCGCAGTTGAGGTACAAACCATCAATATGTCGCAAGGCCAAAAGGCCAGTCGCATTATGGCCTGGACATTTTTTACTCCCCAAGAACAAAAGGAGTGGGTGAAGAAATGAGTTGGTCATTGTCGCTGCGCTTGTCATTAGTCATTTCGCTTCGCTGTCATTAGTCAATTTTTAAAACAAGGGCTACCAATTAAATTTGGCCGTAAATGACTAATGACCTTTTGAGGCCTACTCGATATTCAAGCCCCTCTTTCCTGCGCAGCAGAAGAGAGGGATGTCGGGCGTAGCCTCGACAGGGTGAGTCTTCGCCGACATGCGATGGTACAGCGTCTCCGGTTTTATGTTCCCGCAATCATGTCGTTTTTTAATAACATTTAAACATTTCCTGATCGTTTTTTAGCATTCGCAGTATTTCTGCAATGCCAATTGCTTACATTAGTACGCAATTACAATCGATTGCGAATTGATTTGAATTTCTTAAACTTATAGTTTCTCACCACTATGAAAAAAACTTTAGCACTTGCGCTTGGCTGCCTGGTTTTGGCCGGCCTTACTTCTTTTAACCCTGATAAAGGCTGGGTTAAGCTGATGGATAAAAAGATGAGCAAATGGACCATTTACCAAAGCTACCGGTTAACCTATCCCTACAAAGGCGAAGCGCCGAAAGGCGCCGATGGAAAAACGCTGCCACCTATTGGTTATGATAAAAATGAAGGTAATTTATTTTCGGTCGAGATGCAAAACGGCGAACCTGTATTGCATATTACCGGCGAAATATATGGCTGTATTTATACCAAACAGGAATTTCAAAATTATCGCCTCCGGTTGAAAACCAAATTCGGCACCAAAAAATGGGAACCACGTTTAAACGAACCTATGGATTCGGGTTTGTTATACCATTCGCAGGGCGAGTGTGGCGCAGACTATTTTCATGCCTGGATGTTATCACAAGAGTTCCAGGTGATGGAAGGCGACATTGGCGATTATTGGAACGTAGGCACCGCCCATGCCACCGTGAGGGCCAGCAAGCCTGACGGCGTGCCCAATTACATGTTTGATAAAAATGCGGATAGGGTTTACATGGGCGTAGGAGCACCTAATCAGGGCTTTTGCCAGCGCCACCAAAACTTTGAAAAACCCAAAGGCGAATGGAACACCATGGAGTTGATTTGTTATGGCGATAAAAGTGTTTATATCGTAAACGGCCACGTTGTAAATGCCTTATCAAATTTGGGTTACCAGGATGGTAAGGAGAGTAAGCCCCTAACCAAAGGCAAACTCCAGCTGCAAAGCGAAGCTGCCGAAGTTTATTTTAAGGATATCCAGATTAAAAGTATTGATAAAATGCCAGAGGAATATGCTGGTTTATTTTGAACCAGTTTCGGAAATTAACAGGTTTTTCCATTTTGCCACAATTTATTACCTTTATTTTTCAAGTAATAAATTATGATGTTAAAACTTTCGTGTTTTATCCTGATATGCGCCTTATCGTTATCGGCAAATGCACAAGTAAGCACAAAAGCAACACTACCAAAACACAAACATAAAAGTACCATACGAAAAAAATTTATCGATCCGGCCAACATGGATACCTCGGTTAAACCAGGCGATGATTTTTTTGAGTATGCCAACGGCAACTGGCTTAAAAACAACCCTATACCACCCAATGAAAATAGTTGGGGCAGCTTCGCCGTGCTACGCTGGCAAAATACCCAAAAGCTTGTAGGTTTATTAAACCAGGTTAGCCGGCAATCGGCAACTGCACCCAACGGCAGTTTAAAGCAACTCCTTGGCGATCTTTACGCAAGCGGCATGGATAGTGTCACTATCGAAAAACTGGGTTATTCGCCAATTAAACCCGACCTTGAGCGCATTGACAAAATCAAAAATTTTGATGACATCATTAATGAATTGGTTTTTGAACGCATTAATGGCAGCGCCCAACTGTTCAGATTGGGGATTGACCCGGATGATAAAAACTCAACAAAATACATTGTAAATCTTGGCCAGGGAGGCACTTCTTTACCAAATAAGGATTATTATTTGACAAATGACGAGCGCGCAAAAAAGTTACAAGGTGCTTTAAAAACCCTGATGGTGAAGTTATTCACCCTAACCGGCAGCACTTCTGCTGAAGCAAATAGCAATGCCGCAGCTGTTTATAACCTGGAAAGTATATTGGCAAAAGCACAGCTTAGCCGCGTGGCCATGCGCGACCCACACGTTATTTATAATAAATTCCTGGTAGCCGACTTTAATAAAATTACCCCGCATTTAAACTGGACCAAACTGTTGGCCGCGTTAAACATCCCCGAACAGGATAGCATCCTGGTAGGCCAGCCGTCGTTTTTTAAAGTTGCCGACTCTTTATTAGCGGCCGCACCTGTTGAAAACTGGAAACTTTTATTAAAGTGGAATACCATCAGGGGGTCGGCAGTATATTTAAGTTCGCCTTTTGTAAAAGCAACTTTTGACTATAACAGCGCCTTAACCGGCGAAAAAGAACAACTGCCGCGAAGCGAGCGTATAAGTAAGTTGGTTGATAATGCCCTGGGTGAGTTATTAGGCCAATTATTTGTAGAGAAATATTTTTCGCCATCGGCTAAAAAACGCGTAACCGAACTTGCAAACAACCTAAAAACAGCCCTTGGCGACCGTATCAGACGCCTTGATTGGATGAGCCCGGACACAAAAGAACACGCGTTAAGAAAGTTGAGCGCCCTTGCGGTAAAAATTGGGTACCCGGAAAAATGGGAAACATACGATGGTGTAATCGTTAAGCGCAACCGCTATTTAGAAAATGTACGTAATATATCAAAATGGCGTTACAGCTTCGAGATAAGCCACCTTGGCAAACCTGTTGATAAAAGTCGTTGGGGCATAACGCCGCAAACCGCAAATGCCTACTACTCTACACCCAACAATGAAATAGTTTTTCCGGCGGCGATGCTGCAAATTCCTTTTTTTGATTTAGAGGCCGACGATGCGATAAATTATGGCGCCATAGGCAGCATAATAGGACACGAAATAACCCACGGCTTTGACGATAAGGGCCGCCAATATGATATAGATGGGGTATTGCGCGATTGGTGGACAAAAAACGATGCCGACAAATTTAAAGCACGTACCAACCAATTAATAGTGCAATATAATAGCCTTACTGTACTGGATACCTTGCATGTAAATGGCCGGCTAACCCTTGGCGAAAACATTGCCGATTTGGGCGGCTTAAACATAGCTTATGAAGCCTTCCTGAAAACAAAACAAGGTCAGTCGGCCAACAGGATAGATGGCTTTACGCCCGATCAGCGCTTCTTTCTGTCATGGGCCCAGGTATGGCGCAACGCTCAACGCCCGGAGGCCATAGCCCAGCGCATATTAACAAGCCCCTACCCGATTGATAAGCACCGCACGAACATCACCTTAACCAATATTAGCGCCTGGTACAAGGCATTTAACATTAAGCCCGGCGATAAAATGTACAAAAAGCCGGAAGACAGGACGGAGATTTGGTAGGTTTTAATATCGGATACCTGGACTGGCCCTGACTATCTGCCAGTCTTAGTTTTGATATCCGGCCACCTTTTTGGTTAGTACGTTATTTCGGTAATTTATTACCTTTAATTTTCAAATAATATTATAATGAAATTAAAATTCTGGTGTTTTATGCTCATGGTAGCCTTATTACCATCGGTAAACGCCCAGGTAACCGGTAAAACAAAACCACCAAAACACAAAACTACCATACGCAAAAAATTTATCGACCCGGCTAATATGGATATGTCCGTTAACCCCGGCGATGATTTTTTTGAATATGCCAACGGTACCTGGATAAAAAACAACCCCATACCTGACAATGAAAACCGCTGGGGCAGCTTTGCTGTGCTACGCCACGAAAACACCCAAAAACTTTTACGATTATTGGAAGAAGTAAGCCAGCAATCCGTAACGGCGCCTAAAGGCAGCATTGAACAACGCGTTGGTGACCTTTACGCCAGCGGCATGGATAGCCTGGCTATTGAAAGGTTAGGTTACTCGCATATTAAACCGGACCTGGAACGCATCGGCAAAATCAAAGACTTGAATGGCCTAATCAACGAGCTTGCTTTTGAACGTGTTAATGGCATAGTTGTCCTGTTATTTGGCCTGGAGGCTGTTCAGGATGATAAAAATGTATCAAAGTATATTCTTCGCCTTAGCCAGGGAGGCATCTCGTTACCCGACAGGGCATATTACTTACAAAATGATAAACGATCCAAAAGCGTTACAGATGCATTAAAAACTTTCATAATAACCATATTTAGGTTAAATGGTTGTAGCGCAGATGAAGCTGCTAAAAACGCCGGAATAGTTTATAACCTTGAGGTTGCTTTGGCAAAAGCGCAGCTTTCCCGTGTGGCGATGCGCGACCCGAATGTTATTTACAATAAATTCCTTGTAGCAGATTTCGTTAAAGTTACCCCACATTTAAACTGGACAGCATTATTGCCCATGTTTCATGCACCTGGCCAGGATAGCATCCTGGTTAGCCAGCCCTCCTTTTTCAAAGCTACCGATTCCCTGTTAGCGGTTACCCCTGTTGAAAACTGGAAAATACTTCTTAAATGGGGTATTTTAAGAGGCGCTTCGCCCGCCTTAAGCTCGCCTTTTGCACAAGCATACTTAGCTTATAAAAACGTTTTAACAGGTGAAAAAACACAATTACCCCATAACGAACGAGTGAGCCACACTATTGACGAGGTCCTTGGCCAATTGTTGGGCCAACTATATGTAAAGAAATATTTTAGCCCGGCCGCCAGACAATATGCGGTGATGCTTGTAAACAACATTAAAATAGCTTTGGGCGACCGCATTAAGCGCCTGGATTGGATGTGTCCGGAAACAAAAGAACAGGCGCTAAAAAAAATACGCGCAATTACTTTAAAAATAGGTTATCCTGATAAATGGGAAACATATGATGGTGTAATCATAAAACGCGACGACTATGTAGGAAACATCCGTAGTCTTTTAAAATGGCGGTATAATTTTAACATAAGCCTTCTGGGCAAACCGGTTGATAAAACCCGTTGGGGAATTACACCGCAAACCGTTAACGCTTACTATTCCGAAACCAATAATGAAATCGTTTTCCCGGCAGCTATGCTGCAATTCCCTTTCTTTGATTTACAGGCCGATGATGCCGTAAATTACGGTGGTATAGGCGGTATTATAGGCCATGAAATTATCCATGGTTTTGACGATAAAGGCCGCCGGTATGATGCCAACGGCGACCTGCGCAACTGGTGGACGAAAAGTGATGCTGACAAATTTAAAATACGCGCCAACCAACTGGTAATGCAATACAATAACCTTACAGTCCTGGATACCCTGCACGTAAACGGCAAACTAACCCTTGGCGAAAACATTGCCGACCTGGGTGGCTTGAGCATAGCCTATGAGGCCTTCCTGAAAACAAAACAAAGTCGGTCGGCCAAAGTTATAGACGGATTTACGCCCAATCAGCGTTTCTTTCTGTCATGGGCGCAAACTTGGCGCAGTTCGGAACGCCCCGAGGCTACTGCCCAAAATATCCTTAAGGATCCGCACTCGCCCGATAAGCACCGCACCAATGCCACCTTAACCAACATCAGCGCCTGGTACAAGGCATTTAACATTAAGCCGGGCGATAAATTGTACAAAAAACCGGAAGACAGGACGCGGATTTGGTAACTTTTTTTAGTAGCAAGTATTGAGTATCAAGACAGGGTATGCAATCGCACAGCGTAAACCTGGTTACCAATCTTACTAACTGATACTACTGTTAAGTCAACAGTACTAAGTCGTAAGTCTAAAGTTGAATTTTTTCTTTTTTTGACTTAGAACTTAAGACTTTGGGCTAAAGACTATCCGTCAATTTATCGTTGATACGACACTACCAGCTTAGTATCTGATATTCTCCCCAAAAAATCTTGATACTTGATACTAACTACTTGGTACTAAAAGGGGCGTTGCCTGCGGCCCGGGCTCCATGCTTATACTGCACAGGCCTTAGCCACATTGGCCGGTATCCGCGCCGATCCCTAACGCAAATTTGTCTGAACTTGGATTAAGCAGATTTATCAGATTTTTGGATTTTGATTTCTTATCCTTAGATTAATTTATGTGCTCCAGAGGGGGTAGAAGCTTTGTGGATGCAAGGATTTAAGATTACGGCAATCAAACAATTAAAAACTTATTCATACATTGAACCCACATAAATAACTGAATTTTTAAAACCTTAAACCTAATATAATATGGGACTCGGCGCACCTGAAATCATTTTAATTATTATTGCCTTTGGTGGCATGTGGTTTATACCTGCTATCTGGGGATGCAACGCAGGTTCAAAAAGAGCAATCGGCTCAGTCGGCGGGCTGCTATTGGGCCTGTTTCTTAGCATATTTGGTGTAATTATAGTTTATTGCACCAGGCGGATAGATGAAAAACCATTTTACGGCTTCCCCAATCAATCGCCTGCAGATGAATTGCAAAAGTATAAGCAGTTGTTAGATAGCGGCGCAATCACAGAAAACGAATATAATATTCAAAAGGGCAGAATTTTAAATTCAAACTGATGAGCTTTTGAGATGTTCCTTCGCACAACGCGGCACATTAAACTTTACAAGCCAGGAAAATCACTTTTCAACTTTCATCAGCAAATCGCTAATCTGTAAATGATTATATAATTTTAAGCTGCCTCGGAGAGGCTCACTGTTTGTAAAACAGTTAACTTTTTTGCTCCTTAGGAACTAACTTCTTCAGGATCAACTCTTAAAAGCGATTTCCATATTTTACAAGTACCATGGCATTCCCAATTGAAGCACTTTACTATGTTTGTATTAAAGTATATTATTCCGCATAAAAAAAATTGATAATGGCCCTCAAAAACGACCTTACTAAACTCGACAAAAAGGCGCTGATTGAAATATTAGCCGACTTATATAAAAAAAACAAACAGGTAAAAGAATACCTCGACTTTTATTTCAAGCCGGATGAAGATGGCTTATTTGAAAAATATCAGGCCAAAGTATATGAGACCTTTTATCCGAAGCGAGGTTTCGGCTATAACTTAAAACAGGGTAAACAATACATTAGCGAATTTAAAAAGCTGGAGGCCTCTGCGGCGCTTTTGGCAGCGCTGATGCTTTTTTACGTGCAAACAGGCATCCAATTCACAAACGACTATGGCGACATAGACGAGACTTTTTATAACAGCCTTTCCAGTACCTATGCAAGCGCTTTAAAACTCCTCAAAAAAGAGGATTTACTTGACCAGTTTGAAGAACGGGCTTTCCAGCTATTGCTCGATTCGAAAAATATTGGCTGGGGTTTAAATGACAGTCTTTCTTATACGTTTTATAATTTTTATTAAACCTTTAATCGGGGTATTTTTAGTCCTGTATTTCGCTTGTCAAAGGGAATGTTCAAGCGCTCCAAACTTTACAGCCTCCAAACATTTCGGCCTTAAAACATCCCCGCCAAACAGTTATCTTTGCGGCTGTTATGATTATCCAGCAGTTCTACGACAAAGGTTTGGCGCATGCATCGTACGCCGTTATTCGCACAGGCAAAATGATCCTTATTGATCCGGCGCGCGATCCTTTGCCATATTATTCCCTTGCGGCCCAGCACAATGCCGATATAGTGGGCGTTATTGAAACCCACCCCCATGCCGATTTTGTGAGTTCGCATCTTGAAATTCACCAGGTTACTGATGCCGTTATTTATTGCAGCAAGCTTACCGGCGCCACCTACCCCCATGAAACCTTCGACGATGGCGATGTTATCCAACTGAATGATGTGAAGCTAAAAGCCATAAATACCCCCGGCCACTCCCCCGATTCTATTTGTATTTTACTGGTAGACGAAGAGGGTAAAGAAACAGCCGTTTTTACCGGCGATACCTTATTTGTTGGTGACGTTGGCCGCCCCGATCTGCGCGAAAATGTGGGCAACATTACTGCCAAAAAAGAAGAACTGGCCAAACAAATGTACCTGAGCACCCGCCACAAGCTCATGACCCTGCCCAAAAACGTTATAGTTTATCCGGCGCATGGCCCGGGCTCACTTTGTGGCAAAAATATGAGCCCCGACCTGCAAAGTACTATCGGCCGCGAAATACAGGAAAATTACGCCTTGCAACTGATGGACGAGGCAACCTTCATCAAAACCCTCATGGCCGACCAGCCATTTATACCAAAATACTTTGGTTACGATGTAGAATTGAATAAAACCGGCGCTCTTAAATTCCAGCAAAGCATTGATAACATCGTAAAATTCGAGGCCGATATTCAATTGCAGGAAAAAATCGCCATTATAGATAGTCGGCCTAAAACGCTTTTCAGTGCCGGCCACATTCCGGGCGCTATCAACCTGCAGGATGGCGACAAGTTTGAAACCTGGTTAGGCTCGATACTGCAGCCCGACGAAAAATTTTACCTTGTTGCAGAAGATGACGATACTGCCGATTTATTGGTAAAAAAAGCTGCCAAAATAGGTTATGAAAGCAACATCATGGCTATACAGCTATCGCCCCAAAACATTATTGAAAACCTCCCCGATCTGGATCTTAAAGATTTTAAGGCCCGGCCCGAAAACTATACCATCATAGATGTCAGGAATACCAACGAAGTAAATGAGGGTAAAATATTTAAACATGCCATCAATATCCCTCTTCCCGAACTGCGGGAACGTATTGATGAAATACCTGCAGATAAGCCAATTGTTGTGCACTGCGCGGCGGGTTACCGCTCGGCTGCTGCAACAAGTATTATAGCAGGCACCATAAGCGAAGTGCCTGTTTATGACCTGGGCGAAGTTGTGACGGAATTTGCTAAAAATGTTCATGGTTCATAGATCATTGTTCATGGCGAACGCAGCCCCGTTAGCAGGATAAGCTTCTTGCCCAATTGATTAACAAACCGTTAACCCATGAACCATGATCGATAAGCCATGAACTATGATCCATCAACTATGAACTATCAATCATGAACCATGAACTAAAAATAGTTACAACCGCCGATGGTTCAAAAACCATTTACAACGCCGAAGTAGGTGAGCTTTACCATTCGCGCAACGGGGCGCTGCAGGAAAGTCTGCAAGTATTTGTAAACGCGGGGCTTAACTATTTCCTTGATCAAAATAATACAAAGGAAGTAAGCATCTTAGAAGTTGGTTTTGGCACGGGGCTCAATTTTTTGTTGAGCGCAGATGCTTGCACAATTAACCACATCAACCTTAACTATACCGGCATTGAAGCATACCCGCTTGCAGCCCAAATGATGAGCCAGACCGGTTATCATGATTATACCTCTGCTGAATTGTGGAATTCATATTTAAAAAACTACCCTGTGGCTTTAACCGATGTAGTAAGCATTAACGGTAATTGCCTGCTACAAATAGCCAACTGCAAATTGTTGGATTTTCAATCAGGCCGGCAATATGACATTGTTTATTTTGATGCATTTGCAGCATCGCGCCAGCCCGAAATGTGGGAACAACAAGCCATTAGCCATGTTGCGGGCTTTGTAAAGCCCGGCGGTGTATTTGTTACCTACGCCATAACCGGCAACCTTAAACGGATGCTTAAAGCGCTTGGTTTTAGCATACAAAAAGTACCAGGCGCCGCGGGCAAGCGCGAAATGCTACGGGCAATAAAACATTAAAGTACTGCTGTTAAGTCAACAGTACTAAGCCGTAAGTCCAAAGTTGATTTTTTTTGACCTGGGACTTAAGACTTTGGGCTAAAGACTATCCGTAACTTTATCGATGACACAACACTACCAGCTTACATAAACCGGAAACCGACGTTAAATTTCAGGGTAAAACCATTATTAGCCGGCAGCTCGCGGTAAGCAGCAAACTGGCCCTGGGTGTTGGCGCTCCTTGTTGCATATATAATAGGCCCTCCGCAAAGGGTAAACGCAAAACGCGAATTTGTTGGTGCATAGTTTATAGATGGGCCTACCAGTAACCGGGCTCCGCCTTCGGCCTCATCGGTTTCCCAAAAACCTTCCAAATCCTGCCCTACTGCCTCAAAACCTCCAAAAAACCGGCCGGTAATGTGCCTGTGTACACCAACGCTTGTAACAATATCAAGACCATCGCGGTTGGTAGCGAAAGCTCTTTCTAACCGTACGTTGGCCCCTATCTTCCACCGCATAACATCATAAGCGGCGGTTATCCGGCTAAATGCCACGTTATCATTATTAAACTCATGCCTGAAACCCAGGCCTGCTCCTATTCGGAAACCCATGGGCTGGTTACCACCTATAAAATCGCGCAGCAATTCGGCCTGCTCCAAAGTATGTACGCTTCCATTGTTGCTAAAACCGGTACCTAAAGTGGCCAAAAACGTAAATTTTGACCCTAAATAGCCCTTTGCAGATATATTTTGGTCTACACCATCAAAGCCCAATGGTGTAACAGTGTGCTCGCCATAACCGCCCGAATAATTTACGCTCCAGTTTCGGCCAGATGGGTTTAAAGTATTAATAGTAAATAAAAATGGCTGCGGCTGTTCAAGCGTACTGTTTTGCGGCGTAGTTTGCATCAGTTGCTGGGCCTGGCAACATTCAATTATCAGCATTAAAAAAAATAAAGGCAGGTAGATTTTCTTGATCATGGTTTTACAGTTATGAGTTGGCCAATAAAGTTAATTAATATTACCTTTAAATTAATACCGGGATAAGTTTGCATTAAAGATGTTATCATACCTTTGCAAAAAATACCGCACCATATTATGCCTTTAAAAGCCCCCGAAACTGCACCTACCGCAACTATTGCTTTTCAACGCCTGCTTATTATAATGGACGACCTGCGGGCCAATTGCCCCTGGGATAAAAAGCAAACACTTGAAAGCCTCAGGCACCTGACTATTGAAGAAACCTACGAGCTGAGCGATGCTATTTTGGGCGATGACATGCAGGAAATTAAAAAAGAACTGGGCGATATTATGCTGCACCTTGTTTTCTATTCTAAAATAGCGTCGGAAACTAATGATTTCGACATCACAGATGTATTAAACGGGGTTTGCGACAAACTGATAAACCGGCATCCGCATATTTATGGCGATGTTGAGGTACAGAATGAAGAAGACGTAAAACGTAACTGGGAGCAAATTAAGCTAAAAGAGGGTAATAAATCTGTTTTGGGCGGTGTACCGTCCTCCCTGCCCGCATTGGTAAAGGCATCGCGGATACAGGAAAAAGCCCGGGGCGTGGGTTTTGACTGGGAGGAGAAAAACCAGGTATGGGCCAAAGTGGAAGAGGAAATGCAGGAATTTAAAAATGAGTTTAACGCCGAAGACGAAACCACCATCGACTATGAAAAAGCCGAGGGTGAATTTGGCGACTTGTTGTTCTCGCTTATTAATTATGCCCGCTTTATTAATATTAACCCCGAGAACGCGCTTGAGAAAACAAACCAGAAATTTATAAAACGTTTTCAATACCTGGAGTTAAAAGCCAAAGAACATGGCAAGCAGCTTCAGGATATGAGCCTTGCCGAAATGGACATTTTTTGGAACGAAGCAAAAAAACTATAAAAATTTCGCAGCAGGCTGTAGCGTTTATATGCTTATATTCGTAATGACTACAAATACTAAATATATGAAGCGTAATTTATTTTACTTACTCCCGCTGATGTTAACCTTACTTGCAGCCTGCGCCAAAAACTCAGGAACATCAGTAGTAGTATCTGCACCGGTAGGAACTTTTAACGGTCAGTTCAGACTATTAACTAAAAACTCGACAGGTAAATATGATACTTTGAAAGATTCGATAGTATTGAAAATGACCAGTAACTATCACTTCGCCGTAACAGCAGACACTACTGTAAAACATGCCGGCAGCCACGGTACTTTTGCTTTTGACGGTTATTACATCCAGTTTAATGATAGCACTTTTAAATCGGGCGTACCACGGCTTAAAAATCATTTGGTAGGCGTTTACCAATATATTTACGACGGCACCAACTTTAAAATGTTACGTGCAAGCTCATCTACCAGCCCGGATACTATAGGCCGTTATGACCTTATAAAAACTGCAAACTAATTATTATTGTTTTTAACTGAAATGCCGTCGCCCATATTTTGGTGGCGGCTTTTTTGGTAAGTCGGGCTCACCTGATTTAATAATTAGCGATAACTATTGATACCTGCATATGGCGTTAATAGGAAAATCTTTTTTATTTGTATCAACAGGGTTGTTTATTGCGTAAATACATAAAAAACAACACAATATTTAAGCGGAATTAAACACACTTAATGCATCCACCCAAAGGCATTACTGAAGAAGAAATTATCAGCCAATGCAAAAAAGGCAGCCTTAAATACCAGGAAATGCTGTATAAGCAGTTTTATGGCTACGCCATGGGTATTAGCCTGCGTTACAGCCTTAACCGCGACGACGCTTTGGAGGCTGTAAATGATGCATTTATAAAAGTATTTAACGCCGTACATAATTACAATACAGATAAACCCTTTAAAGCCTGGCTACGTACAATTGTAGTGAACACTGCTATCGACCGCCGCCGCAAGGACCTGAAATTCCAGTTAAATGTTGAGTTGGATAATGCCGCGCCCATAAGCAGTAATATGGGTACGGTTGATAATTTAAATGTACAAGACATATTAAAAATGATGAATGAGCTGCCTGCCATACAGCTTACCATTTTTAATATGTACGAAATAGATGGTTATAATCATGACGAAATTGGCAATATGTTAGCTATCCCGGCAAGCTCATCGCGCGTTTATTTGAGCAGGGCTAAAGAACGATTAAGGAAAATATTAAGGCAAGAAGCACAAAACCATGGATGATCAGTTGGATAACGACTTAAAGAACCGCATCAGGGAGGTGTTTGATCATTACGAAGACAACACCGCTAATGAGGGCTGGCTGCTGCTCAGGGAAAAATTTCCTGAGGAGGAGGAGAAGCGCCCTATGGTTTGGCTGTGGTGGGCAAGCACCGCAGCCGGATTGTTGCTATTTTTAGCTATTGGCGTATGGATGCTGAATGATAAACAAACAACAAACATCAATACCGCGGCAATACCACCGGTAAAGCAACACACCCGGCATCAACAAGCTGCGCAGGTTGATACAGCTAGCCAGATAGCAGCTAATACAGCAGCAGGTAACAGTAATGCTGTTGATACCGCAGTATCGGCCCAAAACAATATTGCCCAAAATCAGGGTAACTCACATAAAAAGCCTGTAATAAATAACCCGGCGGTAAACGCAGCTGCCGTTATCCAAAATAGTGTGGCAGTTTTCACGCCATCAACCAATGCTCCGGCGGCTAAACAGCCCCAGGTTAACCAAAATAATAGTATAAACAGCACGGTTAATCAATTTGCAGCCCAACAGCCAGCTGCTGCCAATAAACAACCCATTATCGTTGCCACACCAGGCAATAAAGCAGATAGTGTTAAAACCGCTGTTACTGATGCAGGCAAGCAGCAATACGCGGCAAATCCGGCTGTTGCACCAACTACCAAAGCTGCAGCAACCTTTGTAACACCCAATACGGCAAATCAGCAGCCTACGCAAGTCAAACCGTCATCGGCCAATGCCATGGCAACAATGCTGGCTGCCGATAATTTGCAAACATCAAAAACAAAAGACAAGGTTGCGGATGATAAAAAAGTAAAATTTGGTATTTATGCAGCCACCTTTTTTAACTATGCCAAAGGAAGCGCCAACCAGGTAAATGCGGGAGCTGGTTTTACATCCGATATCAGGCTTAGCAAAAACCTTAAACTGTCTACCGGGGTTGCTTTAGCGCAAAACACGTTGAAATACAACACCAGCGTACCACCAACCGCAAGCGCCGCCAATGCAGTAACATTTGCTGTTGCAGCACAGGATAACAAGCTGGTGCCTGCTTCGTCGTTCCCGGTGTTTAAAAATTATAATGCCAGTTTGGTAGGGCTTGATGTGCCTATCAATTTAAAATACGAGTTTAACCCCGAAAAAACAGATGCTTATTTTTCGGCTGGTTTAAGTTCGGGTACATTTATTAATGAAGCTTATACTACCAGTTATGGTATCCCCCATAGTTCGTTGTTAAGCGGCGCAACCCAGCAAACATCCGAAGAAACAAACCGACAAAGTTTCAATGGCTTTTATTTTGCCAGAACGCTGAATATATCGGTAGGTGTAGGCACCGCTTTAGGCAAAAACCGCTTAATTATTGAACCATTCTTGAAATACCCGCTCCAGGGAATGGGTGCGCAACAGATAAAATTTGGCGCCGGCGGTTTAAATTTGAAGTTTAATTTTGCGGGAGGAAAAAGGTAAAAAGGCGATAACCTATATTCCATCGATGGTTAAACATTACACCAATCCTGATTATAATCTATATATTTAGTCGAGATCTAAATCACTTATGTTTGATTATAACAACGATATTGAAGCTATCTTGCAACCAAGAGTTGATGAACAATTATTAGTAGGATATTTTGGCGGGGTATTTAATCCTGAAAAAGATAAGTTTTACGCGGCAACTCTTGTTGACATAAGTACCATCGATTATGATGAGTTTGAATATTTGCATGAACAAATAGGATGGCACACCTCTAAAAATTATAATCAGGAATTAGGAAAGGACTATAATTTTGACCGGACATCCTACACAAACAAATCGTCTCAAAAACTTATCGAAGAAGGTATTTACCAATATTTTTCCATAACTTTTTTGTGTATGCTTTATCAGGAACAATGGTTTATTTTAAAAACGCTTTGCTTTTATGGCGATTTGGTTAATCAAGATGGAATTAAGGCGAATTTGTCTAAAGAACCGGATTATCCTGACTTTTGGCAGCAAACTTTATTCAAACCATACGAAACGCTCGATTATCTCAAGCAAACATTCGAAACTGCATCTTATAAAGATGTGGGAATGGAAGAGTTTAAAGATGCCCCGTACTTGGTTGCATCGCTAAAAAAGGAAAAAAAAGAAAAAGTAAATCAAGCGTGGAGGTATTATTTTAACGAGGATTTGATATTACCTTTTTTTGATCGTATACGGATTGAACTTCCTGACCAATATCGGTATATAGCCGGTTCGGGTATCACTTTTACGATGATTTTCCCTGAACAGAAACAGTGCACACTATTTTGTTGTATGGTTTCAAATTCTGCTGATAACTGGCTATTGCATTATTTCGTATTTGATAGTGCAAAACGAAAATATTACAAGTGGGTCTATTTTGAGCCAGAGAATTTCGACTTCTCTATTTACTACGGCACAGCAATTATTAGGGATTTAAAACAAATAACCAATTGGGATAATGAAAATTATCTCGATTCCTCCTGCACCATGGACGACGACAACTTTTGGAATAACTATGTCTTTGCTCAAAAAGATGGCGAATATCTGTATCTACAGGAAATTTAACTACTTTACTTAAACCTTATTGCCTTCACCGGCGAAATCCGGCTCACGAGCATCGATGGAACAATAAGCACCAGCAAGCAAATTATCAATGTGCCCAGGTTAAGCAGCAATACATCCCATAATCCAAATTGTACGGGTACGAAGGTCATATAATACGATGCCTGGTCGAGTTTAAAAAAGTGGGTTTGTTGCTGAAAATAACCCAGGCCAAGCCCAAGCGCGTTGCCCAACAATAGGCCGAGGCCTATCAAATAAGTGGCATTGTATAAAAATATTTTCCGGATGTTCCAGTTTGATGCCCCCATGGCTTTAAACATACCAATCATGGCGGTGCGTTCTAAAATCATGATCAGCAGGGCCGATATCATGTTGATAACCGCCACAATAACCATCAGTACAAGCATCACTACCGAATTTACATCCAATAATTTCAACCACTCAAATATGTTAGGATAATCTTCTATTACCGTCCGCGATTTTAACCTTACCGGTAAAACCTGGTCCAGTTGATCTGCCGCAAAATCCACCTGGTCAAAATCAGCTACGCGTAATTCATATTGCCCAATTTCGCCGGGTTTCCAATCGTTCAGGCGGTTTATTAATGATAAAGAACCTATTACAAATGTTTTGTCAACCTCCTCTACCCCGATATTAAAAATGCCTTTTATTTTAAATTGTCGCTTACGCAATGGCTCCTGCACAAAATACATCAGCAGCTTATCGCCTACCTGTAGCTTTAACCGGTTGGCGGTTTGCTGCGATAGCATGATCTCTTTTTGGGCTTCAACAGAATCTTTAAAGTCGATCACATCGCCGGCAACCATCATTTTTTTAAAGTATGCCCAGTCGTACGTTTTATCAACACCCTTTAGTACCACGCCTTCAATTTCATTATTGGCTTTAATAATTCCGGGTTTGGTGGCCGTTGGCATTACATGGGTAATCAGCGGACTTTTACGCATCCGCGCAATAAAACCAGCATCTTCAACAATAGGCGAACTCTCGTATGAACTGTTCAGGTCGAACTTAATGACGCGTATATCGCCGGCAAAACCACGAACTTTTTCGCGTATCTCGTGTTTAAATCCTTTTACAATGGCCAATGATAATATCATTACGCCCAAACCAAGCATAATACCAATAATGGCAATACGTACAATTAGCTTTGAAAATGTACGCTTTGACTTGAATGTTATACGGGCGGATATAAAGGAGGCGAAACTCAATGCAGAATGATTTTTAGTACCTTCGCAAATATGCGGTTTTGCTATTAAACCTGCTACTTTTTAAATTGTTTCAAAACAATATTTTATGAAGATTACACCTGTTTTTTTACAAAGCGCTTTAATAGCATTACTAAGTGTATATACCGCCTGCGCCAATCCGGCTCCAAATTCTAAAAGCCATCTAAAAAAAGAAAAAAACGATAAAAAAAATAATACAGAAATATTGACCGGTGCCGATCAAATTCCGCTGTATATTGACTATCTTAAGGGAAAAAATATCGGGATGGTTGTTAATCAAACTTCTGTTATTGGCAAAAACCTTACACCCAGTGTTGATAGTTTACTAAAACGTGGCATCAGCATTAAAAAGGTATTTGGCCCCGAACACGGCTTTCGCGGCAATGCCAGCAATGGGGCTGTGGTAAACGATGCTATAGATGCCAAAACAGGCTTGCCCGTAATCTCTCTTTATGCCAATAAGCATTACAAGCCAACAGCCGAAGACCTGAAGGATATAAACCTCATGATATTTGATATACAGGATGTTGGCGCAAGATTTTACACCTATATATCAACCCTGCATTATGTAATGGAGGCCTGTGCCGAAAACAACATTGAACTGATGATACTGGACAGGCCAAACCCCAATGGCTATATGGTTGATGGCCCCATACTGGATACCGCTTACCACTCCTTTGTGGGCATGCACCCCATCCCTATAAGCCATGGCATGACCATTGCCGAATATGCCAAAATGATAAACGGCGAGCATTGGCTAAAAAACGGTGTGCAATGCAAGCTAAAAATTATAAAAGTGGCCAATTACAGCCACAATATGCCTTATAAGCTGCCTGTAAACCCATCGCCCAATTTAAATACAGAACAGTCTATTTTAATTTACCCCAGCACCTGCTTGTTTGAAGGCACAACATTTAGCCTGGGCAGGGGCACTTATTTCCCGTTCCTTTTGTTGGGACACCCCCTGTTAAAGGGCATTTATCCTTTTTCCTTTACTCCTGTTGGCATCCCCGGTATGAGCGAGAACCCTCCGCAAAAAGATAAACAATGCTTCGGCGTCGACCTTAAAAATTACACGCCGAACCAAATACGCGCAATGGAGCATATTAACTTATCGTGGCTTATTGAGCTTTATAAAGCTTTCCCGGATAAAGACCACTTTTTTAATGCCTACTTTAACAAGTTAGCAGGCGGCAAAGAATTGCAGAAACAGATTGCAAATGGCAAAACCGAGAACGAGATTCGCGCAAGTTGGGAACCAGGTTTAAAGCAATTTAACATAACACGTAGCAAGTACTTATTGTACAATTAATAAACGAAGCAAATAAAACAGCATATACCATGAGAATTGTATTTATGGGCACCCCCGATTTTGCAGTGGCATCGCTTGATGCATTAATAAAAGCCGGCAGCGATATCGTTGGCGTTGTTACCGCCCCTGATAAACCCGCAGGGCGTGGGCAAAAACTAAACGAATCGGCAGTGAAACAGTATGCAGTAGCCAATGGTTTAAAAGTATTACAACCCGAAAAACTAAAAAACCCCGATTTTTTAGCCGAGCTTAAAGCCCTTAAGGCAGATTTACAGGTGGTTGTAGCCTTCAGGATGTTACCAGAAGCTGTTTGGACGATGCCTGCCAAAGGTACCATCAATCTTCATGCTTCGTTGTTGCCACAATACCGTGGCGCGGCACCTATCAACTGGGCAATTATCAATGGCGAAAAGGAAAGCGGTGTAACCACTTTTTTCCTGAAACATGAAATTGATACCGGTGATGTATTATTCACCGAAAAAATAACCCTAACCGGCACCGAAACTGCAGGCGACTTACATGACAGGCTGATGAACAAAGGCGCGGGTCTGCTGGTAAAAACCGTAAAGGCGGTTGAAAGCGGCCGTTATCATGAGCATCCGCAAGTACAGCTGTTAACCGGCGAAGAGCTTAAACATGCCCCTAAAATATTTAAGGAAGATTGTAAGATAGATTGGCTGCAACCTGCCGAAACTGTATACAACAAAATCCGTGGCCTAAGCCCCATCCCTACCGCCTATACCGACTTGAACGGTAAACTATTAAAGATTTACGCTTCAGAACTTTTGATTGATGAACCGGCAATACAACCAGGCGGTTTCCTTACCGACGGCAAAACATTTTTAAAGTTTGCAGCCAAAGGAGGTTTTATAAGTGTAAAAGATATACAGCTGGAAGGCAAAAAACGCATGGGTATTGAGGATTTTCTGAGAGGGGTGAAATTGTGATGGATCAATCATTAGAACAAGAAAATTCGGACTGGCTTTCATTAACAGAAGAACAGCGGGAAGGTATACTTAAAGCCTATGACGAAAGCGAAGATGAAGCAAACCTCATTCCGTTGGAGGCCATAATTGCGAAATACGCAAAGTGGCCCTTTCGAACTTAAAGTCAAAAACAAATTATTTTTTCTGATACTTCTTTGCCAACTGCATTGTTTTAACCTTTAAATGTTGCGCTTCATTGGCCAGGTTGGCCGTACTGGTAATATCGGGCATATTTTTGTCCTGATACTTTTCAATAATGGGCAAGGTTGCAACTATTTTCAGCACAGCATGATAGTCGTCCATTTTTATCTGATTGCTATCAATGTGCGCTTTTAAACTGGTAAACCTGCTTATTTTTTCCATGTATTTCAATTTGCTCTCGGCTATTAATGCACTAAGCTGCACCCGCAGCACGGTATCTTTTATAGCCGTTAACGATTCGTTTGCAGAAAAATAGTATCCGTCTGATTTTGCAGCATAATTGTTAAACGCCTTCAAACTATCAGCTATGCCACCGTTAAAATGAGTTAGCTGCTCTTCCAGCTTTTGAAGTTGCGGGTCTTTTTTTGCTAAGTCGTCATAAATCTCATCCATTAACGAACCTGAAGGCATCCTCTTCATGCTAAAGTCTGATTTATCGTCCTTTAACGGTTCGGGCATATCGGTCTTCGGTGTAGCAATATCTTTCGAAGGTGTAGAGTTACATGCCGAAAAAAACAGGATGATGAGCAGGGTTGATAATAAGGCGGTTGCTTTCATAATTGATTATATGTAATAGGATAAGGAATATTTAGGATTGTTACTATTATGACTAATGATATTCTAATCAAGTCAAAGTCAAAAATTACAACTTAACGTTTTTTAACACCTGTTATTGCTACTTTTGCCGCCATAATATACCGAATACCCGATGGCAAATTACAGCGAGCGCATAGCACTACTAAAAACCCAGATCCAGCCTTTACGTGATCAACTGATACAACACGAATTATATAAAAACATTAACTCGTTGGATGAATTAACCGTTTTTATGGATCATCATGTGTTTGCCGTGTGGGATTTTATGTCGCTGTTAAAATCGCTGCAACAAAAACTTACCTGTACTGCCACACCATGGATGCCAACCGGTAACGCCAATACCCGCTACCTGATTAACGAAATTGTAACCGGCGAGGAAAGCGATGTTGACGAGCAAGGCAACCGCACCAGTCATTTTGAACTATACCTGCGCGCCATGCAGCAGGCCGGCAGCGAAGCTATTGCTATTAACAATTTATTTCATGAATTAAACTTCGGCAAACATATCGACGAAGCTTTAATTATTGCTGATATCCCGTTGGCGGCCCGGAATTTTATGCTGCATACTTTTGATGTTATAGCCACCAACAAAAACCATGTGCAGGCAGCGGTATTTACCTTTGGCCGCGAGGATTTAATACCCGATATGTTTGTAAGTATTGTTAAAGAACTCAGCCGCCAACTGCCCGGCAAGGTTGATATTTTGCTTTACTACCTGGAACGCCACATTGAAGTTGATGGCGACCACCACTCCCACCTGGCCTACGAAATGACTGCCGAACTTTGCGGTAATGACGACTCCAAATGGGAAGAAGCAGGCACTGCTGTACAGGAAGCACTACAAGCACGTATTGCGCTTTGGGATGGAATATTGGCAGCTATTAAAGCGCCGGTAGCCGTACAGTAGTGGTGTGAGATCACCGCCAATAAAGACATTCATTATTATTACTACTGCATGCAGTGGCAGGGTTAATATCAACAGCAAATCAATCTTGATACTTGATACTTACTACTTGATACTTTTCTACAACTTATTCAGCTCATCCATCAAAACCTTACTTACCCTGTTAAAATAGCGCCTTACGCCAAAGCCCATTACAGTTTGGATGCCGCGGGTGGCGTTGGTTAAAAACACTTCGTCGGCCTCGTAGAGGATGTCAGGGTTTATCTGGGCTTCGGTAATATCTATATTGTTATCCTGGGCAAGCTTTATCACTACCTGGCGCATTACACCTTCTACACAACCTTCGCTTAGTGCTGGTGTGTACAGGTGGTTCTGGTAATGGATAAATATATTTGAACTGCTTGCCTCGCACAAAAAGCCGCTTTGGTTCAGCAGGAATACATCATCAAGTTTATTTTGAGTTTTATAGATACCCGCCATTACATAAATAAGTGAGTTACAGGTTTTGATATTGGATAGGTAATTGGATGGCTTGGGTAATTCGGTAAATACATCCATAATCAACCCCTTCTCATTCAAAAAGTACCGTGGCTCGTCAGATGCGGTAAGCTCCAGGCAATAGCCCATTTTATTTTGAGTAGGCGTATACAAGCCCTCGGCGTCCCGATAAACAGTGAGGCGCAGCCGGCCATGTCTTACTTTGTTGCGGCGGGCAAGTTCCTCCACAATATCTTTTAAAAACCAGGTATCCATTTGCGAGTAACCATCAATTTTAAGCGCCTTCATACCGCGTTGCAGGCGGTCGGCGTGCAAATCGGCAAATTTAAGCTGTCCTTTCATCAGGCGCATACTCTCAAACAAACCGTCGCCATATTTAAATGCCCGGTTAGCCACACTAAGCAGCAAGCTGCCTTGAGGAAGTATTTGTCCGTTAAAATTGATTAACACTGGTGTCATTTTCAGATGTGCAGATTACAAGTGTGCAAATGTGCAGATTTTAAAACCGGATTGATTTATAAATGCCGTTTGCTTTATTAAAACTTAAACTACTGTGCAAAAATTATGCATTTAGTCACAAATCACTCTTTATTACTCCTCGCTATTGGCATTGGTCTGATTATCAGCCGCAGTATACCTGCGCCATTTTAGCAGCACGCTTTCAAAATCGGGAGGCAGTGGCGATTCAAACAGGATTTGCTTTTTCTGGGTTGGATGTAAAAAGCCAAGGGTTTGGGCATGCAGCGCCTGGCGGGGCATCAGCTCAAAACAATTTTCTACAAATTGCTTGTATTTACTGAATACCGTCCCCTTCAAAATCTTATCTCCACCATAGGTAGCATCGCTAAACAAGGGGTGGCCTATATGCCGCATATGCGCGCGAATCTGGTGGGTACGGCCGGTTTCCAGCTGGCATTCTATCAGGGTAACATACCCCATACGTTCCAATACCTTGTAGTGCGTTACCGACCATTTGCCTTTCTCCGGGTCGTCATAAATAGACATTACCCGCCTATCGGCAATGCTGCGGCCAATATAGCCCGTTACAGTGCCATCTTCAACCAAATCGCCCCAAACCAGGGCTATGTATTTGCGGGTAATGGTGTGGTCAAAAAACTGCTTGGCCAGCCAGCTCATAGAGCGCTCATTTTTGCTGATGAGCAACAGACCCGAGGTGTCTTTATCAATACGATGTACCAGGCCCGGCCGGCCATCATTACCCGGCAATGTTGGCAACTGCTGAAAGTGGTAAACCAAAGCATTTACCAATGTGCCGGTATAATTATTATAACCGGGATGTACCACCATGCCGGCAGCTTTATCAACCACCAGTACGTCATCATCCTCATAAACAATATTAATGGGGATATTTTCAGGATAAACCTCCGTGTCTCGGGGCGGATGGGGCAATACAACCGAAATTACATCCAGCGGTTTTACCCGGTAGCTGCTTTTTATAGGCTTATCATTTACCAGTACATTTCCCAGTTCGATGGCATTCTGGATGCGGTTGCGCGAGGCATTCTCAACCCGGTGCATCAAAAATTTATCAATACGCAGCAGCGACTGACCCTTATCAACCACAACGCGTAAGTGTTCAAATAAATCCTGTTCTTCCTGCTCTATCAGCTCGGGTTCGTATGCCATTTGGGCGCAAAAGTAATCGTTTTTTGTGGTAGGTTAAGCGTAATATTGCAATAGCATTAAGGGCAGGTTATTTTTATGAATATTGATCTCGAAATTTTTAGTCCGGTACATCAAATTACAAATCCGTTGTTTGATGCACACAAGGTTAAAGTTTTTTTGAAACGGGACGATCTCATTCACCCCATGATATCGGGCAATAAATGGCGCAAACTTAAATACCTGCTAAAGTCGGCTCAAAACCAACGCAAAAGTCACCTGGTAACATTTGGCGGGGCTTACTCCAACCACTTACTGGCAACAGCAGCGGCGGCAGCCAAATTCGGGTTCAAATCTACAGGTATTGTGCGCGGAGAAGAAGTTGACAACAATACGCTGTTTTTATGCAAACTACACGGCATGCAGCTGGTATTTACCGATAGGGATAGTTACCGCAATAAACCAGCATTATTCCAAAAACATTTTGGCGATAATGAGCAGGCTTTTTTTATTGGCGAAGGCGGCTCATCTGCAGAAGGCGCCCAGGGCTGCGCCGAACTGGTAAACGAACTAACCGACAGCTACGACCATATTTTTTGCGCCTGCGGCACCGGAACCACTGCGGCGGGCATTATTAACGGATTAATCAACCATCAACTTACAACAAAATTTAACGCTATACCCGTGTTTAAAAACGGAGGGTTTATCCGGGACGAGATTAACCATTTTTTAACAACTCCTGTCGATTATGACCTGCATACCGACTACCATTTTGGCGGATACGGCAAAGCAACCGACGAGCTTATCGGTTTTATCAAGCAGTTTGTTGCTGCCACCGGCATTGTTATTGAACCCGTATATACCGGTAAAATGATGTATGCTTTATACGACCTGATTGGCAAAGGGCATTTTAAACCCGGTAGTAAAATACTGGCCATCCATAGCGGCGGCATTTGGGGATTATTGGGTATGAAGGATAGGTTTTAGCGTAAAGTTTGTTATCCATAATATTATGTCATTGCGAGTACATATCAGGATGATCCTGAAAAAAACAGGGATTACATGTTGGCTTTAGAGCCTCACAACAACCATGTCATTGCGAGCGTAGCGCGGCAATCGCGAACTCTGCAAGTCTACCCTGTATAGTTCGCGATTGCTTCGTTCCTTATAATGACGTCGATATAAGCTATTGATTATCAGATGTATTTCCATCCCCTTGTCGAGAGAGGGCGGGGTGGAAAGTGCGGTACCAGGTTTTTTTTAGCACCAAAGTGTACTGTACCGGTAAAAGTGATACACCCTGACACATCCTGGTACGGGGTGGCACGCCCTGGTACACCCTGGTACGGGGTGGTACACTACTGGGGTTAATATTTTAAGTAAAACAAAACAATCAGCGACAAGTGCTTGGGGTCGCAGGCAGGGGTGTGTTTTTCCGCGTTTCATTGCACGTGCATAAACACACCTCTCCGACCTCTTGAAAGGGGAATCGCACATTTCCACCGTTTTTTTAGGGGAATCCGTAAAATTTTGTGTCTACACATTCAGCACAATTTGCAATCACGTCATCCCCATTTTTTTTCAGGGATATCCTGATAGGTACTCGCAATGACATAGTTTTACATTTCTTTTTAAAGCACCTTAACCGCCTGCCGGGCCAGTAATTGCCATTCCTTTCCATTTTTCACCCAAACCAACAAAACACCCAGCTTAACGGTGCCCGGGCCTTTGCCAGCATCGTTGGTAGCTGCCGATAGTATGTGCCTGACTATAGCCGTATTACCCGATATGGTAATTGTTTGCCCCGTAAAGTCAACAGCTGTAAAAACCGATGCGCCGCTGGTAAAGCTGTGTATAAACTCCTTTTTGTTTTGCACTTTACCACTGGAGTGGCCGTAGCTCAGGCTGTCGGCCGCTATTTTATCCAGGGCTACGCTATCCGCACTTATCATTGTAAGGCGCAGGCGTTCAACTGCATTGGCAACTTCTTTAGTATGCGGATTTTGTTGGGCATCCGCTGCTCCCGGGGCAATAACACTCATAATCATCAAAAAAAACAGGGTTTTAATGCCGTTAAATATTTTCATAGTTGTTTAATTGGGTAATCGTCGTTTTTACTTTTTTTTAACCTGGACCAGCAACCATGCCGATATATCATTTGCGGCCTTATCATTTTCATATCCGGCCGGCAAACGCCCATTGGTATACTCGTTGTAAAGCCATGGGTCGGCAATGGCCAGTACAGTTCCTTTGCCAAATTTAGCCTGGGCTATTAAGGTTAATCCGTTTTTTACCAAAGCGGGCTTTGCTGGCAAAGTTGTACTTATGGAGCACACATCTTTCATAAATATTTTTTGCGCGGTTTTAAAAAGCGGGTTGCCGGTGGTTATAATAGCGCCGTCTTCAAAATGATTATCGTCAATTACATGATTTTGCAAATCGTTATTAAAATTCATTCCGAATTTATTGGCCAGTATGTTAAAGTGGGGCAGCTCAACATTGGCGCTATCATTCGCAAGCATCACCAATACGCCGCCGGCTTTTACCCATTGGGCAATGACAGCTGCGTCCTGCTGGGTTATATAGTTGGGTTTGGGGCTCTCCTTTTTAGTATCTGGGTCAACAATGATATAAACGGATGAACCTTTTAAATTATCTACCGTGGGAGCAGTTGGAAGCGAATCTAAAGTAGCGCCACATTTTTTGAAAGCATCTCCCCAAATTGAATAACCGGTATTTTCCTTTTCGTCCCATAAATAATGGAAGCGCTTAGCCTCGCCTGCAACGGTGTGCACTTCGCGGTTAAAATAGTAATCTAACCGCACAACCTGCGCTGTTGCTTTGTAGCCATGGCAAAGCATTAATACACCTACTAAACCCTTTACAAATAACCGGTAACGCATAATTATGAAATTTAAAAGCCAATATAGACACAAAATATAACTGGTTTTCAAATGTATTGCCGAACAGACAATTTTATACAATACAATAACGAAATATTTACTACATCGATATAGTTATATTATAGAAGCTGAAAGCAGAATGCATAAGGCTTAAAGCCAATAACAAAAGTTAAAGGCCTGATCGTGATGAATCGCGGATACAAACCTGGGTGGGTAAAACAACAGTTTCAAATTCGGTTACAGGCCTGCGGCTCTCAATCAAACTGATAAGCATTTCGGTGGCTTTTTTCCCTATCTCAAACCCAGGTTGGTACACCGTACTCAGCGATGGGTTTAAAACATCGGCCAATTGGGTATTGGTAAAGCCAAGCAAGGCAATATCGGCAGGTATTTTAAATCCCAGCCTATGCAACAACACCAGGGTTGTGGTAGTTATCCTGTCGGATGCGGTAAAAATAGCATCGGGACGATTGGGTGAAAGAAGCAATTCGTTGAGGGCGTTTTCAATCTCGACGAGGTCTTTACCTCCATGAAGGCAATATTTTATAAAACCATCGTTTTGCTTCAGGTTGTTTTGGGCAAGGGCAGCCTGGTATCCTTTTAAGCGCTCGGCAGTGATGGATACGTTTACCGAACTTGTTATATGCGCAATTTTGCGATACCCGGCCTCAATTAATGATTGTGTTGCTTCAAAAGCGCCCTGAAAATTATCGGCAATTACTTTGTGAGTATCTATTTCGTCGCTTACACGATCAAAGAAAACAATGGGCAGGCCCTTTTCGTGAAGATCTTTAAGATGGGACACATCGGCCGTTTCTGTTGATAAGGATATGAGCAAACCATCAATTGCGCGGTACATCAAATGGCTTACGTTTAATTTTTCAAGCTCGTACGATTCATGTGTTTGGGTAATAAACACATTGTAGCCGCTGGCGTGAGCAACAAACTCGATGCCGTTAATAACCTGTGAAAAAAAATGATTATCGATGGTAGATACAACTATGCCCAAGGATTTGCTGCTACCCTTTTTTAAGCTTCGGGCCATGTGATTGGGCTGGTAGTTAAGCCTTTTTGCACACTCACGTACAAGCGCTTTGGTTTTTTCGCTTATTTCATAACTATCCTTGAGTGCTTTAGATACCGCCGACGTGGAAATCCCCAGTTCTTTAGCAATATCCTTTATGGTAACAACCGCGAAATTCATATCCCTTTTTAGCTTTAACGGCACGTTTAATTACAATTGTAATTTATTGCAGTTAACAAACCTAAAATAATTGAGATAAAATTTCGCGATAAAAAGAAGTGCTATCAAATTGTTACACGCCGCCAAAAATAGAAAAACCGCCATCTACGCAGATCATGGACCCGGTTACAAATTTAGATGCATCGCTTAGCAACCATATCAGCGCGCCAATCAGTTCATCCGGGTGGCCAAAACGTTTAAACGGCGTTTGTTTTATCACCAGTTGGCCACGGTCGGTATAGCCGCCTTCGGGTTTGGTGAGCAGGTTCCGGTTTTGCTCGGTCAGGAAAAATCCCGGCGCAAGTGCATTCATCCTGATGGCATCGCCATAGCGGTTGGCTAACTCAACTGCAAACCATTGGTTGTAACAATCAACAGCCGCTTTGCCTATATTGTAACCCAATACTTTAGTAATAGCCCGCTTTGAATTCATCGACGAGATATTAACAATACTACCCTTGCCGGTTTGCGCAATAGCCTCGCCAAATACCTGTGTGGGGATAATGGTGCCCCAGGTATTTAAGTCCATTACGGTTTTCATGCCGGCTATATTCATTTTAAAAACATCCTCATCGGGCTGTAAAACGCCTTGCGGCATGTTACCCCCTGCCCCATTCACCAGGCCATCCAACCTGCCAAATGTATCCATCAGTTTGGTTTTAGCGGCCTGCAGTTCTTCCTGGTTTAAAACATCGGCAACCAATGGCACCGCTTTGCCGCCATTTTGGTTAATAGCGTTGGCTCGCTCCTCGGCTACCTGGGCGTTGCGACCCAAAATACCTACGGCGCCGCCTGCTTCAACAATACCATTTATAAAGGCGTTACCCAATATGCCCGTGCCGCCTGTTACTACAATTACCTTACCGGCTAAAGAGAAATTATTTTCCAATGTATATTATTTTTATTGATGATGATTACCTGAGGTCTGTAATAGCAATGGGATCCATGTCGGTATAATCCAGATTTTCGCCCGCCATACCCCATATAAAGCTGTAGCTTGCTGTACCGCTACCCGAGTGAATGCTCCAGGGCGGCGATACCACGGCATCGTAATTATTCATGGTGATGTGCCGGGTCTCGTTGCCCTCGCCCATATAGTGGAATATCTTCTGCCCCTCGGGCACATCAAAATAAAAATAGGCCTCCATGCGGCGATCATGCACATGCGACGGCATGGTGTTCCATACGCTGCCGTCGTGCAAAATGGTAAGGCCCATAACCAACTGGCAGCTTTTGGTGCCTTCCAGGTGTATGTATTTATTAATAGTACGATGATTGGCTGTTGATGCCGAGCCAAGTGTAACTTTTACCGCATCAGCATGGGTTAACAATGTTGTTGGGTACGTTGCATGCGCCGGCGCCGAAAGCAAGTAAAAAACTGCCGGCTCATTACTATTTTTACTGACAAAATGCACACTTTTAGTGCCCTTGCCAAGGTATAGGCAATCAAGTTTCTTCACATCATAAGTAATGCCATCGGCTACTACAACTCCATCACCGGCTACGTTGATAATCCCTATCTCGCGGCGCTCTAAAAAATACTCCGCACGCAGGTTTGGATAATTTGGTAGCAGCAATTGAGTATCTGTAGGGTTGGCAAAGCCAACTATCATACGATCATAATGAGTATAGGTGCAGTTGATTTTACCTGGTTGTACCTGGTTATCTATCAAAAAACGCGACCGTATGGTAGCGGTATCATATCGTTTAAAATCTTCCGGATGTACACTTTGTATTACTTTCAATGGTATCATGTATTAAGGTTAATCCATGCAATTCTACAACCCGCGCTATTAATTAAAAAGATATCCCTCGCTTATTTTTACTTCAACGTTGTAGTAGCACTGGTAAAGTTATAAATATTATCATTGGCCGTAGTTTTAAAACCAGTACGGATTGTATGAATGCAATAATTATAGGCCCATAAAATCCGCAAAATACTTTTTTCAAAAAATATATCCCCTTAATAATTAATATTTTAAATAAAATATTTCTATAGCAGAAAACTTTTTTCAAAAAAATGAGTTTTTAGCATTAAATCATTAAGATTCTTAGTGATGTTTTATTAATAAATTAAAACTATGAACTATTCTACATTAAAGAAAACAGTCGGGTTATCATTTGCTTCTTTGATGGTTGTAGGTATGGCTAATGCCCAAACCGATTCCACCAAAACCGCAACTACTACAACAACCACGACTGAAGCCTCTACTGCCAAGGTATTTGGTGGTATTGGCCAGTACAACACATTCAGTATTGGTGTAAGCGCCGGTATAACTGATGGGCTTGTTCCGTTTACCATTAACACAACAAATAAGTTTAAAGTTGATTTGGGTTATGGATTGTATTTAAGGCAGCAGCTATCGCACACTTTTAGCTTGCAGTTAGATTATTTAGGCGGCAAGGTACACGGCATTGATAAAGCCGGTACTGAAAAATTTGGCATTACCGAATACAAAACCAGTTTTAACTCCGTGGCTTTAAGCGGCGTGTTCAACATTGCAAGTGTTAGCTTTTTACATCGTAAAAACAGTGTTAACTTTTATGGTTCCGCAGGTTTAGGTTTAGATATGTACAAACCTAAAATGTATGTTACAGATGCAGGTACTACAGTAAATGACCCTTACGGACATACGGTAAAAGAACTATATGCCCCTGTTGGCGCGGGTGTAAAATTCAGGTTATCTGATGCAGTTGCCCTGAACTTAGGATACACCGTTAGCTTTGTACAGGGTTATAATGTTGCCGGTAAAAGCACGTATCCAACCTTTAGCCATTACTCTTATACGTACGGTGGTTTAGAGTATACTTTTGGCCCGAAAACAAAACAGAACCTAACATGGGTTAACCCGGTTGCTCAAATGTATGATGAATTGTACGATGCAGCTTTACGCCAGGAAGTTGAAGCTTTAAAAGGCCGCGTTACCAATGTTGAAACTGCGGTTAGCGACCTGAAAAAAGATTCGGACGGCGATGGTGTTGCCGATCAGTTTGACAAATGCCCTGGTACTGCTGCAGGTAGCGTAGTTGATGGTTCTGGTTGCGTTATCGTATTCCCTAAACCAGATTCATCTGCATTAGCAGCTCATACTGCTGCCACCGCTTATTCAAACATCCAGTTTGAATTTGACAGCTCGGTATTGCGCACCTCATCTTATCCTGTTTTGGATGCCACATCTGCCGATTTGCGCGCTTCTGGTAAAAAGGTGGAAGTTGATGGCTTTGCATCATCTGAAGGTACTGCCGCTCACAACATTGCGCTATCAAAAGATCGTGCTAACTCGGTAAAAACTTACCTGGTTAACTCTGGTGTTGATGCCAAGAAAGTAAAAATCAAAGGCTATGGCGAAACTATGCCAATTGCCGATAACTCAACAGAAGAAGGACGTGTATTAAACCGTCGCGTTCAGTTTAAACAAAAATAATTTTCAATTAAACATGAAAACGCAAAAAGCCCCGGACTCCCGGGGCTTTTTGCGTTTTGATACAATTTAAAGATTTTACCGACTTGACAATTTTTTTGTAAAATAAGGTATTTACCACTGTCCCTAAATATTCAAACAGATTATATCATAAATTAAAAACGCACATCCAACAGTATTGCCCTTACGCTATTTCAGGCAGATTGAAATAGGATTAAACAAATTAAAATCAAAAAAAAGCAACTTATCCCGCTATACTATTTTTGGCTTTGGTACAAAAAGTAACTTTAAACAATTTAAACATACTTTTTACCCAATCGGTTCAAAAACCGCCTAAATTTTGTTTTTGAGGGCTTTTTTGTAGATTTGTATAAACCAAAATTGATATGTACAATCTACTTGTTTCACCCCAAAACGTTCAGGCTTCATTACAGAAGCACGTACTTGCCGATGGCTTCGACCTCACTTTTGACATGGAAAAAAGCAAGGGCGTATATATTTATGATTCAAAAAATGATAGGACACTCCTTGATTTTTTTACCTGCTTTGCTTCGGTTCCATTAGGCTACAATCACCCCAAAATGGTGAACGACGAAGAGTTTAAAAAAAACCTGATGCTGGCGGCATTAACCAACCCATCCAACTCTGATATATATACCACTCAGTACGCGCAATTTGTAGAAACATTTTCAAGGATTGGTATACCCGATTATTTGCCGCACGCTTTTTTTATAGCTGGTGGTTCATTGGCTATCGAAAATGCCTTAAAAGTTGCCATGGACTGGAAGGTGCAAAAGAATTTTGCCCGGGGGTATACAAAAGAACGAGGGTTTAAAGTGATCCATTTTGAGCACGCTTTTCATGGCCGGTCCGGCTATACCCTTAGCCTTACCAATACAGTGCCCAATAAAACCAAATGGTTTGCCAAGTTTGACTGGCCAAGGGTATCGGTACCGTATATGAATTTCCCCTACAGCGACGCTAATCATGAAGACTTGCTGCAACGTGAGCAATTGTCTGTAGCCCAAATCAGGAAAGCTTTTGAAGATAATAAAGATGATGTTTGCGCTATTATTATTGAACCGGTACAATCAGAAGGTGGGGATAACCACGTACGCAAGGAATTTTTAGAAAAGCTGCGTGAGCTTGCCGATGAATACGAAGCCATGTTAATTTACGATGAAGTGCAAACAGGCGTTGGCCTTACCGGCAAATTTTGGTGCCATGAGCACTTTGGTCCCAAAGCCCGGCCAGACATTTTGGCTTTTGGCAAAAAGATGCAGGTTTGCGGCATATTATGCAGTAACCGGGTAGACGAAATTGAGAACAATGTATTCCATGTTTCATCGCGCATTAACTCAACCTGGGGCGGTAGTTTGGTTGATATGGTAAGGTCATCAAAAATAATGGAAGTGATTGAGGAGGATAACCTTTGCCAAAATGCCGCAGAAATGGGCGATTATTTACAAAATCAACTTAGCGAAATTTCGGCCAGGATACCCGTTATCAGTAATGTACGAGGTAAGGGCCTGCTTACAGCCTTTGATTTCCCTGACAAAAGCAAGCGCGATACCTTCATTAACAAAGGATTAGATAATAACATCATGTATTTAGGCTGTGGCGATAAGAGCATTCGCTTCAGGCCGGCGCTTATTATCGAAAAAAATCATATAGATACCGGGCTTGAAATGCTGGAGAAAATAGCCAAAACATTATAATAGGTCGTATTATAAACCAAAGGATCGCTACTCACAGTGAATGCTGTTTAGTATTTAATATATGTTTTGCCAATTGTTAGCACAAAAAGAGCTGAAATATTAACATAAACAACTTTTTTACCAAAATACGCTATATTTTTAATTATTATTCCAGTTAGATTTGACAATTCCTGTTAGAATTCAAATCTAGTTCATCATGAGCAAACATATAGAGAAATTAAAAAAACAACTTGTTGAGGTAGCAGAAGTTGTTAACTCATTTCAGTCAGAAGCTGTACAGGTACGAATCATCGACAGACTACTGGACGTAATGATTGAGTCGGAAAAGGCGGATGCCGATGGATCTGAAATTTTTAGCAAAAAAGGGCGTAAAATGCGTCCAGACGATGAAAATTTTGCTAATTCGGGGCGTAAAAAGCCAGGGGCAACCAAGATATTGAATCAATTATTAAGTACCGACTTTTTTGATACCCAACGTTCCATCTCATCAATAGCCAACTATTGTAAAGAGCAGTTTGATTCGGATTTTAAAACTTCGGAGTTATCCGGTATCCTTTTAAAACTGGCAAACGAAAATAAACTGAGGCGAGAAAGAAGCAATGAGAATAATCGTTTTGAATATATCAAAGCTTAAATATTTAAACCAATATTATAAAATAAGCCAATATCTTAAAAAGACATTGGCTTATTTTATTTTCAGTTAAATAATATATTATTTTAAAGCAAATAAATTA